>JASHOE010000209.1 GCA_030041275.1 Streptosporangiaceae bacterium
CGGCCACTACCTCTGAGGCCGTGGAGCTGACGGCGGGGACTCGCCCTAGGCGGCAGCGTCGCTTCAGTCGCCGGGGAGCCGGACGGCTCCGTTCCGTCCTGGGCTACGCGATTGCGTGCATCCAGCCGTAGCGGTCCGCCTTGCGTCCGTACTGGATGCCCACGAGCTCGTCACGCAGGAGGCTCGTGACCGGGCCCGCCGTGCCGTCGCCGATCATCCAGTCGCCGCCCGCGCTGCGCACCGCGCCGATCGGGGTGATCACCGCCGCTGTCCCGCACGCGAACACCTCGGTGATCTCACCCGACGCGCAGTCCGACCGCCACTCGGCGACCGACAGCTTGCCTTCATAGGCCGGAATGCCGAGGTCGGGGCCCAGCTTGAGGAGCGAGTCCCTGGTGATACCAGGCAGCAGGGAGCCGGTCAGGGCAGGCGTCATGATCCGCGCGTCCGAGCCGGATCCGTAGACGAAGCAGACGTTCATGCCGCCCATCTCCTCAACCCACTGGCGCTGCGCCGCGTCTAGCCAGACGACCTGGTCGCAGCCGTGGTCGACCGCCTGCTGCTGGCCGGCAAAAGCCGCCGCGTAGTTGCCGCCGCACTTGGCCTCGCCGGTACCGCCTGGCGCGGCTCTGGTGTAGTCCTCCGACAGCCACACCGTGACCGGCTTGACCTCGCCGCCGAAATACCCCGCCACCGGCGAGGCGATGAGCGTGAACAGGTAGTCCGAAGACGGATGGTTCACGCCGAGCCCCACCTTGGTCGCGATCGCGAACGGGCGCAGATACAGGCTGTGCCCATCCGCCGTGGGGACCCAGTCCCGGTCGTGCTCCACGAGCAGCTCAATGGCGCGGACGAACACCGACTCCGGGAGTTCGGGCATGGCCATGCGGGCTGCGGAGCGGTTGAAGCGCGCCGCGTTCGCGTGCGGCCGGAACGCCGCGACAGAACGGTTGGGCTGGGCGTAGGCCTTGAGTCCCTCGAAGATCTCTTGGCCGTAGTGGAACACCTGGGCGGCCGGGTCCAGCGCGATAGGACCGTACGGCTCGACGCGCGCGTCGTGCCAGCCTTTGGCCTCGGACCAGCGGATGGTCGCCATGTGGTCGGTGAATACCCGGCCGAAACCCGGATCGGTCAGCAGCTGCGCCCTGGCGTCCGCCGGGACAGGATTGCGGCTGGCACGAATCTCGAAGTCAAGCTCTTCGGTCGGGCTGGCGTTCATGACGATCCTCTCGGTGTTCAACAGGGCCCGCGGCCGGCGCGAGCCGGCTGCGGCCCGCTCCCTGGCTTTAGTTGTAGGTGTCGGTGGCGGTGGCGCCGTCACCGCCGTTGTCGCGGCGGTCCATCGCCTCCTGGACCGCTTCCTGTGCTCGCCGCCGAGCTGTTTGTGAGTCGGCCTCGGCGGTACTTGGCTGTGTTCCTGACATCGCGGTTACTCCTCGCGGGCGTCCTGACTTGGCAGGCAGGCCAGCTGAGGCGAGATCGCGGTCATCCGGTCGTGATATCCCCGGCTCGTCCGCAGTGCTGCACGGGCTTTGCGCCTACCGCCCGGACACGGAACTGCGTCGAGCGGGCTGCGGAATGCCGAGCTGCGGCAGAGGATGCGTCCCCGGAATCCGGACTGCGGCCAGCGCCTCACCCCCGCAGCGGGTCGCCGGCCTGCCCTGGATCAGGTCCCGCTACGGCTGCTAAGGATGAGTACGAAGCGCCGCATGATGATCAGATCGTATCCGACCCTTTCGACTGGTGTCAGGCCGTGGCGCAAATTTTGTTGGACGACCAAGTATTTTTTGATCTCTGCTCCTGGTCCACGAAGCTGGACCGGCGATGTGCTCCCGGTTACCCTCAAAGCAGTGGCAGCGCACCTCCTGCCTGCTTCCGAGCCGCCCCCCGGCCCGCGCCGCGGCGGCAACGAGGACAAGGGTCCCAAGACTCGGGTGCCGTACTTGGTCATGCCATTCATCGTGGCGGGCTGACGCGGGCCGACCCGCCAGGAAGAGATGCAGCATGACTCGCGACAAGGCAATGAAGGCTGCGATCAGGCAGCGCATGGCCGAAACCGGAGAGGCCTACAGCGTCGCCAGGCACGCCGTGATCGGAGCACAGGACCAGAACGCCGCCGACAGCCGCACGACGGGCGTTACGGACATGGGCGCCACGGAGCTGATGGCATCGGAGCCAGTTGCCACAGAACTGATGGCCACGGAACTGATGGCCACGGAGCCAGTGGCCACTGACACGGGTGCGGGGCGGGCGGGGTCGGGGGCCGCGCAGCTCGCCCCTCTGCGGGCGCTCACGCCGCTTCGGCCGATATCGCCACCCAGGCCTGTACCACCGCCATCGCCGGTGCTGCCACCGAGTTCGTCCCCGCACGAGTCCGACCACCCGTTGCGGCGGCCGGACGTCGAGGACAGCGCTGACGTCGCTGACAGCGCTGACCTCGCCCAGCAGCACGCGGATCAGCTAAGGCTGGCAGCCGACCGCGCCCGCCAGAACGCCGACCGGAGCCAGGAGGCAGCCGGGCATGCGGAGGAGGAAGCTGAGCTGGCGCGAGAGCGGGCTGACCTCGCGGACGAGGCCGTTTTTTTGGCGGTCGGGCAGACGAGCACAGGTGAGCTCGGCACGTTGCGCCAGGAAGCGAAGAACGCGCACGGCCGTGCAGCACGCGCCGAACGGCGTGCCCAGCGAGCGCAGGAGGACGCCGAACGTGCGCAGGAGGACGCCGACCTGGCCGAAGAGCGGGCGGACGAGGGCCAGGAGCGTGCTGATGAGCTGGCGGAGCTGGCCGACCAGGCCCAGAACCTAGCCGACGAGGCCCAGGATCTGGCCGACCAGGCCGCCAGGCGAGGCGCTTGGGCGCGGCACGAAGCCAGGTGGGCGGAGCAGGGCGCAGAGCGGACGGACCGCTTCCGCGAGCGGCTTGACCGAGCCTGGCAGCGCGCCGACTCGCTGCTAGTAGGCGCCGAGCACCTGGTCCGGAGGGCCGAGCAGGAGTGGTCGAGAGCCTCCGGGCGGCGCGAGGAGCCCGAGGAGGACAAGCGCACATAACGACTGTCGGCCTGGCCACCCGGCAGACCTGGCGGACAGCCGGGCCGTCCCGATGATGATGTCGGGACGGCCCGGCCGCGCCGATCCGCGCGGGGCCAATGGGTCAGCGCCTGCGCCCGCCTAGGCGGTGTGAGCTGCTATCACTCGTGCCCTGGTTATGACAGGCTGACCGCATGCTTGACCGAATAGAAAAAGCCGCTGCCAAACGCAGGCTGGCGCGGCGCGGCGCAGGTCCTGGAGCGCGCCCAGAGGGCACCGTTCCGATAGGCACCGACCGGCTGCCGCAAATCGAGCACATAGTGATCCTGATGATGGAAAACCATTCCTACGACAACTACTTAGGGATGCTCGAGGGTCGCGGAGATGGACTGCCGCGCGATGCGCAAGGCATGCCGTCATCGACGAACAAGGCGGAGGACGGCACGGCCGTCCGGATGCATCACTTCGATGGCACCAGACAGAAGGCCGGCATTCCGACGCAGACCTGGAATGCCTCTCACATCCAGTGGGCTGACGGCCGGTGCGACGGCTTTGTCCAGAGCATCGAACGCACCATCCCCGGCCGGGACGCCTCGATAGCAATGACCTATTGGGACAGGAACGACCTGCCGTTCTACTACGGACTAGCGAGGACGTTCCCGTTAGCAACCCGCTGGTTTTGTTCGTGCCTGGGCCCCACGTTTCCCAACCGGCGGTTCATGATCTCGGGCACGGCGCACGGGCTCATCGACGACCTGCCGTTCGGCATGGTCGACTACCCTGCCTCAGGCACGATCTTCGACCTGCTTTCCGCGCACGGGATTAGCTGGGCCAACTACCATCACGTGTCGCCGATCCGGGTTAACTGGCGCCTGCTGTCACGCGCTTCTGGACTGAACGCCCTGCGCGTACTCGGGGCAGTCGTGGCGGCGGCCTTCCCGCAGCTCGTCCCGGCGCTCGAGAGCAAGCTGCAAACTACCGCTGGTCTCTACCCGCTCGGTTTGCTGCGATCGATCAACCACCTGCGCCCGATCGCGTCTTTCTGGCAACTAGCCAGGGCGGGAAAGCTGCCCGCGGTCAGCATCGTCGATCCCGACTTTGGCTCGTGCTCCGAGGAGAACCCGCAGGATATTCACGTTGGCGAAGGATTCGCGGCCAAGGTGATCAACGCCGTGATGAATGGCAAGGGATGGCCCAAGACCCTGCTGATCTGGCTGTACGACGAACACGGCGGCTACTTCGATCATGTCGACCCGCCCCCGGCCGTAGAGCCGGACGACGTGCCGGGCCACAGCCTGCTGGAGCGCAACCCATTTCTGCGGCTGATCCTCTCCTTCACCAGTTACGCCAAGCAACTCCGGGCGGCTGACGACGGACCTACCACCTATGACCGGCTGGGCTTCCGGGTCCCCGCAGTGATCGTCTCGCCCTATGCCAAACAGGGATACGTGACAAGTACGGTCTACGACCACACGTCGATACTCAAGCTCATCGAACGGAAATGGAACCTCCCGCCGCTGACCAGGCGGGACGCCGCCGCAACGGATCCGCTTGACGCTGTGGACTTCGACAGTCCGCCCCATTTCCTGACTCCGCCGAAACTTCCTGCGCCAGCCAGGCAATGGCATGGACAATAGCGCGAGTCAGTGCTCTCATCCGTTTATCCCTGGGGCTGATATCAGCCCGAGGGCCTGAAAGGGGGGTTCCGGTGGCAGAGGAGAATGACCTAGGGGGCGCTGCGGTCGCCGAACCAGCGAACGACGCCGCGACGGTCGTGGGCAAGGGGCATCCAGCTGTCAGCCAGCTGACCGAGCTGTCCGAGGCGTCTCTCGTGCCCACCAGTGGTGACGTCGTAGCGTTGCCGGCTGCTCTGCCGGGACCAGCGCTGACGCCGGTGCAGGTTGCGCTCTACACCGGATGGACCATGGCGGTGCTCTACGGAACCATCCCCAGCGATCCCTCATATCGCCTGTCCGAGCTGCCGACCGTTAACGAATTAGTGCCCGCCGAACGCAGGACGCTGGAGCTGGCTCGGCTGCGCCATCTGCTGGCGTGGCTACTGCCGGACTTCGCCGGCTCGGCCAGGATTTCCGAGATTCCTCGCGGTGACGACGGAGTGGAGCAGCACACACGGAAGACGATCCTGGAGTCCCTCAACCTCGCCATCCTGACCGCGCTCACGGCCAACCAGCCCGAGCTGCAGCTCGCCTACGAGCTAGGCCGATCACTGCGCGATACTGCGAACCCGCCCGGTGGCGGCGCGGACGGCCTCGAGGCGCAGCTGGACCGGCGCCGCATCGCGAAGCTCCAGGAATGGCTGCTGACTCTTTCGCCCGAGTTCCCGTCGGTGACCGCCGCGGTCGTGGCCGGCTCGATCGGCCGATGGAGCGATCTTGCTGCTGTGACGGTCGATAAGAGCGGTGCCACGCACGAGTCGAGCCAGCAGCCGCGCCTGCCGCGGCTGCTCAGGCACAAGACGGAGCCGCCGACCGCGCAAATCATGCTCGACTACCTGCTGCCGCAGGGCGATGTCTGGCTGATGCTCCTCACCGGGGAGCTGGCAACGTCGGGACTGCTGACCCCGGAGGGCTACGTCTCAGCAGGAGAGACAGCGCTGCGCCGTACCGGCGCGATTGCCCGCGGCGTAGTCCGGCATTACTGGTTCGCCCTGCTGTGCATTGCAGTGGCGCTCTTCGGCACGCTGTTCCTGGCGGGGCGCTATCTCGAGGGCGCCGGCAAGGTCTGGACGTCAATTGCCTGCATCGTTGGGGGGCTAGGCGCCTCCGTGCAGACGATTGCGTCGACGTCAGCACGGCTGGGCGCGGAAGCCGAACGACCGGTGTTCGCGGCGGCCGAAGAGGACGCGATGGCGTGGGCCATCACGAGCATGCCCCCGCTCACCCTCTCCCCTCGCAGTGTTCGCTATCTGCGCCGCGCCGGGGTTGCCCCGACATCCAGCCTCAGCCGTTTCTGAGTCGAAGTGGCCCGCGTGACCGGGATCGTCTGCGCATAACCGCGCAGCTCACGGTCAACGGGAACCTTTCGGGCCGAAGCAACGTCTAGCGAGCGGTGGCGTGTTCGGGCTGGGTCGCAAACGGGGGCTGGCAGTGGAAGACGCGGAAAAGGCGCGGCTGGAGCGCCAGGTCAGTGATGAGATAGTGGCCCGCTTCCCGGCTGGCACTGTGCAGCGGGCCGTGCTGCTGGCCGAGGGAGACGACCCGCGGGTTGGTCCGGACGAGCTGCTCGTCCGGGTCTTTATCGGCCCAGCTGAGCCGGACGGCGGCGAGCACTCCCTGGAAACCTGGGCACAGCAGCACGAGGGCGCCATGCGGCGACTCCGACGGGAGTTGTCGCTCCGGCTGCCGCCAGCCAGGCTGCTGGAGTTCACCACTGACGACGCCGATGCCAGCACCGCCCCGCGAATCACGATGGCGCACGACCCGGAACTCGCGGCGGAGCCGGTGCCACCGCGCGAGATCGCGCAGACAGCGGCTTCGATCGTGCGGTCGAGGTACGTGTTCCCGGACCGCGGTGAGCAGGCCGCCGCGGCGATCGAGGCAAGGGTCGAGGCCGGTGAGTACGACGACCTAGACGAGGCCGCCCTGGCCGATCGGCTCACAAGCCAGCTGCGCGACGTGTGCGCAGACAAGCACCTGCGGGTGCGGACGCTTCCAGAACACATGCGCCCGCGCCACCGGCCCGCGGGCCAGCCAGGCGGCCGGGACAAGGCCAGGCAGGACATGCGTGTCATGGGCCGACTGGACAACTTCGGCATTCACCGGGTTGAGCGGCTCGAAGGGAACGTCGGCTATCTGGACCTACGCCGCGTGGCCCTGCCCCAGAATGCGGGCCCTGCTATCGCCGCCGCGATGGAACTGCTGACAGGTACCTACGCGCTCATCATCGACCTGCGGCGCAACGGTGGCGGATCGCCTGACGGCGTCGTGTTCTGGTGCAGCTACCTGTTCGACGGACCCGGAACGCACTTCAACGACATCTACGCTGCCGAGACGGGTGAGACCAGGCAGTTCTGGAGTCTGCCCTATGTGCCGGGCCCGCTCTACCTGGACAAGCCGGTCTACCTGCTGACCAGCCACGAGACGTTCTCCGGCGGTGAGGACTTCTGCTACACACTGCAGGCGCTTGGCCGCGCGACGCTCTTCGGCGAGACTACCGGCGGCGGGGCGCACCCGACCGGCACGCGCCCGCTCAGCCCGACCATGGCGATCTCCGTGCCGCACAGCAGGTCGGTTAACCCGATCACGGGCACGAACTGGGAGGGCACCGGCGTCGTGCCCGACGTATCCGTTCCGGCCGAGCGGGCGCTTGACGCCGCATACGATGTCGCGCTGCGGCACGTGCTCTCGCTTGAGCTGCCGCCGCCGATTGCGCAGGAGGCGCGCGAGGCGCTTGCCAGGCTGTCCGGTACCGACACAGACGCCACGCTGCGGGACTAACGCCGCGACACGTCTACGGGCTGCGGGCAAGCCGTGCGAGCGACAGTACGAAGATCGAGGACAGCAGCCAGCCGAGCAGAGTCGCCGCGTTGAGCCACCAGAGCAGCAGCGTGCCATCCGTTGCGTGCGGATCCGGATACCAGGTTGATCTCTGGTCGAGCGAGATCAGCGGCACCACCGTGTCGACCGCATAGAGCACTGGGTTGAAGCAGCGCACCTCGCCGTCGCCGCACGCGTCCGGGCGCGCCGAGCCTGCCGCAGTCTGTGTGCCCCGGACCGGCGCGCCTGCGCCGGTGCTGACCAGCCCGCTGGTCGAATAGACGTCGCCGTTGCCGTTGTTGGCCCTGAGCGTCGCCTGGGTCGCGGGGAATTCCAGCGAGACGACGACGAGGACCAGGAGCGTGGCCAGCGCCCAGAGCACGCGCCAGGGCCGGTAGCCGTAGCCAATCGTGGCGAACACGCCATCGAGAAGCCTGCCCGGCAGGACACGGCTGGTCCGACCGACCTGCCAGGCACCGCGGCGCTGCGCCATCAGGATCTCCTCGGCACCCGCCGCGTAGCCGTGCTGCCGGAAAACGCGCGCGGCCTGCTCGTACGGGCTCGCGTCGTAGGCGCTCTGCCGACCCAGCCACGCACACCGGGCTCCCTGGTCCCACACGCGGGCGCGCGGCCTGCCCTGGGGCTGCTCGAACCGCTCGTAGCGGAAGCCGGAGATGGTAAAGCGGTCCGGCCAGGTGGCCGGATCATCCGCCAGGAACGTCGTGGTGGCGTCGGTGAAGTCGACGCTGGGAGTGACCGCGGACCAGCCCAGGTCCATGCCGCCCCGGACGGTGGCCGATATCGCCTCGATCGCGTGACCATGCTCGTTACGGTCGGCCGGCCCGGGGCAGGCGAATGAGCCGCCGGTGCATACCAGGCGACCGTCAATCGTGCACCGGTTCAGCACCACGAGGCCGGTGGAGGTAAACCCGTCGACCAGCCGGACAGAGCCCTGGACCAGCGTCTGATTGAGGCTGAGGGTGTAGCCGCCAGGGTTATCAAGCCGCGCACCGTCGGCATGCACACTGCCGAGCCTCGCGCTGCGAAAGTTCACCCGACCGCCCGTGACGCGTATGTCCGAGAGATCGACGTCACCGTCGACGACCAGAGCGGTAGCGCCGACGCAAGACCGCCGCTCCGGACTGGAAATTGTGCCGCGGATCACGAGCGCGCCATGGATGACCGCACCAGGCAACCGGACCGTGCCGTTGACGGTGGAGCCGGCCTCAAGGCGCAGATCGGCGCCCAGCTCCGCGTTGGTGAGGTTGAGGGCGGTGCGGCCAGGTGCGGTCAGCACGCAACTCCCGCCGATCGTGACGCCGCTCAGCTCGCTCATCGACAAGTCCACCGACCCGGTGATGAGGCACTGACCCTCCAGCGCCACTTCAGCGCCGACCGACAGCCGCGGGGCTCGCAGCGCGCATCCCGGTGCAGCAGACCTCGCGTAGCCGCCGGCGGCCGCCGCGCCGGCATCCTCCAGCGTCGCGTCGCGGATCAGCAGCAGCCCCGAGATCCGGGTACGGGCCATGTCGATCTGGCCGAGGATAACTGGCCGGCGCCCCGACTGGTCCGCGATGATAAAGACGCTGCCTTCGACAGCCGCCTCGCCGAGGTCGAGCGCGGCACCAGCACGGCCGTCAAGGTGAGCGCCGACGAGGTCAAGCGACCCGTCAATGCGAGCGCCGATCAGCCTGACCTCTCCGGTGGCGCTGAAGCTGTGCAGAAATCTGACGGTGCCGCCAACATGAACGCGGTCAGCCTGCAAAGTCCGGCCGCCTAGCCCGTCGATGACGGTGTCGATGCACAGCAGTCGGCCGCCGATGTCCGACTCGCATAGCCAGATCGCTGATGTCTGCGACGTGCTCGCGACTGTCTTGTGCGCACCCGTGACCAGCGAGCCAGAGAGGTCCAGGTCGCGCCGTACCCGCAGCCCGTTCGCCAGCAGACCGGGCAGGCGAGGACTGCGCGTCACTGACAGACCGAACAACTGCGCGCCCTCGACGACCGGTGCGGCGTCGAACTCGCAGTCATCGAAGCTCAGCGGGAACGGTATATCCAGCCCGGCCAGGTCCAGCTGGCCGACGACAGTCGCGTGGGCGACCCGGATGCCGCGCGGATCGATGTCATTTTTCAGCTGACGACAGAACCGGCGCAGTAACGCCGCGTCAATGGGCCGGCGGTCGCCGCCGTCGCGGCCATCCAGCACGCTGCCGGACCGGCACGCAGCCAGCAGCTCGGCCTCCTCGATCTGCGCCATCGCACGCTCCACGTGAATGCGGGGTCGGCAGCAGTCTGACCTACGCCGTGCCGGCCGGCACGTGAGGTACGCCTGGCTAACCCAGCCGTGTGGTCCAGGTGGCGATGTCGGTGACCTCGGCCTGGCGCGGAAAGACCTTCTCGGTGAGCACGCGATGCACCTCCTGGTCGCCATCCAGGCATCCGTCGGAGAGGACTGTCAGGCGGTAGTCCAGGTCGGCCGCCTGGCGGACGGTGGACAGCACGACGCCGCTGGTGGCGATACCTGCCAGCACGAGGTGATCGGCCCCGTTGGAACGCAGCACCACGTCAAGGTCGCTGCCGGCAAAGGCGGAAACGCGACGCTTCACAACGATCACGTCGTCCGCGGCCGGGCCAACGGCGGGGTGAATGCGGGCGTCTTGGTCGCTATCAGTAAACCGGCCGGTCCCGGCGATGGTGGCAAAGCTCTTGTTGCGCTCACTGACCTCGGGGTAGCCGGGCCGGAATCCGACCACCACGTAGATCACCCCGATGCCGGCCGCGCGCGCAGCGGAGATCGCCGCCGACAGCCGCGGCAGGTAGTCCGCATCATCGCCGAAGCGACTCACGATTCCCTGCTGTACGTCCATGACCAGCAGCGCGGTGGAGGTCATCACGAGCCTGCCCTTCCTAGCCGACTCTCATCGGTCGATGCGGCTTGATGTGCGGCAGGTTAGACCAGCGTCATGCGGCCACTCGGCAACGGGTTGCTCGCATCGGCGAGCCGAGCGCCGCGCTGGAGGCCCCCGGCGTGGTGGCCGTCTTCACCGGGCCGGGACGCGAGGTGCGACGTGCGAGGTGCGAGGTGCGAGGTGCGAGGTGCGAGGTGCGAGCCGAAGGGATCGGGACGCGGCGCGACACGACCGGGCTGGGCGGGTGCGGACAGCTCTCTCGACGAGAGCGCCCGCTGCTCGCCCGGCCCGGTCGGCCGGCGCGCGACTATGGGTACTAACTGCTGAACGACTCGAACACGTGGCTGAAGTACCAGTCAGGCTGGCTCACGCCGGAGCAGGCGCCTGCGCCCTTGGTGCCAGGGCAGCTGCCGTTGTCCCGCTGTAGCGCCCAGAACGACAGCGTTCCGATCCCTTGGCGCTCGGCCCAGTGCAGCAGCGCAGGTGCGTCCGCCGTCGTGAAGGTCTCGTCCGTGCCGTAGTCGTCGATGCCGGGCATCTCAGTCACGCCGACCATGTGCCACAGCTGCCTCGCTGCCGCGTCCGGATACAGCGTCTGCAGCTGGCTGACGAGGCCCGCGGCGGCCGTCTCGGTGTCTGCCAGCATGTCCTGTGCAGTGCCGATGTAGTAGTCGAACGTGAGCAGGTTGACGGTGCTGATCCGGGCCCCGTCGGCGACTGCGTTCTGCAGCACGGCCAGCTCGGCGGGCGGCAGCCCGGTGGGGAAGGTCGGCAGCGTGTAGGAGAACTGGATCTGCCGGTGGTGCGCCGCAGCCCAGGCTTCGGTGAGCGCGATGGCCTCGTTCCTTCGGTTAATTCCGGCAGTGTTGGTGACCGAGTCGGCTTCGACGTCGAGGTCAATTCGGGAGACGTGGTAGGTGGTAATGAGGCTCTCGTACACCGCGGCGATCGCGGGCACGCTGGTGCAGCTATCGGCCAGCTCCGTGTTCGTGGTGTCCGCGGTGTAGCCGCCGAACGACGGGATGACGTTCCCGCCTCGCGCCTGGATGGCGGCAATGTCGCGGCCAAAGCTTGCGTATCCGATGGGCTGGGTTGGGTCGCCGTCCCAGTCGGCGGTGCACGATCCGGCCGTCGCGGTCTGGAGGAACGCGAGCGACAGGAACTTTGCGCCAGACTCCCGCGACTGCGCGGCGAGGCCGCCAGCAGTGAGGTCGTAGGTCTCGAAGTACGGGGCGAAAACCCGGTAGGGCAACGGCCTCGCGGGGCCGCTACCGACTGCAGCGCTAGCGCCACTGGCCGCGAAGCCAAGTGTGACCACCGCGGCGGCGGTGGCCGCCAGGCCGGTCCAGATGGGCGTGAATCGTCTCATGCGCGGATCCCTTGGTTAGTGCGAGCGGGGTAATCGGGGACGTCCGGACGACACAGAGCAAACAAATAGGAAAGTTTCCTATTTGTTTCACCCGCGACGCTAACCCTGCTCGGTCAGCAGCGTCAAGAGGCTGCGCTGAGCAGACGCGCCAGCTGTGGTCGGGCGGCGCCGGCAGGGGGTAGGCCCGCCCGCGTGACTCGCCCGGTGTGAGCCCGCCGACGGTCCGAGCCGGTGGCGCGAGCCGGTGGCGCTGTCCGGCGACCTGTGGGGTCGGCGTTCCCGAGCCGCTGACGCTGACCTGCCATGGCTGCGCGGTGTTAGCCGGATCGGCCGACCGACGGCTTAGGATCATGCCGATGCGGCGCGAGTCATCGACGGTGATTGCCCTGGTGGGCCGCCTGCCTACCGGGCTGCTTGCCGCGCTCGCGGAGCCCGGGAACGTCTCCGTGGTGAGAACGTCCTCGTCCGAGTCGCCCGGTGGCGCAGCGTCGGCCCGGCCCAACGGGCCGGTCGGTAGCAGACGGCCGACGAGGACAGACCAATCCACCGCAGGCGAGGGAGCTGCCCTGTCGAGCTGGGACCAGGGCGCGCGGGACCTGCGCGAGGCGGCCCGACGCCGGGCTACTTACGTCGTGGTCGCGAGCGACCCGCTGGCAGGCGTGGCTTCTGCCTGGCGTGACATGTGGGACGTGGCAAGCGGGCCGGGTGCCGTCGAAAACTTCGAGGCACAGACCGCGGACACCCTGTCCGCGTGGCGGGGCAAGCAGTTCGAGCTGCCGGATTACTACGTTGTCGTGGCCCCGGCTGACGACAGTGAGCCCGGCCCTGATCTTTACCTGGGCCCGTTGCGAGCCGCGCGGCCGCGCCGAGTTGCGTTCGCGGGCGTCGCGTACCGCGCCGCTGACCCGGCCACCGGACCTGCACTCACCGCGAGCCTGCTGGACACGCTCCGGTCGCTTGAGCACGGGCCCTGGTGGCCGCCGCTTGACGATCTCCTCGACTCGGCGCGCCACTTCTATGCAGGAGGCCTTGCCGAGCCGCGGAAGGCCCGGTATAGCTGACAGCGAGGGGTTATGAGCGGTGGGTGATCGCCTACGCCCCTGGGTAGAGGTGTACTGGCCAGTGAGCAGCGCTCGCGGCATTGCCACGGCGGTGTGCGCGAGCGAGGAGGAGGTGGGCGCCATGCAGGCAGCGGTCGGCGACCGACTGCATGTGCACGGCAAGGTGGTAGGCCAGGCCGAGCACGCCGGTGAGATCGTCGAGGTCCACGGGGCCGAAGGCGCGCCTCCTTACCTCGTGCGCTTTGACGACGGCCACACGCGGCTGGTCTTCCCCGGTCCGGACGCCGTCGTGGAGCACCTGGCGCACAGCGGCTCACCGCGGTCGCGCCGCTGACACCGGCCAGCCCGGCAGCACCCGGCCAGACCGGCCCCGGCTAACCAGGCCAGCACCGGCTAACCAGGCCAGCGTGGGCTGACCAGAACGGCACCGCCGACCAGCGTGGCGCGATCCTGACCCTCGGGTCAGACCTCCCCTTGCAAACCGCTCGCTCAAGCTCCGTAAATCTATAAGCACTGTTATAGTGCTAATAGATATCGGCCAACGCGAGGGGTGCCTCAGGTGGCAGCGTCAGCGGTGCGGAGCCGCTATCCCGAAATCGAGCCGTACGACCGCGGCATGCTCGCCGTCGGCGATGGCAACCGCATCTACTGGGAGGCGTGCGGTAACCCTGACGGCAAACCAGCCCTGGTGCTGCACGGCGGACCCGGCTCGGGATGCGCACCGAGCATGCGCAGGTATTTCGATCCGGACGCGTATCGGATTGTGCTCTTCGATCAGCGCAATTGCGGCCGTAGCTCGCCACATGCGGCTGATCCCTCGGTCAGCCTCGCGGCCAATACGACCGCCCACCTGATAGCCGACATCGAGCGACTTCGCGAGCATCTGCTCGTCTCGCGCTGGCTGATATTCGGCTGGTCATGGGGCTCGGCGCTGGCCCTCGCCTACGCTGAGCAGCACACCGACAAGGTGTCAGAAGCCGTGCTGACCGGCCTGGGCACCGGTCGGCAAGCCGAGGTCGAGCTGTTCACCAGCGGTCTCGGCGCGCTGTTCCCTGACGCCTGGCGCCGATTCCGCGACGGCGTTCCTGTCGATCGCCGAGAGGGCAGCCTGGCAGCCGCGTACAGCCGCCAGCTCCGGCATCCCAACCTGGCCGTGCGGGAGAAGGCCGCGCGTGACTGGTGCGACTGGGAGGAAGCCATGCTGCCCATGTACGGCCACAACTCGCGCTACGACGATCCGGGATTCCGGATGGCGTTCACCCGCATCGTCACTCACTACTGGAGCAACGACCACTTCCTCCTCCCGGACGGCGTACTGCTGGCGGAGGCGAACCGACTCGCCTCCGTTCCCGCCACGCTCATCCAGGGAACCCTGGACCTTACCAATCTCGTGGGCACCCCGTGGCTGCTGGCCGGGCAGTGATCTCGTGCTCATCGACGACGCGGGGCATGGCGGCAGCGACCGGCTGCTGTCCGCGATCGTCACCGCCACGGACTCCTTCGCCGCCGCGAGCGCCCGTCATGACTGAGCCACGCACCGGCACGGCCGACTCGCTCGTCGGGCTCGGCACCCTGCTGCGGCACGTGCTCGACGAGATGGACGACGACATCGGGACGGTGCTGGCAGATCTCGGCACGCCCGAGTACCGGCCACGATTCAGTCCGATCGTCCGGGCGCTGGTCGCGCTCGGCCCGGTCCCGATCAGCGAGGTAGCTCGCGCGATCGCGGTGACGCACTCGGCCGCCAGCCAGACCGTCACTCAGATGGCTAGCCGCGGCTTCGTTGAACTGCGGCCCGGTGAAGACGCCAGACAGCGCGTCGTGCATCTGACCGACAAGGCGCGCGCACTGCTGCCGAAGATCGAGTCGGAGTGGGCGGCCACCGCGTCGGCCGCCGCGGAGATGGACGACGAACTGCCGTTCCCGCTGTCCGAGCTGGTGCCCGCCATCGCGGCGGCGCTATCGCGGCGCCCGTTCCGGCAGCGCATCGTCGAGTCCGCGTGGGCAAAAGCGCACCCCGACTTCACGGCAGCGCTCGCCGCGGCCAGGCACGTGGGCTAAGGCACGCGGCATGTCCGTCGCCTCACGTCTGCTCACCGACATAACGCCGCTGCGGGAGTCTCCGCAGTTCCGCAGGCTGTGGGCCGGAACGACGCTGTCCGCGATCGGCAGCGCGTTCACCAGCTTCGCCGTTCCGCTGCAGGTCTACGACATCACCAGGTCCTCATTCGCGGTCGGCGCACTCGGCGTCGCCATGCTCGTGCCCACGCTCACCATCGGCCTGTTCGGCGGATCGCTGGCTGACGCAGTGGACCGGCGCACTGTGGTCCTGCTTACCACCTGCGGCCAGGCGGCGGTGTCCGCGGCACTCGCGGCCCAGGCGGTGGCGGCAATCTCGTCCGTCTGGCTGCTCTACGTCTTGGTCGCCGTTTCCTCCGCGCTATCAGCCATCAACCAGCCAGCCCGGCGCACGTTTGTACCGAACCTCCTGCCGGCCGGTCAGCTCGCCGCCGGCCTGGCGCTCAACCGGGTCAGCTTCCAGGTCATGCTCATCGCCGGCCCGGCCCTTGCCGGAGTCATCACCGCCGCGTTCGGCGGCCACTTGCAGGCCTGCTACATCCTCGACGCAGTCAGCTTCGCGGCCTCCTTCTACGGCGTGGCCCGGCTGCCGGCGATGCCCCCTCGGCCCGGCGCCGCCAGGCCAGGTCCCCGCGCGATCGCGCAAGGCCTCGGTTTCCTGCGCCGCAGCCCGGTCGTGGCCGGCGCCTTTCTGGCCGACCTGAACGCCACTGTCTTCGGCCTGCCCCTCGCGCTTTTCCCGGCCATCAACGCCGAGCGATTCGGCGGGGATCCCACGACGCTCGGCTTGTTCCTGACTGCAATCGGGGTGGGCGGCCTGGTCAGCGCGGCGCTCACCGGACCGCTTGGCCACCTCTCCCGCCAGGGCACGGTCATGCTGTGCGCGGTCGCGATCTGGGGTGCGGCGTTCGCCGGGTTCGCGCTAGCACGCACCCTGTGGCTGGTGCTCGGCCTGCTGGCCGTGGCCGGCGCCGCGGACACCTTCACCGTCGTGCTGCGCGGGACGATCGTCCAGGCCATCACCACCGACGAGTTCCGCGGCCGCCTCACGGCCGCCGAGTATGTCATCGGGGCGGCGGGTGACTCGCTCGGCCGGCTGGAGTCCGGCGCCGTCGGCTCGCTCACCTCCCCGACGATCGGGGCCCTGTCCGGCGGCCTGGCTACCGTCGTGCTGGCCGGCGTCATCGCCGTGACGCTGCCCGCCTTCACCCGGTACCGGGCCGGTGAGGCGAGCGTGGCCGTGGGCGCGGCAGCTGACCAGGTCGGATCCCCCACCGGGGAGGGAACGGAGCCGACTATCCCCCAGCCTGCGGACGCAGCGCCGCAGGAGTCCTGACTACCAGCCGCCGAGAGCCCGATCCGTCTCTCGCGCTCATGCGCGGAGCCGACTGTGGCCACCTGGTAGCGATGACCGTCTCGGGAAAAGCCTGCCGTCGGAAAGCCGCTTGGCCTCGCGCCCCGGATCAGGTAGTCATGGCCATATGGCCACCGAGGTTGCGCGGTACTGGCAGCACGCCGCCGTCGACGGAGTAGACCTGCTCCGCGCGCGGTTCGTGACACACCGGTACGGACGGCACGCGCACGAAACCTACACGTTCGGACTGATCGAAGCCGGCGTGGAGGAGTTCGACTACGGCAGCACGCTGCAGCGGGCCGGGCCGGGCGGCGTTGCGCTCCTGAACCCCGACGTTGTCCACACCGGCCAGGCCGCGACGCCATCCGGCTGGACTTACCGGGTGCTCTACCCGGAGGTCAGCGTCGTCACGAGCGTTGCCGCGGAACTCGGCTGGCGCCGGGGCACCCCGTGGTTCCCGGACACGGTGCTGTACGACCCAGCCACGGCCGCGCTGCTCCGGCAGGCCCACCAGGCTGCCGAGCATGGCGACCGGCTCGCCTCCTCAACCCTGCTGACGGCGGCGCTGACTCGGCTGCTGCGGGCGCACTCTGCGGCCCCGCCGGGCGCCGGAAGCGTGGCCCCGAGCCGGTCGCCGGCGAGCGTGCGGGCGGTGCGCGACCTGCTGCCGCAGCGGCTCGCGGACCCGCCGAGCCTCGCAGAGCTGGCCACGATGACGGGACTCAGCCAGTTCGCGTTGCTGCGGGCCTTCCGCCGGGAGACTGGCATGCCACCGCACGCGTACCTGAACCAGCTGCGAGTGCGGCACGCTCGGCGGCTGCTGGACCGCGGGCTCGCACCCGCCGAGGTCGCGGCGCAGATCGGCTTCGCCGACCAGGCGCACCTGACCCGGCACTTCAAACGGGTGGTCGGTGTCCCCCCAGCGGCCTACCAGCGCGAACGCCTGACGTTGCGACCGGCCAGCTGAGCACGGGCAAGAACGTTCAAGACCCGACGGGCTGGTCCCCGTACCGTCGCAGTCATGCCGACGCAGACCGTCGCCGAGGCTCAAGCCCGCCCGGCTCGCCCCGTCAGGGATGGCGTCGGCCTGGGCTTGGCTGTCGGCGTGTCCGGGGTGGCGTTCGGCGCCGCGGCGGTCAGCTCCGGCCTGACCGCGTGGCAAGCCTCTGCTCTGAGCCTGCTGGCGTTCACCGGGGCCTCACAGTTCGCGCTCGCCGGTGTCGTCGCGGCTGGCGGCAGTCTGCTGGCCGGCACGGCGGGCGCGATCCTGCTCGGCAGCCGTAACACTCTGTATGGTCTGCGGCTGGCGGACGTGCTCCGGCCGCGTGGCCCGCGCCGGCTGCTCGCCGCGCTCGGTGTCATCGACGAGACCACGGCGATGACGCTGGCACAGGCCGATCCGGTATCGGGCCGCAAGGCGTTCACGGCCACGTTCGGCATGCTGTACCTGACGTGGAACGTCGCCACGCTGGCCGGAGCAATCGGCGCCGGGCGAGTGGGCTCACCACAGGCGTTCGGCCTCGACGTGGTGGGGCCGGCCGCATTTCTCGCGCTCATCTACCCGCGGCTGCGGGCAGGCCGGACTGAGCGGGTGGTCGCGCTGGGCGGCGCCGGGATCGCGCTCGCGACCACGGCGGTGCTCCCCGTCGGAGTACCGGTCATCCTGGCCGCTGTCGCGGCGCTGGCGGGCGCGCTGGCGAGTCCCACCGCCTCCGGCACGGCAGCTACCCACGCGGCAGCTACCCACGCGGCAGATAGCGACACGGCGGACAGCGACACGGCGGACAGCGACACGGCGGCCGGGAGTTTGCCGTGACGGCGACATGGATAGCGGTGCTCGCCACGGCGGCCGGGTGCTACAGCCTCAAGCTAGCCGGGCTGACAGTGCCGCAGCGGCTGCTCGCCGGCCCGCGGGTACGCAGGTTCGCCGAACTCGTCCCGGTGGCGTTGCTGGCGGCGCTGTCTGCGGTGCAGTCGGCGACCAGCGGCCATGCGATCGACCTGGACCCGGCCCGGTTCGCCGGTCTCGGCGCTGCCTTCATCGCGCTGCTGCTGCGAGCCCCGTTCCTGGTCGTGATCGTGGCTGCGGCCGGCATCGCAGCCGCATTGCGCGCCGCCGGCGTCTCCTGATAGCGGACCGGGTATGGTCGCCGTCATGGCGATCGCTATCGAGGAACTTCGCGAGGTCACAGACGATGTGGTTGAGGCGTTCGCCCGGCTGGTCCCGCAGCTCTCGACCTCCGCGAGCCCCGTGGACGCGACCGCGCTCCGCGAGATCGTGGCGTCACCTGCGGTCACGGTGCTGCTCGCTCGCAGCGGCGACGCAATCATCGGCTCGCTGAGCCTGGTCGTCTTCCGTATCCCCACCGGCACGCGCGCCTGGATCGAGGACGTGGTCGTCGACGCCGCCGCCGGCCGGCAGGGCACCGGCAGCGCGCTCGTCCGCGAGGCGGTCAACCGGGCGATGAAAGCCGGAGCTCGCTCTGTCGACCTGACTACACGGCCGGCCCGGGTGGCGGCCGGAAACCTCTACGAGCGGGCGGGTTTCGTCCAGCGGGACACCCGGGTCTACCGCTACTCCCCCGCCGCGGCGAGCTAATCAGCTGGTTCTGCCGTGGCTGGCCGGTCGTGAGCGTCCACCGAGACGCCTGCGAGGCTGCCTGGAAGTTCAGCCCGATGGGTGGCCCGTTGCTACTGTCCGAGCGGTAGTAACGAGGCACCCATGCACCGGCGTCATGGTCCTTGGGGACCATCCATGCCGCGCCGCGAGGTGCCGAGTCCGGCCGGACCCGTTCCGTCTGGTCCGGCCGCGGCCCGGCGCGTGGCGCGTGGAAGTCAGAGCTTCAGCATCCGCTTCACCGACTCCATGCCCTTGCTGAACGGATCGTTCGGCGGCGCGGGCATCTGCCCTTCCGGCGTTGCCTGATCCACCATGTGCGGCAGCGCTTGCGCCACGTGATCGGAGGTCTCCTCCGGTGTCATCCCGGCCTGCTTGGCCATCGAGTTGATCTGGCCAGGGTCCATGGCCTGCTGCACCTGACTGCCGCTGACCGGCTGATTGTCGCCGTGCCCGACCCAGGACTGAACCTGCTGTCCGAGCCCGGAGCTGGCAAGCTTCGAGGTCAGCCCCTGCAGTCCTCCGCTGGAGCTGACGAGCTTCTGCAGCGAGGCAACGCCGCCGTCGCTGCCTTGCTTGCCGCCGAGCTTGGCAGTGATCTGATCCATGGTGCCCATGTCCGCTCCCCCCGGTATTGCCGCGGATCACCCGAATCCGCACGCAGCTGGGTGGCCGCGGCACTTGGTGTCGCTCCGGATGATCCGAAGCCCCCGCAGCTAGTGGTCGGTGATTCACCCGACCCGCTGCAGGCTGGCGTAACTGACCCTAGACAGCAGGAATTCTTCCCCCGCCGCATGGAGGTAACCGGCCTCCCTAGCCGCCCAGCTCAGCCACGCCCGCGAGCAGCCTGTCTACGTCAGCTGCGTTGTTGTAGTGCACCAATCCGGCCCGCACCGCAGCGCCGGCGTCCCGGATGCCCAGCACGCCGGTGACCTCCCAGGCGTAGTTATCGCCGTTCCAGACGTTGATCTTCCGGCGGGCCAGGTGCGCGGCGACCTGCGCGGGTGGGTAGCTGTCGACATTGAAGTACGCCGTCGGCGCCCTTCTGGCGGCGCGCCCGTACAGCCGGACGTGCGGCATGCTCTCCAGGCCGGCCAGCAGGACCGCGAACAGTTCCTGCTCGTACTGCTGCACCGCGGCCATGGATGCGAGCACGCGCGCTCGCAGTCCGGCGACGCTCGCGTCCGTGGCGAGGCCGGCCAGGTGCTCCACCGCGGCGGTAACTCCCGCGAGGCTTGCAAACGGCGGCGTGCCGAGCTCGAACCGCTCGGGTACGGAGTCCGGCGACGGCATGAGTTTGTCGGGGCGGATCCGCTCCAGCAGCGCCGGTGCGCCGACGACGGCGGCGACATGCGGACCCGACCACTTATAGGCGCTGGTGGCGTACAGGTCCGCGCCGAGCCCGCCTACGTCTGTGGGTACGTGCGGCGTCGCGTGCACGCCGTCGACGTAGCTGAGTGCGCCGGCCGCGCGCGCCAGTGTGGTGATGGCGGCCACGTCCGGACGCGTCCCGAGGACATTGCTCGCTGCCGTGACGGCGACCAGTCTCGTTCGCTCGTTGATGAGGCCCGAGTACTGGTCAGCGGGAAGCTCACCGGTATCCGAATCCACCTCGGCCCACCGCACCGTTGCACCCGCGTGCTCGGCCGCTTGCACCCACGGTCGCACGTTCGCGTCATGGTCAAGCCGGGACACAACCACCTCGTCGCCCGGTCTCCAGTCGCGTCCGAGCGCGTGCGCGAACCGGTAGGTCAGCGCCGTCATGCTCGGGCCGAGGACCACGCCGTCGGGCTCGCCGCCGGTCAGTGCAGCTACGGCTGCCCGGCAGTGCGCAGTGATCTGCTCCGCGCGGTCACTAGCCGGGAACGCACCGCCAGTGTTGCCGATGCCCGTTGCCTGCGCCGCGCTGATCGCGTTGATAACGGCCAGGGGAACCTGAGTGCCGGCGGCACCGTCCAGGTACGCATAACCGTCGGCGAGCGCCGGGTAGCCGGCCCTGACAGCCTGAACGTCGAGCTTCGCCACGGGTTATCCCTTCCTGCGCCGCAGGGAAGGATGACCTGTCATCCCCTCCTGCGCGGTAGCGGACGCGCGGTCCACCGGACCGGGGACCGCCAGCCTAGCGGTCTGGCCGTTCCGGCTCCGCCGCCCCGCCCGGAGGCTGCCAGCACAGCCTGCCAGGGGTCGGCGCGCCGCCCGTGCCAGGCGGCCAGTCGCCCGTGCCGCGCTGGCAGCGGCAGGTACGGCATCCCCGCGAGCCACCCCGTGAGGACCGCTTCTGGATCTGCGGCGCGGTACTCGGCCCCCAGCGCGACGGCCAGGTCAAAGGCGTGCAGGTGCCACTCCGCGCAGGCTGCTCCCGCCATGCCACCGACCGTCACCACGGTGTCTCGGTACTGGTGGTGCGGAAGATCCCATACCGATCCCAGCCGGGTGGCGTATCGACGCGCTGATGCCGCAAAGGCCGCGATGTGCTCGTCCGGCGGGGCGTCAGGCAGCGCGGCCAGCTCGGCGGCGTTCTGCCGGGCGAGCTTGCGAGCCAGTGAGTCCGGGTGCGCGCCGGTAGCCATCAGCCGGGCGTACCGGCTCATCGGAGCTTCGTCCAGATACTCGTGCAAGTCGTCCGCAACGCAGCGGAGGTGCGCCGCCAGCTCGAAGGCACGCCACTCAGGGCACAGCGTCTGGGCACCCCAGCTCGCCGGATCGAACCGCGCAGCCAGCTGACAGATCGCCGCGACACCGGAGTCATAGGCGGCTAACAGCGGCGCAGGCTCTGGTAGCGCCGCGGGCCGGTGCTGGGAATGGGTTCGCTCCACGAGCCGCCCTCCAGCTGACTCTGGGCACGAGCGCGCGCCGTCTGGCCAGAGTGCCAGAGTTACCCCGACTTTGCCACCTGTTGGTCCGCGTGCCGGAAGGCAACGAGCAACCGTCAGCGCGGTTGCTGCATCAGGTACAGCACGCGACAATGCGCCGCCTGGTCGCCCGCCCGACACATCCGAATGATGCCGGGGATTCCGGGTAGCGGACCGGAGCTCAAGCCCACGACGTGGGTAATCGCAGGACCTAGGGGACATCGATGGTTGCTCGCACCGAGAGTGGTCAGGGAATCCGCAGCCTGATACCGGCGCGGATCGACAGGCTTCCCTGGTCCAGGTTCCACACCCGCATGGTCATAGCGCTCGGTGTGGCGTGGATCCTGGACGGGCTGGAGATCACGATCGCCAGCAACGTAGGGCCGACGCTCACGCAAAAGTCTGCGTTGCACATGTCGGCGAGCGGGGTGGCGGACATCGCCACGTGGTAACTGATCGGCGAAGTCATCGGTGCGCTGATCTTCGGCCAACTGTCCGACAAGCTCGGCCGGCGCAATCTGTTCATGGTCACTCTCGGCGTCTACCTCATCGGTAGCGGCCTCACCGCGGCAACCCCCGCGGGCGGCAAATGGTTCGTCTACCTCTACGCCACTCGGGTCATCGCTGGCATGGGCATCGGGGGCGAGTACGCGGCGATCAACTCGGCGATCGACGAGATGATCCCCGCCAGGTATCGCGGTCGAGTGGACCTGGCGGTCAATGGCACCTACTGGGCTGGCGCGTTCATCGGCACCATCGTGACGCTGTTCCTGCTCAACAACCTGGCGCCCGACACCGGCTGGCGGATCGCCTTTGTCGTCGGGCCTGTGCTGGCCCTCATCATCCTCTACGTGCGGCGGAGCCTGCCGGAGAGTCCGCGCTGGCAGATCATGCACGGCCGCGAACAGGCGGCCGAGGCATCCATTGGCCAGATCGAGAGCGACGTCAGCAAGACCACGGGTGACCTTCCGCCGGTGCCCGAGGAGCAGACAATCGAGATCACGCCCACCGAGAAAATCGGGTATCTCCCGCTGCTCCGCGTGCTCTTCGCGCGCTATCCGAGCCGATCGATCCTCGGTGCCGCGCTGATGATCACTCAGTCTTTCCTGTACAACGCGATCTTCTTCACCTATCCGCTCGTCTTGGAGTTCTTCTTCCACGTCAGCCCGAAGAGCACGGGCTACTACTTCCTGGCCTTCGCGGCGGGGAACCTCGCCGGGCCGCTGGTCCTCGGGCGGCTCTTTGACACGGTAGGCCGCCGCAAGATGATCTCCTCGACCTACCTGATCGCCGGAATCCTGCTGGTCATCACGGCGCAAATGTTCAAGAGCGGCCTGCTCAGCGCGACCACGCAGACGCTCTGCTGGGCGGTGATCTTCTTCTTCGCCTCAGCGGGCGCGAGCGCCGGATACCTGACCGTCAGCGAGGTGTTCCCGCTCGAGGTCCGGGCGAAGGCCATTGCGGTCTTCTTCGCCATCGCGCAGTGCTTCGGCTTCCTCGGCACGCACCTCTATGGCCATCTGATAGGTACCGGCAAGGACCCAGGCTCACTCTACGTCGGCTACATGATCGGCGCGGGCGCGATGATCCTTGGCGGCCTTGTCGCCGCGTTCCTCGGGGTCGCCGCCGAGGGCAAGCCACTGGAGGACGTTGCCAGGCCGCTGTCGGTCATCGGCAAGCCCGCCGAAGCGATCTTCCGGACTGGCGGCGGGACGGGACGGACCGCCGGCTAGCAGCTTGCCCGAGCCCACCACTACCGGGTGGATCACGACCGGTGCCAGCACCGCGACAGGACGTAGATCAGCCGCACGCGCAACATCGCCGGTCCGAAAGTCGCCGTCACCTGCACTTGGAGCATCGGCCCCAGTGGCGGGTAGCAACAGGGCGGTGCAGGTCATCGTGATGGAGATATCCGCAGCCAACCGTCCGTAGCCTGTCGATTACCTTTCTGCGCGTTCTCGCAGCTAGAAAGTCCAATGACCGCGGTTTGGATCGCCTGATAGCCTGCCAATAATGCCCCCCGTCTCTGCAAGTTCGCCGCCGCATGCCCTCCAGACGCCCGCACAAGCGCTGTGGCGGCTGCGAGAGTACCTGCGGCCGTACTACCTGAGGTTGTTCTGCGTGGTGCTCGCGGCCATTCTCGCGGTGACCGCCGAGACCCTCATCCCGATCATCACTAAGTCGGTCATCGACCGGGTCGTCGTCGCTGGCATCCGCTCAGAACTGGTGCCGCTTGCCATGGCGGCCGTCGCCCTCGGACTGCTGCAGGTCGGGATGAACTTCTTCCGCCGGTGGGTGCTGGCCAGCGCCACCCCCGGCGTGGAGATGACCATCCGCGACGACCTGTACCACCACCTGCAGCGGCTGGATCCGGCCTTCCACGACTCCTGGCAGTCCGGTCAGCTGCTGTCCCGTGCCACCAACGACCTGTCCACGATCCGCAGGTTCGCCGGCTTCGGCGTGGTCTTCTTCATCACCAACACGTGGACGTTCCTGCTCATCGTGGCGCTTCTGATCCAGATGAACTGGTGGCTCGGACTGCTGGCAGGCGGCGTGTTCCTGCCGGTCACACTGCTCTGTCTGCGCTTCGAGAAGCGCTATCGGCTGCTCTCCCGGCGCTACCAGGACCAGCAAGGTGACCTCGCAACCTACGTGGAAGAAGCTGCCTCGGGCATCAGAGTGCTGAAGTCGCTCGGGCGGCGGGACGAGGCGGCCGCGCGGCACTTCGCCCAGTCCAGGGTCGTGTATCGCACTCAGGTCGACAAGGCACGGCTGCGCGGGACCTTCTGGGCTGCCCTGGACCTCGTGCCTAACGCCGCCCTCGGGCTGCTATTGCTGCTCGGCATCCTGGCGGTCAGCCGGCACGAGCTCAGCCTCGGCGGACTGGTCGCATTCGTCACCTTGACTCTGCTGCTGGTGTGGCCGATCGAGGCGATGGGCTTCATTCTCGCCTCGGGTCAGGAAGCAGCGACAGCCGCGCAGCGCATCTACGAGATCTTCGACACCGCACCGGTCATTACCGATCCGGCCGCGGGCCCCGGCGCGAGCATGGACCGGCCGGGCTTGTCGTCCGGTCGCTGGCAGAGCGGTCACCGTGCCGAACTGGTGGCGACGCCTGCACCGCCAGTGCCGCGCGGCTCCGGCCGTCTCGTCTTCGATCAGGTCACGTTCAGTTACCCGCAGGCACCCGCACCGGTGCTGCGGGGGGTCAGCCTCGAGCTAGCGCCGGGCGAGACCTTCGCGCTGGTCGGCGCGACCGGCTCGGGCAAGACCACCCTGCTGCACCTGGTGCCGCGGCTGGCCGACGCGACAGGCGGCCGCATCACCCTGGACGGCGTCGATGTCCAGGACCTGCCCCTTCCGGAGCTGCGCAGCCGGGTCGGCTGCGCGTTCGAGGATCCGACCCTGTTCTCCGCCAGCGTCCGCGAGAACGTCAGCTTTGGCGTTCCTGACGCAACCGAGGCAGACATCGTCGCGGCCCTGGATGCGGCGCAGGCGGAGTTCATCGCCGAGCTGCCGTGGGGCCTGGACACCAGAATCGGCGAGCAGGGCATGGCGCTGTCCGGCGGGCAGCGGCAGCGGGTGGCGCTGGCGCGGGCGATCCTCGCCCGGCCCGAACTGCTGCTTCTGGACGACCCGCTGTCAGCGCTCGACGTGCATACCGAGGCGAAGGTGACCGCCGCGCTCGCGAGCGTGCTCGCTGCCTCCACCGCACTAATCGTGGCGCACCGGCCCTCTACGGTTTTGCTCGCCGACCGGGTGGCGCTGCTCGACGGCGGCGTGATCACCGCGGTCGGAACCCATCACGAGCTGCTCGTGACGCAGCCGCGGTACCGGGAACTCATGAGCGCCGACGAGCTGGGCGGGGCAGACGGCGAAGCTGACGGCGACGGGCGGGCCGCGCCCGGCGTGACGGCCGGAGCGAGCCGATGACCGCGGAAACCCAGGCCTGGCGGGGCATCGCCGCCGAGCAGGAAGACGAGATAACCGGAAAACTCGGCACGCTGCTGCGGCGCCGGTCCCGCGCGCTGCTCACGGACCTGCTCGGCCCTTACCACCGCCTGGTGGTGACGATCTTCCTCCTGATCGTTGCCGCGCAGCTCGCGGCGCTGGCCGGCCCGTGGCTCATCGGCGTCGGCATCGACAAGATCCCGCAGCTGGTGCGCACCCATGACAGCGGTCCGATGGCCCTGGTCATCACGGCCTTTGCCGCTTCGGTGATGGTGCAGGCGGTCGCCACCCGCAGTTACATCGCCGGCATCGGCCGCCTCGGCGGCCGGGTGGTGCTCGAGCTGCGGCGGCGGCTGTTTGCGCACTTCCAGGCGCTGCCCGTCGCCTTCCACGAGCACTACACGTCCGGCCGGGTGATCTCCCGCCAGGTCTCCGACATCGACTCGATCGTCGACATGTTCGACGAGGGTCTCGCCTCGCTCGTGTCTGCCGTGCTGTCGCTGGTGCTCATCGGCGGCGGCATGCTGCTGCTTGACTGGCGGCTCGCGCTCGTGGTGCTTGCCGGGACCCCGCCGCTGGTCTGGCTCTCGGCCTGGTTTCGGCGCGAGTCAGCCATCGCCTACCGCCGGACCAGAACCACGATCGCGCAGGTGATCGTGCAGTTCGTGGAGACCTTCGGCGGCATCAGGGCAGTCCAGGCGTTCCGCCGGGAGCGGCGCAACGAGGAGATCTTCGGCGCGCTGAACCAGGAGTACGCGGAGGCCACGCAGCGATCCCAGCGGCTGCTTGCTATCTTCTTTCCCGGCGTGACACTGGTCGGCAACCTCGCGATCGGCGCGGTCTTGCTGTATGGCGGGTTCCGAGTGATCGACCACCAGATGCAGGTCGGCGTGCTCGTCAGCTTCCTGCTCTACCTGCAGCGCTTCTTCGACCCGCTGATCGACCTGTCCCAGTTCTATAGCACCTTCCAGTCCGCGGGTGCGGCCCTGGAGAAGATCTCCGGCGTGCTTGACGAGCCGCCGAGCGTCGCCGAACCGGCCGACCCGGTTGCCCTCGCCAGTCCCAGCGGGCTCGGCCGAGGCCGCGAGGTCCGGTTTGACGACGTGCGGTTCGGCTACCGAACGGCCACGGTGCTGCCGGATTTCAGACTGACGATCCCCGCTGGGCAGACCGTCGCACTGGTGGGCAGCACGGGCGCTGGCAAGACGACGGTCGCCCGGCTGCTCGCACGGCTCTACGACCCGCTCGGCGGCCGGGTACTGCTGGACGGCGTCGACGTGCGCGAACTAGACGACCGGACGCTGCGCCGCGAGGTCGTCCTCATCACTCAGGAGAACTTTCTGTTCAGCGGGTCCATCGCGGACAACATCGAGCTCGGCAAGCCCGGCGCGAGCCGGGCCGAGATCGAGGCGGCGGCCACCGCGATCGGCGCGCACCGCTTCATCGCGGCGCTGCCCGATGGCTATGACTCGGAGGTAGGCCCGAGCGGCGGCCGCATGTCGGCCGGCCAGCGCCAGCTGATCTCCTTCGCCCGCGCGTTCCTCGCCGCACCCGCGGTCCTGGTGCTCGACGAGGCGACATCACTTCTCGACATACCCAGCGAGCGTCTCGTTCAGGAGGCCCTGCGGACCATCCTTGCCGGGCGCACGGCGCTCATCATCGCGCACCGGCTGTCAACCGTCGCCATCGCTGACCGAGTACTCGTGCTGGAGCACGGCCAGATCATCGAGGACGGATCGCCGGCCGAGCTGCTCGAAACGGCGGGCGAGTACGCAGCTCTGCACGCGGGGTGGCTGGAGAGCCTGGCCTGAGTACGGGACCTGGTTCGCTACGCTGGCATCTCGCGGTCAGCGCGCGGGGTGCCGTGCGACCGCCGACGGTGTCCTTGGCTGGCCGGGAGTACACATGACCGCTGGGAACCCGGGCGCGAACCAGACCGCGGCCGAGCGCACGGCCCGACCGGACGACGACATGGACGTCCGGCGGCCGTGGGAATCGCAGCTGCCCCTGGGCGCCCGCCCGGCGCGCAACGCCATCCTCGGCGCGGCCATGATCGGCTACGCCTGGTTGCTCGGCGGAAGCGCACCTTTTAGCACCAGGGCGCTACTCGGCGTCCTGCTGCCCGGAGCGGTGCTTGGCGTGATCGCCTACGCCCGGCCGCCGGAGCGAATACCGCCACCGGAAGCCGTCGACCTGGCTGGCTTCTCCTACTGGGTGATCTGCATCGCCCTGCTCTTCGAGTGGGAGGCCTCGGCGGTGCGGGACAGCGGCGCTGGGCACCCATCGCTGACTGACCTGGTCAACCCCCTGATAACTCCGCACCCGATCAAGACCGCCGCGATCGTCGTATGGCTGCTCGCGGGCTGGGCGCTGGTGAAGCGGTGATGCCGTGACCACCCAGGCCATCACGATCATCGGCTTCGTCGCCGTCATCGCGGCGCTAGTGACGCTCGAGATCCTAGGCCGACGCAAAATCGGCCGGATCCCCACGCTGAGCCAGTGGCTCGGCTACGTCATGCGCGCCCGCGCCGGTCGGGCACTGGTCCTGGCCGGCTGGCTCTGGCTCGGGTGGCACTTCTTCGCCCGCTGACGGCTCTGTAGCGGATCGCCCAGTTACCAGAGCGGTCGCGCCGTTTCGCTAAGCTGTGCGCCGTGAACACGGGTCGCGCCAAGATCAGCCCCGAAGTCGAAGCCAACTATCTTGCCGACGTGGCGCTGGCCGCGCGGTTTACGGAGTTGCTCGACCGCGCGCGGGTGGCAGAGCAAGAATTCCGGCAGGCTCAGTCCGCCGCCGCGCCTGCCAGCGTGCAGTATCCACTCGCTCATGCGCTGGACACCGCCCTCACCGAGGCCACCCGGGCCGCCTACGCAGCGCAGCGCGCCGAGATCGGGCCGCAGGGCTACGCCGACCGGATCTTCCACCGCAAGGCCATGGCCAAGGCACCCGTAAAGGCGTGGACCCGAGAGGCCGAGCGACTGCTAACACTGCGCGAGACTCACCGGCTGACTGGATTCCCGGCCCGGCCCCAGGCCAGCGCGCTCGGGGTCGAGATCGCTCGGCTGCCCGCGGCAGAACACGCCTGAGGGGCCTGGTCGGCGAGTTGGTTGGCAGGTTTGGCCGCGGGTGGATTGACTAGATGAAACCTACAAGGCGCGACACGGAAAACAGTCACAACGGGCCATGTCGGTCGGCGGCACCAGGCTGGCACAGTAAGCTGTGATCAAGAACACAACCACCAAGTAGCAAGCACAGGAGGCACGCGAATGTGCCCTCATACGCCACGGTGTCCGGATCCTGAGGAGCCGGATCGCGAGGCGGCCCGCACTGTCGTCAGTCACCCAGAGCAGGGCTGGAGCCTGCTCTGCAATGGCATCGTCGTCTTCGAGGACACCGGTGAGCTTCTCCCCGGTGGCACTGCGATCCCCCCGCACCGGCCGACAGACCTCTTCGCCCTCCCGTCGAGCAGCGCCGTAGCTAGCTCTCACATCCCGGCAGCCTGAGCCCGCAGGACGGCCGCGCCGGCCGATCCCGCTCCTCTGCAGCTCAGTCGCCTGAGGCCCCTTGGCCCGCAGGCCGCCCGACCCACTCCGCCGGCTCCGCGGAGTTGCTGGCTGCCCGAATCGCGCCGGTCAGCGGTCTAGCAAACCCGCCAGCCACTCCCCGACCGCTGCGCCAACCGCCGCCGGATTCCTGTTCAGGGTGTGAGTCTCGCCCGGCAGCACCACCACGCGCGCCGCGTCACGCTCGTCGGGCACGCCGAACGGGTCCCGCTCCCCGTTGACCACGAGAACGTCGGTTCCGGCCTCCCGCAGCTCGGCGACCCGGCTCTGCTCGGGCCGACCAGGTGGGTGCAGTGGAAACGCCAGCGCGATCACCCCGCTCGCGGCCGCATCCTGCGCGGTGCGGCACGCGACCCTGGCGCCGTTGCTGCGGCCGCCCTGGATCAGCAGCAGACCCTCATGCTCCGCGCGCAGCCGTCCGACGATCTCCAGCCAGGCGGCGTCCTGCGGGCCCGGCGCGCCGGGTGACCGCGCGCCACGGACCCGGTAGGGCTGCAGCACCCGCGCGACGACGCCGCCAAGCTCCAGGCAGGCGTTCCGCACCGCGAGAAGGTCCTTGCTGGTCACGCCGCCGCCCGCGCCGTGGGTGAGGGCGACCAGGAACGAGGCCGTCTGGGGCCGGTCAATCTCGACCCGTGCGGGGCCTGCCTGGGTACTGATCTCCACTCGGGCAGCCTAGCCGGGTCCGCGCTCAGTCAGCCGACTGGCGAACACGGCGCGGAGCATCTCCTCAGCCATGACGAGGTCGGTCGTCGCCGAGGGCGAGCAGAGCACGCAACCGGGCCCGACCACGTGCCACCACGAGCCGTGCACGTCGAGGACGTGTGCCTGCGCGACGATGGCGTCAATCGGCACCCCGAAGTCCGCGGCCGTCTGCTCCGCCATCGTGCGGATGAGCTGGTGTGGGAACGACCCGGACCGGTCCCGCACCCTAGGGTGCACTTGCTGCGCGGCGCGGACCACGGCTTGCAGCTCCGGCGTGGAAGCCAGTGAGTCGAAATCTGGCGGGTCGAACACCGCCGATCTGTAGAGCGACCTTGCCCAGGCCTGGGTGGTCGCCATGTCGGCGCCTGCGGGCGGGCGCGAATCGATGAGGGTGACCTTGACGGCGAGCAGTTGCCGCCACCAGGTCAGCCACTGACCGGCCGCGACTGCCAGGTCGGCCGCAGTGAGCGCCACCAATCCCGCAGGCAGCTCCCCGGCCAGCCACTCATGGGCGAGCGGCGGCGGAACGTCGGTCGCGGGCAGCACCGTGAGTCCGGCCGAGTCCCGCGCGAACAGAGCCTCATGCAGGTCCGAGCACTGGCCGTTGCCGTAGCCGAAGCGCCAGGAGGGCCGACCACGGACTTGCATGCCAGCACGGTATGCCGCGAGGACCCAGCGTTGCCAGCCGCAGCGAGGGCGAGTTCTGCTCGGCAGCGGAGCGGCGTTGTCACGTGAGTTCCTCGGCGCCGACCAACTGCGCCAGTCAGCGCCGCCAGCCAGTGCAGCGCGAACGCGACCAGAAGGATCACGCCAACCGCAGACGCCATGGGCCGCAGCCAAGATCGGCACGATGCCGCGGCCGGAGCATGATCTCCCGACCCGTCTTCGGGGCGCGGATCGCGCTGAAGATCAGATCACCGGCAAGGAGCTCCGACCGCTGCCCGACAAGCATGGCGGCCAGATGCTAGGGCAGCGCCGCCATGTTCACAGTCTCGATCTGGCCGGACTGGTAGTTCGCCACGAGCACCGTGCCGCCGCCGGGGCTGGCGGCCGTGTCCCGCGGGAACTGGCCGGCGGGCAGGTAGCCGACCAGTGCCGCGCGATCCGCGAGCGCGTCTGGTACATCGACAACCGCAAGGCTCGCGGACTTGGCCGCGCCGAACCGGTTCGAGTCGGCCACGATTATGAGGCTCCCTTGCCTGGCGAATGCCAGTCCTACTGGCGCTTCCCCGACCCGTACGTCCGCCAGCAGCGCATGGGCCGGGTCGGTGCGCAGCCGATCGGCTGAGAACGCCAGCAGCGCGTCGCTTGCCCTGGCCGTCACCCAGACGACGCCGCCGCTGGCCGAGGTGATAACGCGGACCGGGTTGCAGCCGGCCGGGACCGTGGCGACGACCGCGTGAGCTGGATCGGATTCAGCCGCTGCCACGCTGATGACCTCGAGGGTGCCCACGTTCGTCTGCTGCGCCTCCACCTCGCTGGTGGCGTACAGCCAGCGGCCGTCCGGTGACACCGCGAGCCCCACTGGGTAAGCCTGCGTGGGGATCGTGCCGATATAGCCGTCAGTACCACCGAAGCCGTCCGAGACTGCTGCGGCGAGGCTGAACACGGCAACCTGGTTGGAGTACTCCAGGCTGACGAACGCGTACTGGCTGTCGCGCGACACCGCCACTTCGATCGCGTTCTCGGCGCTGGAGCTGCCCGGCGGAGACAACTCGCCGAGTACCGCCTGCTGGCTCCCTCGCTCCGCCGCCGGGACGCTCACGACAATGGCGCCGGCGTCGCTAGCCAGCAGCACATAACGTCCGTTCGGCGTCAGCGCGATGCCGGCCGTGAATTCCGGCAAGTTGATCCATTGGACCAGGTCGGCGCGGTGGCCTGGCGACAGCCGCAGGACGCTGAGCGCGGCGCCGACTGAGACGAACGCCCACCGCCCGTCGGCCGAGACCGCCACGCCGAACGGCGAGCCCTCAGCCGGGGATCCGGCCGGGGTGCCGGGCGCATTCGCTTTGGTCATCGCCGTCGCCCCCGCGGACAGCGACGGGGCCGGCTGCGCCGCGGTCGTGCAGGGCGGCTGGCGCCGGCTGACCGCGCCGGTGCTGACGGCCTGAGCGCCGGACGACCCCGTTCCTCCCGAAGATGCGCTTGCTGTCGAACCCGCGCTGGAGCAGCCGCCGGTCAGCAGCAGGAGTCCGGCCAGTAACGCCGCGCCAGCGCGGTGCGTCATGCGCGCAACCGTACGCCAGCCGTCGCCAGCGGGTTAGCCGAGTATCTTCGCCAGGAACTGGCCCGTGTAGCTCTCCTCGTCCTTCGCCACAGCCTCCGGCGTCCCGGTCGCGATGACGCTGCCACCGCGCGAGCCGCCATCCGGCCCGAGGTCGACGATCCAGTCCGCGGTCTTGATCACGTCGAGGTTGTGCTCGATCACGATCACCGTGTTGCCGCCGTCGACCAGCCTGCCGAGGACGCCGAGCAGTTTGCGGATGTCATCGAAGTGCAGGCCCGTGGTCGGCTCATCGAGGACATAGATAGTCCGGCCGGTTGACCGCCGCTGCAGCTCGGACGCGAGCTTCACCCGCTGCGCCTCACCGCCCGACAGCGTCGGGGCGGGCTGGCCGAGCCGGACATAACCGAGTCCGACGTCGACGAGTGTCTTCAGGTGCCGGTGAATGGCCGGGACCGGCTCGAAGAACTCGGACGCCTCCTCGATCGGCATTTCCAGCACGTCGGCGATCGTCTTGCCCTTGTAATGCACCTGCAGCGTGTCGGTGTTGTACCGGGCACCGTGACAGACCTCGCACGGCACATACACGTCGGGCAGGAACTGCATCTCGATCTTGATCGTCCCGTCACCCGAACACGCCTCGCACCGGCCGCCCTTGACGTTGAAGGAGAACCTGCCCGGCTGATAGCCGCGCACTTTCGCCTCGGTGGTCTGCGCGAACAGCCGCCGCACGTGATCGAACACGCCGGTGTAGGTCGCCGGATTGGATCGCGGGGTGCGGCCGATCGGGCCCTGGTCGACGTGCACGACCTTGTCGAGGTTCTGGATGCCGGTGATCTTCGAGTGCTTGCCCGGCACGATGCGCGTGCCGTGCAGCTCTCGCGCCAGCGCGCTGTAGAGGATGTCGTTGACCAGCGTCGACTTGCCCGAGCCTGACACGCCGGTGACGGCGATGAAGCACCCGAGCGGGAAAGCTACGTCGATGCCCTTGAGGTTGTGCGCGGCCGCGCCCTTCACCACGACCTCGCGGCCCTTGACCGGCTTGCGCCGGCTGGCCGGGACGGCGATGGTCTCCCGCCCGGTCAGGTACGCGCCGGTGATGGAGTCCTGGCTGTCCAGCAGCTCCTCCAGCGGGCCGGACACGACGATGTGCCCGCCGTGCTCGCCGGCCCGCGGCCCGATGTCCACGACCCAGTCCGCCGCCCGGATGGTGTCCTCGTCGTGCTCGACCACGATGAGTGTGTTGCCCAGGTCGCGGAGCCGCAGCAGGGTTTCAAGCAGCCGGTGGTTGTCCCGCTGGTGCAGCCCGATGGACGGTTCGTCCAGCACGTAGAGCACGCCGACCAGACCGGATCCGATCTGCGTCGCCAGCCGGATCCGCTGCGCCTCGCCGCCAGCTAGCGTCGCCGACGCGCGGTCCAGGGTGAGATAGTCCAGGCCCACGTCCAGCAGGAAACCGAGCCGGGCGTTCACCTCCTTGAGGATCCGGCCCGCAATCTGCATGTCCCGGTCAGACAACTCAAGCGACAGCAGCAGCTTGGCCAGCTCTCCGATCGGCAGGCCGCAGTAGTCCGATATCGACCGGTCGTCTACGGTGACTGCGAGAGACACCGGCTTGAGCCGTGCGCCCTGGCACGACGGGCAGGGCACCTCGCGCATGAACTCCGCGTACCGCTCGCGGCTGTAGTCGCTGTCGGCGTCGGAGTGCCGCCGCTCGATGTACGGGATCGCGCCCTCGAAGTTGGTGTAGTACGAGCGCTCCCGGCCGTACCGGTTCCGGTACCGGACATGCACCTGCTTGTCGTAGCCGTAGAGCAGGGCCTTCTGGGCCTTGGCCGGCAGCCGCTCCCACGGCGTGTCGACCCGGAATCCGAGCGCATCGCCCAGCGCCTCTATCAGCCGCAGGAAGTAGTCGCTGACGTGGCCAGCGCTCCACACGCTGATCGCGCCGTCGGCGAGCGTGCGGGACGGCTCCGAGACGACCAGCTCCGGGTCGACCTCCATCTTGGTGCCGAGGCCGGTGCAGTCGGTGCACGCACCCCACGGCGAGTTGAACGAGAACGACCGCGGCTCCAGCTCATCGAACGACAGGTCGTCGTACAGGCAGGCCAGGTGCTCGGAGAACATTCGCTCGCGGTTCGGGTCGTTCTCCGGGAGGTCGACGAATTCGAGCACGACCACGCCGCCGGCCAGGCCGAGCGCGGTCTCGACGGAGTCTGTCAGCCTGCGGCGCGACGACTCCTTCACGTCCAGCCGGTCGACGACGACCTCGATGTCGTGCTTTTCGTACTTCTTCAGCGCTGGCAGCTCGCCGGAAACCGCGGTGTCGAGCCTGATGATCGTCCCGTCCACCCGAGCCCGCGAGTAGCCCTTCACCTGGAGGTCGCGCAGCAGTTCGGTGTACTCGCCCTTGCGGCCACGCACGACGGGCGCGAGCACCTGGAACCTGGCGCCCTCGTCCAGCTCCAGGACCCGGTCGACGATCTGCTGCGGCGTCTGCCGCGCGATCGGTCGGCCGCAGACCGGGCAGTGTGGCTTACCGACCCTGGCGAACAGCAGCCGCATGTAGTCGTAGACCTCGGTGATGGTCCCGACAGTCGACCTCGGGTTGCGGCCGGCCGCCTTCTGGTCGATCGACACCGCGGGCGACAAGCCGTCGATGAAGTCGACGTCCGGCTTGTCCATCTGGCCCAGGAACTGCCTGGCGTAGGCCGACAGCGACTCGACGTACCGCCGCTGACCCTCGGCAAAGATGGTGTCGAAAGCGAGGCTCGACTTGCCCGACCCAGACAGGCCGGTGAACACGATCATGGCGTCGCGCGGCAAGTCCAGCGAGACGTCCTTGAGGTTGTGCTCGCGGGCACCGCGGACGACGAGACGATCTGCCATTTACGCTCGGTTTCTCCCGGTACGTACGGCTTGGAACGGGCACACTCGCGGGCCACAACCCTGGTACGCCATGGTATCCGGGGGGTCTGACAAAACCGGGGCCCTTCGGCCAGCGGTGGCAGCTAGCGGCCCCAACAGGTTCGTGCAACCGCCGGTGCCTGGCCGATATTCCCAGCTCAGCTTGGCTCGGCGCCGCCGTCAGGTGGGCCGTGCGCGGCGGGCCTGTCGGGCGGCGCGGGGTTCGCTCTCCAGCGGCCGCCGTACGGCGCACCGTGTCGCTCGCTAGCGACCGCCTCTGCTGCCAGGCGCGGGACGGTCGTCGGCGGGTCCGCTGGCCGGCGGCGGCCACGACTGACCCGCGCCGGCCCAGGCAGCGCTTGCTAGCGTGTGGACCCATGAACTCACCGGTGCCGGACGCGGCGGCGAAGGCGGCTGAGCTGGTCCAGCGGATCGATGTCGCGACCGCGCGCGTGCTCGCCACCGTGGCGAGGATCACCGATGAGCAGGCGCGCGAGCCGTCCGCGCTGCCGGGCTGGAGCCGCGGGCACGTGCTCACCCACCTCTCCCGCAACGCCGACGGCCTGGCGAACCTGCTGATCTGGGCGCGAACGGGGGTCGTGACGCCGCAGTACCCAAGCATGGAGGTGCGCGACCACCAGATCGCGACCGGCGCCGACCGTCCCGCTCGCGAGCTGATCGTCGACTTCGCGTACTCCGCCACGGCCTTCGGCAGCGAGGCAGCGCAACTCCGCGACGTGGACTGGGCCGCCGAGGTGTCGGGCATCCGCGGGGCGCCACATCCCGCCTGGTACACGCTCTGGCGGCGGCTGTCGGAACTGGAGATCCACCACGTCGACCTGGACGCCGGATACCGACCCGTGGACTGGCCGCCAGAGTTTGCGCGGGAGTGCCTGCAGCGGGCAGTCAGCAGCTTCGCCGGGCCCGACTCCCCCGCCGCTTTGCTGCGTGTCGCCGATAACGGTGCCGAGTACCGGATCGGTCCGCCAGAGCAGGCTCCGACGGTAACCATCACCGGGCCGTCGCACGCTTTGCTGGCCTGGCTAGTAGGCCGTAGCGACGGCGGCGGCCTGACCGCAACGCCAGCCGGCCCACTGCCGTCCGTTCCGCCGTGGTAGGTATCAACAATGAGCTACACAGGAAACGTCAGCGTCGGCGGCCCGGCAGACACCAGAGAGCTTCCCGGCCTCACCGTCACGAAGGTGTCGGTGGGACCCATGGATAACAATGCCTACCTGCTGCGCTGCACCGAGACCGGCGAGCTCGCCCTCATCGACGCCGCCAATGATGCGCAGACCCTGCTGGATCTGGTCGGCGACAAGCCGCTGAGCGCGATCATCACGACGCACCAGCACTGGGATCACCATGCCGCGTTGCGACCGGTGCAGCAGGCCACCGGTGCTGCGACCGTCGCCCATCCCGACGACGCGCCCGGACTGCCGATCCCCGTCACTCGACCGGTTCGGCACGGGGACACGGTCACCGTCGGCAACGCCAGGCTGACGGTGATCCACCTGCGCGGCCACACGCCCGGCAGCATCGCGCTGTGCTACGACGGCGGCGGCCAGCTGGCCGACCAGCCGCACCTCTTCACGGGCGACTCGCTGTTTCCGGGCGGGCCTGGCAACACGCAGAAGGACCCGCAGCGGTTCGACAGCCTGATGACCGACCTCGAGACCCGGGTGTTCGCCGAGCTACCCGACGGCACGTGGGTCTACCCCGGCCACGGCCGCGACACCACCCTCGGAACCGAGCGGCCGCACCTGGCGGAGTGGCGCGCCCGCGGCTGGTAGCGCCGCCGCTCGATAACCCCTGTCCGACCGCCCCGGCTATGGTCACATCGGCACTTTGATGCCGCGCTTGATAAGCCAGACGTTGGCGGGCCATGAAGTGGCGAATCCGATCATCATGCCAACTTGCATGAGCAGCCAGAACGCGGCCGAGTTGGGCAGGAGATTGTGCGGCGCCGGGAACAGCACGAACGTCATGATCGCCATCCAGCCGAACAGCCCGACCTCGAAGGCCGTCAGCGAGATGAAATCGGCCTTGGTCGCCGCGATCAGCCCGTCCTTGACTCCGAGGCCGCGCATCGGCGCGATCGCGAAGTACTGGAAGACGATCCCGAGGATGAGGGCGAACACGTAGTCGCCGAGGTATTCCGCGCCCAGGGTCAGGCCGGCAATGGCCAGAGCCGCCGCGAAAACCACGAACTCAGAGATGACGTCGCCCAGAGCGCAACCGGAGCCGCAGTGGCTCACCTCGATGGCCATCATCACCCACCTGGGCCGGGACCGGCCGGGCGGGGAGGCTGGCTCCGGGCCGCCACCTCGCTCGAGGGTGTCTGGCATGTCGGCGGCCTTTGCGGCCGGCGCGGCCCCACCGTACGGCGTCGACCCCGCAGACATCGACCCCGCAGACATCGACCCCTGGGACATCGACCCCTGGGACATCGGCCCCTGGGACATCGGCCCAGGAGACGTCCGCCCCGCAGACATCGACGCCCGCGTCGTTGCCATCTGGGGCGTCGTCATCCGGCGGCCAGCCCGCGTCCACCGCCAGTAAAATGCGAGCGCGACTGGGCCGAAGTACAGCCCGGTGATCGGATAAACGAAGTTCATCACGCCCATCGGCTGACGCCGGTGACCGACGACGATGTCGTAGCCGATGATGGCCGCGCAGCAGAAGCAGACCGAAAGATAGAACCACGCGACTGCCGTCAGCCAGTCTGGCGCCACGACCTGACCGCCTTCCCCTGCATGTCAGGCGCTCTCCGTGCTGCGACCTGTCATCAGTTTAATCCGGCCCCTCGCGGCGATCACGATGCCGACCATGCGGTCAGAGGCCCGCGTAGCTGGCGTCCATCAGAGCCCGGTTCCGCGGATTGCGCCAGCGCGGCCCCATCTGGCTCGTCACGTAGCCGAACGCCAGGCCGGCATCGGGGTCGCTGAACCCGACTGACCCACCGGCACCGAAGTGGCCGAAACAACGCGGGCCACGGCCGAGCGGCCGCTCGGCGTGGGTGAGCTGGAAGCCGAGGCCGAACCGCGACGGTCGGCGCAGCACGAGGTCCGCGCCATACACCTGCTCCTGTGTCGCCTCCGCGAGGGCAGCGGCGTCCACGATGCGGCGGCCGTCCAGCGAACCGCCGCCAGCGAGCGCCGCGTATATCCGGGCTACTCCGGCCGCGCTCGCGTGCGCGTTCGCTGATGGCATCTCCGCGCTGCGCCACGCGGCCGTGTTGACCACGCCGTAGCCAGTGAAGTCTGGCGGGTTGATGTATGCCAGCTCCGTCATCACGTCTCCCGGTCGCGCGTCCGGCCGCTTGCGCGGGACAGCTCGCGGCGCGTCGCTGTCCGCCCAGATGAACTCCGCGACCCGCGAGTGCTCGCTCTCGGCCAGCCCGATATGCACGTCGGCGCCGAGCGGCCCGGCCAGCTCGCGGGCGAGCAGGCGGCCTGGCGTCACTCCGCTAACGCGCCGGATCAGCTCACCGACCACGAAGCCAAACGTGTTGACGTGGTAACCATGTCCCTCGCCAGGCGGCCACCACGGTGCCTCGGCGGCCAGCACTCGGGTCATCAGCGGCCAGTCCAGGGCGCTCCCCGCTGGCAGGGCCTCGCGGATGGCCGGCACACCCGCCTGGTGGCTCAGCAGCTCGCGAACGGTCACGGCGGCCTTGCCGGCGGCGGCGAACTCGGGCCAGTACCGCGCGACCGCGGCGTCCGGGTCGAGCCGGCCCTCCCCGGTCAGCCGCGCCGCGCAGGCTGCGAGCAGTCCCTTACCGACCGAGAACACGTTGACCAGCGTGTCCTGATTCCACGGCTGCAGCCGGGCGGTATCGCGCCAGCCGCCGAACAGGTTCACGACGACGCGACCGCGCACCGACACGCACACCGCGGCGCCGAGCTCACCTCGTTCCCGGAAGTTTGTGGTGAACTCGCTGCGGACCGCAGCAAAGGCCGGATCGCACCAGCCGGACACCACAGGTTCAGTCCGCACGCCGCCGACCTGCCTTCCTGGCAGCGCCAGCCGCCGTGAATGTGGGTGTCACCTCGCGGTAGTCTGCCCGGTCATGGCCGAAGTGCGCGATGTTGCGATCGTCGGTGCGGGCCTGCTCGGGCTCGCGGCTGCCCGTGCGCTCACCGCACGCGGCCGCGACGTCATCTTGCTGGAGCAGGCGACGGTCGGTCACGCCGGGGCCGGGTCCAAGGGCAGCTGCCGGATCTTCCGGCTGGGCTATCCGGATCCCGCCTACGTGACCGCGGCGCGGCGAGCCGGGGAGCTCTGGCGCGAACTCGAGGAAGAGTCCGGACGGCAGCTCCGATGGCCGACGCCGCACCTGACGTTCGGGACCGGGCTGCGCGACGTGCAGCATGCCTTGCAGGCGGCGGGAGCGCCGTGCGAGCCGCTGCGCGCGGCGGAGGTGGCCGAGCGGTTCCCCGATATTCGCGTGGACGGACCCGCGCTGCTCGAGACCGAGTCGGCCGTCCTCGCTGCAGACGTCGCGCTGGACGCGCTCGCCCGCCTGGGCGGAGAGCTCTGCACCGGGACGCGGGTGCTCAGCATCGCCGACGACGACACGCACGTCACGCTGCACACCTCTGCCGGGCCGGTCACTGCGCGGACCGCTATCGTGACCGCCGGACCCTGGTCGCGCGGCCTGCTCGCGCCGCTGGGTGTGCTGGCGCCGACCACCCCGACGCTGGAGCAGATCGGTTACCTGCGGCCAACCGGTACTCCCACCCGCCCCGACTCCGGCCGCACGCCGATCTTCATCTGCCATGAGGACCCCGCGCCGTACGGGCTGCCAGTGCCCGGCTCGCCGCTCTACAAGATCGGGATTCATGACAGCGGCGACGCTACCGACATCGACGCGCAGGACCGGTCGCCGGACCGCGATCTGGTAGACCGGCTGTCGCGGGTAGCGGAGCGCTTGCTCCCCGGTTACGACCCAGAGCCGGCCGTCACCGAGCGCTGCGTCTACGACAACACCCCGGACGAGGATTTCATCGTGGACCGGATCGGCAACGTCGTGATCGGCTGCGGGACGTCCGGGCATGGCTTCAAGTTCGGTCCGCTGCTCGGCGAGTGGCTCGCCGACCTGGCGACCGGCGCGACGAACGGCCCGGAGCCGCCGCTGCGCGAGCGCTTCGCCGCCCGCCGGTTCCGGCCCGCGGGCTAGCGCGCCGAGCTCCTGGCTGCGGCCAGCCGCTCGTAGCAGCCCACTGCTGCGGCAATTGCATCTTCCATAGCAGGGAACGAGGTGGCCTGGTCGCTGGCCGCCCGGCGTAGCCTCGCGGCCAGCGCGGGCTGGTCCAGGACAGCGGTCACGGCCGCCGCCAGGGCGCTCGCGTCACCAGGTGGTACGAGCAGCGCGCCCGCGCCAGTCAGGTCGGGGATCCCGCCTACGCGGCTCGCGACGACGGGCTTCGCGGCTCGCATCGCTTCCTGCACGATCAGTGCGCGGGCCTCCCATCTGCTCGGCACCACGACCACGTCGGCCGCAGCCAGCAGTGCGGGTACGTCGGACCGCTGACCAAGCAGCCGGACGTCGCCCGCGGCCAGCGCGGCGGCCTGCGAGCGCAGCGCGCCAGCCAGCGGCCCGTCACCCGCGATGACAGTGACCGGCCGCGGATCCCGGTGCCGCCAGTGCGCGGCCGCGTCGATGAGCACGTCGAGGCCTTTCTGCGGGGCCAGCCTGCCGACTGCGAGAACGACCGGCCTGCCATTCGTGCTCAGCTCGTGCCGGACGGCGGCTACGGCCGCAGCTGTTGGCGGCTCGGCCGCGGGGGCGGGGACGTCGAACTGCTCGGCGGCTACCGCGCCGCGGGCGCGCAGCCGAGCCAGAAGGTCAGCCGAGGCGCACAACACCAGGTCGGCCCGCCGCGCGGAGATGCCCTCGAGCCGGGCGTGCACCACCGCGGCGCCCCGCCTCTCCGGTGCGGCGTTGTGCACGGTGACCAGGAGTGCGGGCCGGGCGGTACGTCCCAGCAGGGCAATCGCAACCGCAGCCAGCGCGCCCGCCCGCACTCCGTGCGCGTGCACGACGTCCGGCCGCCAGGACCCTAGCCAGCTGCGCAGCCTCGCTACCGTGGCGCCGTCCTGGAGGGGTCGGAGCCCGCTTCCCGAGCGCAGCGGAACCGTCGGGCCGGGCGCGGCAGTTCCGGACGTCAGCTGGCGCAGCGTGGCAGGCGGCGCGAGCACGCTGACCGTGAGGCCCGCGTCCCGA
>JASHOE010000210.1 GCA_030041275.1 Streptosporangiaceae bacterium
CCCGGCTGAGCTAGCGCCCGCCGAGTAAGTAGCCTTCCGCCTGGCGGGAACTTGTGCTCTGCCACAAGGAGCGCGTCACGTTGCAGGTGTAGCCTGCCAGACATGGCAGACGGCCTCCCGGTGCCCCGCCAGCCCGCTGTGGTGCTGGACGAGCGGGCCGTACACCGCGAGAACGCCCTGCTGCGCGAACTGGTCACCGTGTATCAGCGGCTCACCGGTCTCACCCTGCAGGATGCCGACGTGTCGACTGTGCTGCGGCTGCTGGCCGAGCGCACGGACGCGACGGTGGCTGTGGTGAGCCGTGGCCTCGAGGTGCTGGCAGCCGCCGCGCCTGAGCAGGCCGAGCCCGACGTCGCCGCGCTGGTTCGCGACTACGTGGCAGGCCGCCGCCTTGGCGCCGTGCTGAACAGCACCGCGCAGACGCGCAGGTCACTGCGACTGCCTGAGGTCGGGGACGCGGGCGCTGTCATCGTGGCACCGATTCTGGTGGGTGACGACGTCCCGGCTTACCTGATGACCTTTGGCAGCGCGCAGCAGGCTGAGGTCGGCGACATGAGCCTGCTGGTGACCGAGCACGCGGCGACCATCTGCGGGGTGATCCTCGGTCGCGAGCGGGTCGTCGCCGCGGCAGCGAGGCAAGTACGCGACGACCTCGTGGAAGGGCTGCTGCTCGGAGCTGGCCACGGTAACGGGGAAGTCGGGCGGTGGGCCCGCCACCTTGGCTATGACGCGAGCCGCGAGCACCGAATCCTCGCGATCGCGATCGAGGCGACCGGATCCGCAGGGGCTTCAGGGAGCGCCGCCGCGCTGTGGAAGCGGGTCGCGACCGCGATCGACCACTTCTTCGCGTCCCGGATGCCTGGCGCGATCATCGCCATTCGCGAGGGCGAGGTCGTGATCGTGGTGCCGGATCCCGAGAACCCCGTTGCATCATCCGGCCGATCCAGCCAGGCCGCGCCTGGCACCGAAGCAAGTCGGCTGAGCGCCGCGTGCCTCGCCCGGATGCGGGACCTGTTCCCTGAGGCGGTGGTCACAATCGGCATCGGCGGATCGTGTCGCGATCCGGCCGAGATCGCCCGCTCCTACGGCCAGGCCCGGCGGACGATCGACGCTGTCGTGCGACTCGGACGGCAGGGCCAGGCGGTGGCGTTTGAGGATCTCGGTATCCATCGGCTGCTGCTTCAGGTCCCCGACCTGGCCGAGCTGAGGTCGTTCGCGACCGAGATACTGGGCGAGCTTGACCGGCAGGATCCGCAGCGCGGCGCGGAGCTGCTGGCGACGCTGGCCTGCTATTTCAGGGAGAACAACAGCCCGCAGCGGACCGCGCAGAGCCTGCACGTGCACCCCAACACCGTCGCGTACCGGATCAGGCGGGTGCAGGAAATCACCGGCTTGCGGCTCGACACTTACCGCGACCGGCTGATGGCTCAGGTCGCGATCGAGATCGTGGCCGCGACGGAAGGTGGCGTGGACGCGTTGCACACTCCAGAGAGGATGCCGAGATGAGCAGCTCCGATCTGGCGACAGCCCTGCGCGAGCAAGTCCTTACCTGCGATGGCGCGATGGGCACCATGCTGCACGCTGCAGGCAACTCGCTGGACCGCGCGCTGACCGAGCTGAACCTGTCCAACCCCGGCTTGGTCAGCACGATTCACGACAGCTACCTCATCGCTGGTGCCGACGTCATCCTCACGAACACGTTCGGTGCGAGCAGGCTGCGGCTCGCGGAGCAGGGCTTCGGCGACCTGGTCGTCGAGATCAATCAGGCGGGCGCGAGGCTCGCCCGGCAGTCCAGGGACGCGGCCGGGCGGCCCGCCTTCGTGGCCGGTTCTGTCAGCCCTGCGGTGACACCGAGCCTGCGCCGCAGGGCGGAGCAAGCCGAGCGGGTCGAGGCGCTCCGGGAGCAGATCGAGTCGCTCGACGGCAGCGGCGTGGACGCCATCGTCCTGGAGACGTTCGGCTACCTTGAGGAGCTAGCCGAGGCGGTGGCCGTGGCGGCTGAGATCTCCAGTCTGCCCATCATCGCGCAGGCGACCTTCGCCGCAGACGGCCGCACCCTCGGCGGCGAGAGCCCGCGCGAAGTAGCCGAGGTGCTCAGCGGGCTGCCGATCGCCATGCTGGGAACCAACTGCATCCTCGGCCCGCAGGGCGTGCTGTCCATCATCGAGGCGCTGGTGCCGCATACGCACCTGCCGGTCAGTGCCCAGCCGAACGCGGGCCTCCCCCGCCGGGTCGGCGGCCGCCGGTTTGAGTACAGCGCCGACGACGAGTACTTCGCCCGGTACGCGCGTCGGCTCGTCGAGGCTGGCGCAACCCTGGTCGGCGGCTGCTGCGGCACGACGCCGTCGCAGATCCAGGCTGCCGCCGCCGAGATCAGCGGCATGCAGCCCGTCCGGCATCACCCGATCGCCAGGGCCACCACCCGGCCGGAGCCGACGGTCGTGGTGTCGCAAGGCGGTGGCTTCGGCCGGCATCTTGCGGCCGGCACGTTCGCGGTCACCGCGTCGCTTCCCGCACCGCTCGGCGGGTCCGCCGAGGAGGCGACCGAGCTGGCGGCGTGGCTGCGGGAACGCGGCGTCGACACCTTCTTCCTGGCTTCGCGTCCGAGCCCGCGCGCCCAGCTGAGCACCATCGATCTGGCTTTCCAGCTACAGCAGCGGCTTGAGGTCGACGCGATCGCGACGGTGACGACTTGGGATAAGACGATCATGGCATTGCAGGCTGACCTGCTCGGTGCCAATGCGCTCGGCATCAGGACGATCGCGTGCGAGACGGGTAACCCGCCGCTGCTGGGCGACTATCCGAATGTCGACGGCATCTGGGACGTCGACTCGGTCGGTCTGGTCGAGCTGGTTACCGGGCTGAACAAGGGCATCGACTGCAACGGGCTGCCGCTGGCGACAAGGACCGGCTTCCTGGCCGGCGCCCGGTTTAACCCTGGCGCCGCGGACCTCGACGCCGAGATCGCCCGCACGATCCGGAAATTCAGAGCTGGCGCCCAGTTCCTGATCAGCCGGCCGGTGCACGAGCTAGCCGGACTGCGGGAGGTCCTGACCGGGCTCGCCGGGACCGGCGCGCCGGTGCTGGTGTCGATCGTGCCGCTGCGCAGCTTCGAGCAGGCCGACTATCTCAGCCACGAGGTACCTGACGTCCGGATCCCCGCGTCCGCTCTGCTCGCTCTCGAGCAGGCCGGCCCGAACGCGGCCCGCACCGGCGTGGACATGGCAGCTCAGCTGCTCGAGGAGGCCGCGCCGCTCGTGCAGGGCGTGGTACTCGGACTGCCCGCCGACGACCCGGCCGCCCTCGATGTGCTGCTCTGCGCGCTGCCCTAGCAGGTTCTGGCACCGCGCCTGCAGCGTCCGCGCGCTGCGAGGTCGTCATCGCTGTCGCCCGATTGCGGGCGATGAGCTACACAGACGCCACGCTCGCGGTGATCGCCCATAGCCGGGCAGAGAAAAGGCACTTGCGACACGACACGGGAAATACGGGTAATTGACCGAGACGCGGTGCAGAATGATCACTGCTTACACGCGATCGTCGAGGGGCCCTGTCATGGTCAGAAAGATCGTCATGTGGGCGCTCATCGTGTTCGTCGTCTTCTACTTGCTCACCGATCCGAACGGCGCCGCCACCTTTGTCTCCCACGTGTTCAACGGGCTGAAGTCAGCCGGCAAATCGCTCTCGACGTTTGTCAGCCATCTGTAGCGTCGGCCCGCCCGTCAGAACATCAGCACAAGTCGGCCCCGTGTGCCGCCCGCCTCGAGCTGGCGGTGCGCTTCCACTCCGTGCGCGGCGGGGAACGGGCTTCGGTTCATTCCTGGTGCCGGCAAGCTGGTAGTAGCGGCCGGATCTGCTGTGCGACCCGCAGCGTGATGTTGCCGGCCGCGACGTGTCCGGCCAGTTCCGCGAGCTTGGCCGCCTCGTGCAGGTAATCGGTCACCAACACCAGGGTGATCGTGATCCGCGCTCGGCGTTTCCCGGGGGAAGGGCCGCACCGCGATCAGTTCGCCGCCGTCGCGGATCGCCGGAGCACCTGCGGGCCGGTCAGCGCGGCGTCGACGACGCCGTCCACGGCCTCCGGTACGGCGCGCCGGATGGCCGCAGTGCCAGCTTGTCCAGCGCCAGCCGCGCGGTCAGGCCGCTCATGGGCAGCGTGGCGGCCTCGACTGGCGCCGGGCGGCACGCGGGCAACGGAGTCGCCGTGCACCACCACGTATTCTGCCTGTGCCCCCCGCCCCGTCGCGTACGGAAACACGATCGCGAGGACCCGTTCGCCTGGCCGCCACCCGGCCACAGGGCCGACGCCATCCACAATCCCGGCGAGTTCCCAGCCAGTGACGTACGGCGGCCCGTCGCCACTCGGCGGCGGCCCGAACACCCCGGCCCGCAGGGCGGTGTCGCTCGGGCTCAGGTCGCGGCGGCAACCTTGATCCGCACTGCCCCCTTGCCCGGCTCAGGCATCGGCAGGTCCACCAGATGTAATACTTCGGGGCCGCCAAACGACGTCATGCCGACCGCGCGCATGTCATCCTCCTTCAGGGCGGCGACGCCGAGATCGTGCCTGGCGCCCGCCGTGATGGCGGATCAGCCGAGCGCAGCCCGGCAGACCGAGAGCAGCTCATCGACCCCCGCGACGTGCAGATGCGGTCGGCGCTCGGCCGGCAGGTGCCGGTAGGAGTCGGGTCCGCCGAGCCCCGACGATACCGCGACCGCTAGCGCTCGTCCGCGGTGCGCCATCGGCACCTCGAGTTCTGGGTCGTCGCCGACGACTACCAGCGCCGACGCCGGCACCTTGAGCCGACTGGCGGCCGCGCTGAGCGCCGCTCGTGAGGGCTTGCCGACCAGCCGTGTCCTGGCCCCGGTGAGGCTGCCGATCATCGCGGAGATCGCCCGCGAGGTGCCGATCGCCCGGCCGCCCGCGGTCGCGAAAAACAGCGACTGCGAGCAGCTGTACAAGTGAGCCCCAGCCCAGACCGCCTGGCAGGCTGCTTCCAGCGCGGACAGGGTGAATCCCGGAAACCAGCCCGCCAGCACCGCATCAACAGCCTCCGGCCGCCCGTCTGGTTCCACTACGTCGACGCCGGCCTCGCGCAGCGGCACGGCCACGCCGTCACCGCCCAGCACCAGCACTCGCCGGTAGCCACGCCGGACGAAGACCGCAGCCGCGCTGCTGGCTGGCGTCAGCACCGCATCGTCGGACAGCGTGAAGCCGATAGCGCGCAGCGCCTGCGCGAGCTGCTGCGGTGTCTTCGTGGTGCCGTTGGTGAGCACGGCGAACGGCAGCCCCCGCCTGCTGACCCACCGGGTGAGCTCGACCGCGCCGGGCAGCGGGGCGAGGCCCAGGTTGTTTCGGTCGCCGAGCACGAGAGTTCCGTCCAGGTCGAAGACAAACCCGCGGGCGGCGCGCAGCCGATCCACGGGGACCGCCACAGGGTCGTCAGCCACGCGCCACCTCGTCCGTCTCGGTGCGAAGCTCCAGCCGGAATCCTGGCTTGTCGATTCGCAGCTGCGCCACGGGAGGCCGCCCCGCCAGCCCGTCTAGCAGATCGAGGACCGGTCTCAGTCCGGGGTTGTACCGCCGCACGGCTGGGCCAGCGGCGATCATCGCGTCCACTTCGACGGCGGGCATGGTGGCCCGGAGCAGGAACTCCTCATCGGAGATTCCGCGCGGCAGCTTCTTTCGCAGCTCTGCGGGCGAGGCGGGGGGCGGCTGTCGCTCCAGTTCCCTGGCTCGCGGCCGGGACAGGATCCGGTCCCGCACCTCGGGGTCAACAGGCGCTGTCGGCCTGCCGAACTTCCCCAGCACGTACAGGATCGTCTGATCGGGAACGTTGGCATAGCGTTCGGTCCCGAGGACGTTGCACAGCGCCTGGCCGCAGACCATCTGCGGGAACGGCGTGACCATGATCGGATAGCCCAGCTCAGCGCGAACCTGGCTGACTTCGGCCATCACCGCGCCGAACCGGTCCGTCAGGCCGATCTCCGCGAGCTGCCGACGCAGCGTCGTCACGACGCCGCCGGCCATCTGGTGGCGCAGGAACGACGCGTCATACTCCTGCGGGCGGCCAGGGGGCAGCCCTTCGGCGAGGGCGAGCTGGCCGAAGTAGGCCGAGGCGACGGTGAGCAGCCGGTCGTCGATGTCGACAGAGTGGCCGAGCTCGCGCAAGTTCGCCACCACTCGTTCCGCGTTCGGTAGTGACGTGCCGTTCGCGAGCGGTCCGCAGGCCACCTGGAGCACGTCGACCCCGAGCTCGGCGGCGGTCAGGTAGGTCAGCGGCGACAACCCGATCGTGCAGTGCGAATGCAGCTCGAGCGGAAGCCGGCCGCGCAGTGCCACCTGAACCGCGGGAAACAGCGTGCGCGCGCGTTCGGGCGTCAGCAGCCCGGCTGGGTCCTTCACGTAGACCCGATCGAAGTCCGGCGACTCGGCCATCTGCGCGGCAAGGCCCGCGTAGAAGTCGTCGTCGTGTACCGCGCTGATCGTGTACGTGAGCGCGCCGATGATTTCTGTGCCGCCCGCGTCCCTGACGTCACGCGCCGACCGCAGCATCGCCGCCATGTCATGCATCGGGTCGAGCACCACGAATCGCGCCATCCCGGCCTCGACCAGCCGCTGGTAGGCAAGCCGTATCAGGTCCGGATGCACCGGCTCCCAGGAGATGAACCTGAGTCCGGAGCCGATGAACTGCAGCGGCGTGTGCGGCATAGCAGCGTGTGTCAGCCGGATCCGCTCCCACGGATCCTCGCGGTGGGTGCGGACCGCCACTCCCATGTGCGTGCTGGAGGTGAAGTCGAGCGCGCGGAAGCCGGTCCGGTCAAGCACCGGGGCGATCTGCACGATGTGCCGGGTGCGCAGGCCGGTCGCGCCCCACAGGCTCTGATTGCCGTCCCGCAGCGAGACGTCCACGAGCTCGATGTCAGCCATGACGGCCTCCGGTGGCGGATTGCGGCTGGAGCAGCCGGTCCAGGAACGCGGTGTCGACGCCGCCAGCAAGGAACTCTGCGTTCGCGGTCAGCTTCTCGTGCAGGCCGAGGGTGGTGGCGACCCCGTCGATCTGGCATCGGGCCAGCGCGCTGCGAAGCGTGGCGAGTGCCTCGGCCCGATCCGGGCCCGTCACAACGAGCTTGGCGAGCAGCGAGTCGTAATAGGGGGGAACCGTCGAGCCGGGCTGCACGTGCGTATCTACCCGGATTCCGGGCCCGGCCGGGAACACCGCTGTCGTGACGGTGCCGGGACTTGGCCTGAAGCCGTCGGCCCAGTCCTCCGCGTTGATCCGGCACTCGATTGCGTGCCCGGTCAGCCGCACGTCGTGCTGCTCGATGCGTAGCGCGTTGCCCTCGGCGATCCAGAGTTGCTCCGCGACGAGGTCCAGCCCGGTGACAGCCTCGGTCACCGGGTGCTCGACCTGGATCCGGGCGTTCATCTCCAGGAAGTAGAACGCGTCGCGGTCGGCGTCAACCAGAAACTCGACCGTGCCTGCGCCGCAGTACTGAAGATGCTCGCCGAATGTGACCGCGGCGCGCCGGATCGAATCCCTAAGTCCATCTCCGAGGAACGGTGCAGGAGCCTCCTCAATCAGTTTCTGGTAGCGCCGCTGCACCGAACAGTCCCGGTCGCCGAGATGGATGACAGTTCGCCCGTCACCCAGCACCTGAACCTCGATGTGCCGGCCGGACGGCAGGTAGCGCTCCAGGTAGACGCGCGGGTCGCCGAAGGCGGCCGCCGCCTCCGCCATGGCCAGCTCGACCGTCGCGGCGAGCTCCTGCGGGCGGAACACCGGCCGCAGCCCCCGGCCGCCGCCGCCGCCGACAGCCTTGACGAGCACCGGATAGCCGATGGCAGCCGCCAGCACCATGGCGTCGGCCGGCTGGGCGACCTCGCCGCCCTCGGCCACCGGCAATCCCGCTGTGGTCGCGTGCCGGCGCGCGGTCAGCTTGTCCCCGACGGCCTCCAGCTGGCTCGGGGTGGGCCCGATGAACACGATGCCGGTTGCTGCACAGGCTCGGGCGAGGGCCGGGTTCTCAGACAGGAATCCGTAGCCCGGATGAATCGCGTCTGCGCCAGCTGCGACTGCCGCCGCAAGCACCGCGTTCACGTTGAGGTAGCTCTCCGCCGCCGCGGCCGGGCCGAGCCGGATGACTGAGTCGGCGAGCCGCGCTGGCACCGACTCGCGGTCGGCGTCGGAGACCGCGATCACCGCTTCGATGCCAAGCGCCCGACATGTGCGCAGAATCCGGATGGCGATCTCGCCGCGGTTGGCGACCAGGATGCGCCGCAGCATCACCGCTGTTCCCTGACGCGCATGAGGACGCTGCCCTGCGGAGCGAACTGCCCGTTGTTCAGGATTATCTCGGCGACCGTGCCGCTGATTCCGGCCGTCACTGAGTTCATCAGCTTCATCGTCTCGATGATGCACACCACGGTGTCCGGTGCGACCTCGCTGCCGACGGTCACGAACGGCGGCGCGCCGGGGCGCGGTGCCCGGTAAAACGTGC
>JASHOE010000211.1 GCA_030041275.1 Streptosporangiaceae bacterium
TAGGACGGTCGGCTGTGCAGCCGAGCGAGCACGGCGAGCACTCCGTCGGCCCGCTGTTGTGCTCGCTCGGCATCTTCGGCCATGGACACCTCGCCAGCTGCGAGCAGCATGGCGCCAGTGAGCACGATTGCCGCGGCCTCGTCGAGCGGCTCGCCGCTGCGCGCGAAGAACTCGGTATTGCGCCGCACCCAGTCCGAGAGCCGCCGCCGCCACATCAGGTCGAAGCCTGGCGGCCCGTCGCCGCGGGTGAACATGGCGACTAGTTCGCGTTGCTCGATGCAGACATCGAGGTAGCCGCGCGCACCGGCCAGCAGCAGCCGCATCGGATCGGTCACGCCCGCGTCCCGGCTCTGCCGCACCGCTGTCCTGGTCCGGGCCTCGTGCTCGTCATTCAGCTGCTCGAACAGCGCCAGGTACAGGTCAGCCTTGCCGCTGAAGTGGTGGTACAAGCTGCCGACGCTCGCGCCCGCCTCCTCGACGATGTCGGTGACGCCGGCCTCGGCGTAGCCCTGATGCATGAACACCTCACGGGCGGCCGCGAGCAGGGCGGCCCGCGTCGACGCACCCCGATCCGCGGGGCGGCCCGAGTGCGCAACCTGTTGTGTAGTCATTCATCTCGACGTTCTGCCGCGCCCGTACGGGCGGCAAGCCAGGCGGCCAGCCTGCTACATAGGATTTCACCAGGGGCCGCTTACACGGAAGGTCTGTTGCCGATGAGCGATGGTCAGGCGCGGCAGGACGGCGGGCTGGGGGGCGTTGCGGGCGCGCCGGGCATCGCCGGCGACGCGGACCCGGCAGGCGAGACAGCCGGGTTCGCGACGCCGGAGCCCGGCAAGCACGCGCCGGACCGCAACCTCGCGATGGAGCTCGCCAGGGTCACCGAGGCCGGGGCGATGGCATCGGCGAGGTGGGTCGGTCGCGGCGATAAGAACGGCGCAGACGGTGCTGCCGTCAACGCGATGCGCCAGCTCATCAACACCGTCTCGATGAACGGCGTGGTCGTGATCGGCGAGGGTGAAAAGGATCACGCCCCGATGCTGTACAACGGCGAACAGGTCGGCGACGGCAGCGGGCCGCGCTGCGACGTCGCGGTCGACCCCATCGACGGCACCCGGCTCACCGCTAACGGCATGCCGAACGCGATCTCCGTGATCGCGGTCAGCGCCCGCGGCTCCATGTACGACCCGTCCGCTGTCTACTACATGTCCAAGCTCGTCACCGGCCCGGAGGCTGCCGACCTGGTGGACATCGACGCGCCGCCTGCCGCGAACGTGAGCGCCGTCGCGAGGGCCAAGAAGTGCGCGCCGTCCGACGTGACAGTCGTGATCTTGGACCGACCCCGGCACGCCGATCTGATTCGACAGGTGCGGGAGGCCGGCGCGAGGATCAAGCTGCTCACCGACGGTGACGTGGCCGGCGCCATCCTGGCGGCCCGGGATGGCTCCGGAGTTGACCTGCTGCTCGGCGTCGGCGGCACGCCCGAGGGTGTCATCGCCGCCTGCGCCGTCAAGTGCCTCGGCGGCGTGATCCTGGGCAAGCTCGCGCCGCGCGACGACGCCGAGCGGGAGCGGGCGCTCGGCGCCGGCCACGACCTGGGCCGGGTGCTCCAGACCGATGACCTGGTGGCCTCCGATGACGCGTTCTTCGCGGCCACCGGCATCACCGACGGCGACCTGCTCGCAGGGGTGCGGTACCGCGCCGGCGGCGCCACCACCCACACCTTGGTGATGCGGGCCCGTTCCGGCACCGTCCGCAACATCTACAGCGAGCACGCGCTCTGGAAGGTCGGCTCCTATTCGGCCGTGGCTTACTGATCCCGGCGGCGGCCGTACTGACCCACAGGTACGGTGGCGGTGCCGATGTCCACCGCGGTCCGCTCGTATCAGGCAGCACTCGTTCCGCGCTTGATCCATGCGGACATGTAATGGCGGCTATGCTCCAAAGCCGGGATCCGCCCGGATCCCGGCTATTGTGCCCAGGGATGAGGAGGCCACCGGATGAGCGTCCGCGTCCGGTCGCAAGCTTCCGGTCCTGAGGCGACCGGGGCCGCGCACGACCCCGCCGCCGTCAGTCCGCCCGACGCCGCCGCCCGTCTGCTTGGGCGGCTGTCCGTGCTGCCTGCACTGCTGGCGATGGCCTGGCTACTGGCCGGCCTCCCGCTCCTGCTCGCGGGTCAGTTCACGGGCGTCCTCATGCTGGTGGTGGCGATTCCGCTCGCGATCATCATCGTGCCCGCGGGGCTGCGCTGGACCGAAGGCCGCACCGTCGGTGCGCCGATAGCCGTCAGCGGAGGCCAGGCACGCGTGCCCTGGTGGGCGGTGGCGGGCGTGATCCTGGTCGCAGCCGGGTTCGGGGTAGACCAGATGATCTACCACTCCCAGTTCATCATCGTCACCCGTGACCCCGGTGCGTACTTCCAGTTCGCCAACTGGATCGCCCATCATCACTCGCTGCCCATACCAACGGACCAGGCGGCGTTCGGCGGCACGCACGGCGGCGCACTGAGATTCGACAGCTATGCCTATTACCAGGTCGGCAGCAGCATCGTGCCGCAGTTCATGGCGGGCCTGCCGATGGTCCTGGCGGCAGCCTTCTGGACCGCAGGGGCCGGGGCGGCGACGGGCATGGGTGCCATCCTCGGGGCGTGCGGGGTGCTGGCCTTTGGCGGTCTGGTCGCCCGGCTGGTTGGAGCGCGGTGGGCCCCGCTCGCGGCCCTGGTCCTCGCGATCTCGCTGCCCGAGATCTACACGACGCGGTCAACATTCAGCGAGCCGCTCGCTCAGATCCTGCTTTTCGGCGGCCTCTGCCTGCTGATCGACTCGCTGAATGCTGATGGGGTGGGAGCGAGGGTCCTGGCCGGGCTCGCTGGGCTCGCCTTGGGCCTGACCGTCCTCGTGCGCATCGATGGCGTGGGCGACATCTTGCCGGTGGTGCCGTACTGCGGCCTGCTGCTCCTCGGCCGCCGGCGGCAGGCGCTGCCGTTCCTGGCCGGGCTCGTGATCGGCGGTGGCTACGGGCTCGTCGATGGATTCGCGCTGTCGCTCCCGTACCTGCAGTCCATCCGCGCGGCCCTGGAACCGCTGAGCCTCGTGGCCGCACTCGTGCTCGTGGTGACTGTGCTCGTAGTCGTAGCGCGCTGGGGAAAGGGCGTGCCGAAGCTGGCCGGCACGTGGCTGCCTACCGCCGCAGCGGCGCTGGTGATACTGGCTGTGCTCGCCTTCGCCGTCCGTCCCTACGTGCAGACGGTTCGCAACGGCGCGGCTAGTGCCTCCTCGGATAGCGCCATGGCGGCCATGCAGCGCGCCGATGGCCTGCCGATCGATCCGACCCGGATGTACTACGAGCTCAGCCTGCACTGGGTGTTCTGGTACATCGGCGTGCCCGCGGTCATCCTCGGAACGCTGGGCGCGGCGCTGGTGACCCGTCGCTTGCTGCGCGGCGAGTCGCCAGCCTGGGTCCTACCGCTGGCAATCTTCGCCTGGGCCACCGTGACCACGCTCTACCAGCCGTCGATCACCCCGGATCAGCCGTGGGCGAGCCGCAGGCTCGTGCCGACCGTACTGCCCGGCTTCATCCTGCTCGCGGTCTGGGCTATCAGCTGGCTGAACGGCTGGCTGCGGCGCAGGCCCGTCGATCAGGCTCTCCGGGTGGCCGTCGTGGCGTGCTGCGGGCTGGCAATCGTGATTCCAGCTGCGTTCACGACGCTGGGAATCAAAATCACTGACAGCGGGGCGCACGGGTACAGCTTCGCCGCGGATGGCCTGGCGTTCAAGAAGACCTACCAGGGCCAGATCGCAGCGGTGAACGGCATGTGCGCGGTGATCCCGAAGGACGCATCGGTGGTGTTCGTTAACAGCGTCGGCGACGACGAGAGCTGGCTCGCGGAAAATGTCCGCGCCACCTGCGGCGTGCCGGTTGCCAGCCTCGCCCTCGCAAAGCCCGGCACGGTCGCCCAGGTGGTACGTGCGATCGACGAAGTGGGCCGGCAGCCGGTCCTGCTGGGCAAAGAGCCGCAGCTTGTCGCCGGTTACGGCGCTCCCGTTCGGCAGATCATGAAGCTGCGGGACAGCGTGCCGCCGAACACGCTGACAGGCCCACCGCTCAGCACCGTGCCGTTCGTCGTGAACGTCTGGATGTCGAAGCCCGCCAGCACTGGCTGACAGCTAAACGGCCAGAGCCTGCCGGAAGTACTCGACCGTCCGCTTGAGTCCGTCGTCCAATGGGGTGACCGGCTCCCAGCCCAGGAGCTGCCGGGCGCGCTCGATGTCGGGCCGACGCCGGACCGGGTCGTCGGACGGGAGCGGGCGATAGTCGACCTGGCTGCCGGTGCCGACCAGGGCACGGACTTGCTCGGCCAGCTCTAGCACCGAGAATTCCGCCGGGTTGCCAAGGTTGACGGGTCCGGTGACCTCAGCAGGCGAGTTCATGAGCCGAATCAGGCCATCGACCATGTCGTCGATGTAGCAGAACGAGCGAGTCTGGGTACCGTCGCCGAATACCGTGAGCGGCTCGCCGCGCAGGGCCTGCACGATGAAGCTGGACACCACCCGGCCGTCGTTGGGCAGCATGTTGGGCCCGTAGGTATTGAAGATCCGGGCGACCTTGATCGGCAACGCGTGCTGCCGGAAGTAGTCGAAGAACAGGGTCTCCGCGCATCGCTTGCCCTCGTCGTAACAGGACCGGATGCCGATGGGGTTCACGTTCCCCCAGTACGACTCGGACTGCGGGTGGCTGACCGGGTCGCCGTAGACCTCCGACGTCGACGCCAGCAGGATGGGCGCGCCCAGACGCTTGGCCAGGCCCAGCATGTTGATGGAGCCGTGCACGCAGGTCTTGGTCGTCTGGACCGGATCGCGCTGGTAAAAGACGGGCGAGGCAGGGCAGGCCAGGTGGAAGATCTGGTCGACCTCGACGTAGAGCGGGAACGTCACGTCGTGGCGCATCAGCTCGAATCTGGGCTCATCCAGCAGGTCAACGACGTTGTGCCGGCTGCTCGAGTAAAAGTTGTCCACCACCAGCACGTCGTGGCCCTCAGCGAGCAACCGCCGGGACAGATGTGAGCCGATAAAGCCCGAGCCCCCGGTGACCAGAATCCGCTTGGGCGGCACGGGGTGGCGGGCAACAGCGTCCGGACTCACAGGAGGCTCCTTCGGGGCAGGACGGACAGCTCATAGCAGTGTTGCGCAAATCTATCTGATTCGTCCGTCCTGCGAGCTTCGCTTCGTGACCCCGCGTAAGCTTTCCGTCGTGAAGTTGTCAATTCTTATGCCCGTATACAACGAACGCGCCACTTTGACCTCCGCCATCAAGGAGGTGCTCAACGTCGACTTCCCCTGTGAGATCGAGCTGGTGATCGTCGACGACGGCAGCACCGACGGTACCAGGGATCTCTATCCGGCCGTTCTTGACGACCCGCGCGTGAAGATCCACATGCACGAGCGCAACCAAGGCAAGGGCGCGGCCATCCGTACCGCGGCGGGCGTCGCCAGCGGCGATTACCTGATCATGTGTGACGCAGACCTTGAGTACTCGCCAGCCGACATCCCGTCCCTGCTGGCGCCGGTGATAGCCGGGGATGCTGAGGTTGTGTACGGCACGAGGACCTTCGGCAGCCACAACGCCTACTCCTACCTCTACGTGCTGGGCAATAAGGGAGTCACGACCTTCGCGAACGTGCTGTTCAACTGCTACATCAGCGATCTGGAGACCTGCTTCAAGCTGATGCCGACCGTGCTCTACCGGGGTCTTGATATCCGCGAGACAGGCTTCGGCATGGAGGCCGAGGTCACCGGCAAGCTGCTCCGGCGGGGCATCCGGCCCTACGAGATCCCGATTGCCTATCGTTCGCGCACCCGGGCGGCGGGCAAGAAGCTGACCTGGCGTGACGGCGTCGAAGCCGTGTGGATCTTGGTGCGCGAGCGGTTCGCACCGAGGCGCGTCAGGTGGCTAACGGCCCAGCTCGGGCAGTCGGCCGAGGCCCCCGGCTCAGTGGAGCCATCCGTCTAGTCCAGCGGAGCGGGCCCGCTAGGGTGACGTGACCGCCGAGGGGCTGCGAATGTCTCCCGACAGCGTCACCATGGTGGGCATCTCCGGGAGGTAGCGTGTCCGTTCGGGCGAAGGCGCCGCGCCCATTCCCGCGTAGGCGGGAAGCGCAAGCCGAGGCGCCGGGCGCGCCTCTGACCTGGCTGTCGCGCTGGTCGCTCCGCATTGACATCTGCCTCGCCGTCGCCATCGGCCTTGCGGTCCTCCTCGTGCACGACGTGCCCTACCTGCTCCGGCATTCGTTCTGGCTGGACGAGGCCTGGGTGGCGGACACCGTCCGCGCGCCGATCGGGCTCACTCACACGATCGGCAACATCACCCCGGTGGGATGGACGTTCCTGCTGCGGCTCGTGCCCTTCGGCGGCCCGGAGCGACTGCGGCTCGTGCCGCTCGCGTTCGCGATGGTCGCGGCCGCCGCCGCGTACCTTCTCGGCCGTGAACTTCACCTGGACCGCTTCATCACGGGCATCCTGACCGGCGCAGCCGTGCTGCTCTCGCCAGCGATGCTCGAGCGAGATGACCTGAAGCAATACACGGCCGAGGCTTGCGCGTGCGTGATCCTCTGGGTCCTGGTAGCGCGCGCGGAAAACGAATGGCGGCTCCGGCGGCTGGTGGCCATCGCCACGGTCTCCTCAGTCGGGCTGCTGTTCACCAACACGGTGATCTTCGTTGGTGTGGCCGCCATGGCCGGGCTGGGACTGGAGTGCCTGGTCAGCCGGCGCTACCGGCGGCTCGCCGAGGTCGCCGCAGCGTCGGCCGGCATGCTGGTGGTGAGCCTGGCGATCTATCTGACACTGCTGCGCCCGGAGCTCAGCCCCAAGCTCACCGCGTACTGGGATCCCTTCTACGCGCCCACCGGGAGCGGAGCCCAGGCGTTCCACTTCGTGTACCGGAACCTGGTAGCGCTGGCGCCCTACGGCGGTTTCCGGTCACTTGCCGTCGACACAATCGTGGTGCTGGCCGGCATAGTCGCGCTGGTCTGGCTGCGCCGCATCGCTCTAGCTGCCATCTTCCCGATCACGTTTGCCATCGTGATCGTGGCGAGCGCGGCCCGCGTGTACCCATTCGGCGACCTGCGCACCTCGACGTTCTGGCTGGTCATGGTGCCGATGCTCATGGCGATCGCGGTCAGCGCGGTTGGACGCCTGGCCGCCCGGCTCGACGGCCGTACGCCACTCCTGGTCGGTGCGGCGGCCCTGGCCATCTGGGTGCCCGCCACGAACGTCTACATAAGGTCGCACACGATTCCCAATGAGGACGTTCACTCGCAGGTCGAGTACCTCAGCAGCCACTTCCGGCGCGGGGACGTCGTTCTCGTCAGCTATGCGGCCAGCTATGCCTTTGCCTATTACTACGGGGCGACACCGACGTTCCCCGCCGGCGATGGCCCCAACGGGCACATCGTCGCGTACCCCCGCCTGCCGTGGATGGTCGTACTGCCCCAGCGCCAGCCGGTGAACCTGGTCAACGGGCTGGCGGAGGCGCGCCGCAAGATCGCAGCGGAGCCAGCCGACGCCCGCGGGCGGATCTGGATCATCCGCTCGCACCAGACGCCGACCGAAGTGCTGACCTGGAACCGGCTGCTGGCCGGACAGGCGGTACAGGTCATCCGGGTCGGACCTGATCCCATCCTGCTGTATCGGTACGAGCCTCGATAGGCTCCGCCCACAGGCTGTCGTCTTCGCGTCGCGGGACGCCGAGACGACCCGCAGCGATGAACTCGCCTCGTACTTGCTGTCAGCTGTTGCTGTTCGACGGCGCCGTTCAGGTCTTGGCGCAGTTGGCTGTCAGAGTCGTCAGGTGGCCGGTGACGGGGTAGGTCACATCGCTTACCGGGCAATAGCCAAACCGCCGCAGCGTAGCCAGCGACTCCGCGTGCGCCCACTCTGGGAACAGGTACCCGGGCAGGTTGAACTCCAGCAGGAAAACCTTCGGGGCGCCACGGTGTGCGGCGAGGAACTTGTCGACAGCGCTCGGCGTGATGTAGAAGGCGGCGATTGTGTTCCGGGACGGGACACGCGGCAGCGCGGCAATCGTGGCCGGATATCCCTGGTACTGGTTCATGTAGTACAGCCACGGGGCCGCGTACCAGACCGGCGGCGATCGGTCAGCCCTGATGATCACTATGTCGCCCGGCCCGGCCTCCTTGCGGGCGGCGGCGACGGCCGCCCTGACCCCGCCGAACATCGTGGGCTTGAACTGCAGCGCGCTGCTCTCCGAATATCCCTGCGCCGTAGCCACGCTACCCACGGCCACCGTTCCGGCGAAGACGGCCAGCGCGGCCACGATGCCGACGGCACGCCACCAGGTGATCGCCCTGCCCGCGTATTGCGGGCCCGCCAGCATGCGGGCCAGCCACATCGCGCCCATCCCGGCAAGGATGTATAGCAATGGCAGCACGAAGATGTTCGTGCGAATCAGGCCGAACGGCCACCGGTGCAGCGCCGACGCAAGGAGTTCGAGCAGGAACGCTCCGGCGATGACCGCGAGGAGCGTTCGCCCAGCGGCGTCCCTGGCCGCGGCCACGATGCCAGCGGCCAGCAGTAGCGCAATCCCCAAAGCGAGCAGATGGTGGGCGAGGGGTGGCAACGCATAAGAAGGGGAGGCGTTGGTGGCGCCGACGACGCCTGTGATGGTCCCCGGTACGTACGACTCGAGGCCCTGGATGGTGAACCGCACCAGTGCGACCAGCCCGTGCGGAGCGAACTGGGCCTGAAAATATCCCGTCCCGGCCACTCCTGACTGCGGCCGCACGAAAAGGGCGTAGTTCGCGAGCGCTATAACTCCGGCGATGGCTTCGCCCGTGATACGCAGCACCACCTGACGGCGGGCGCGGAGGGTCCTGAACAGGTCCAAGGCCAGCAGCGGCCCGAGTACGAAAAGGTTCGGGATCGAGAAGACGCAGGTCACACCCAGGGCGGCGTACAGTCCGAGCAGCTGAGCCTGGCGCCACGTCGTGCGTTCTGTCAGCAGGTAGAGCCCGACGGTAACGACGGCGAGCAGCGCTTCGTAGGAGTAGGACTTGAACTGGAGCCCGTAGTTGACGATCCAGAGGTTGGCGAGCAACAGGGCGGCCACGCAGAAGCTCGCGGCGACGCCGAGCCAGCGGCGAGCAAGCAGGTACGTGGCCACCGCGAGCACGGGCATGGCCGCGAACATTGGCGCGCGCAGGGCCAGCTCCGTATTGCCGAGCACCGCGCGCGCCGCGCTCTCGATGCCGATCCAGCCCAGCGCCAGCGGTGCCTCGCCCGTAGTCGGGTGGAGCACGAAGGCGCCGCCAGCTGAAATCTCGTATGCGCGCCAGGCCTCATCGAAGTAGAACGGCCTGGAGAGCAGATGCCGGAGATAGAACTCGATCAGGCCGGCTTCGACCACGAGCGCTGCGACCGCGAGGAGGCCAACGGACCGCACGGCGTGCCACCGGCGCGCTGGCGCCGATCGAGCCGCGGGCTCGAAAACGCGGGCGGACGGAACGCTCATGCCGGTGAGCCTACGGCCTGGCAGCACAAGGGCAGGTGGCCATGGCTGTTCTCAACGCGTGCTGCGGGCAGTGGCCGACGCGACGGGGTGCAGCCACGGATGATGCGTGCTGGCCGGACAGGTGGTGCGATGGTTCGTGCCAAGGTTCGGCTGCTGTTCATATACGTCCTGGTCTTCGTCGTTCGCTGCCCGGGCGTGGCAGGCGTCGGGCATTCGTGGTAGCTCGGTTCTGCTACCGTGATGGCCTCGACTTCCTTACCCCAATGTTACGGAGATTCTCGGTATATGCCTGAAACCACACCAAACCTGAAGTCCCGCTCCGAGGCTGCCCACTCGGCCTATGAGGAGCTGGGAACTAGGTTCGAGGAAAATGATCCTCGCGAGATGTATACGTACATGTACTCGAAGCTGCGCAGCGACTATACGCTGATGGAGCGTGTGGGGATGGACGGCAAGTCGGTCCTCAACGTGGGTTGCTCATTCCCCATCGACGAGATTTACTACGCCCGCAAGATCGGGCACTGGACGGCGATCGACCTGAGCCCTCAGTCGATCGAGGGCGCCGAGCAGATTCTGCGCGGCGAGTTGCATCCCGATCTGGCCGCCAAGTTCACGTTCCAGGTAGCAGACGCGTGCGACCTGCCCTTCGAGGATGACACCTTCGACGTGGCAGTTTCCATGTCCACGATCGACCACATCCCGTCGCGAGAAGGCCGCCAGAAGGCCGTCGACGAGATGGCCCGCACCACCAAGCCCGGCGGTCACGTGATCATCACAGTGCCGAACTGGTGGAATCCGCCGTACGCGCTCGGTATCTGGAAGATGACGCGCGAGAAGACCCTGCACTACGGTTACGCGCACCTCTTCTCGCCGGTCGAGATCCGCAAGATGGCAGAGCGCAATGGCCTGCGGCCCGCCTTCTTCGCCTCCAGCATCGCCCCGCTTGACGACGTTTGGCTGCCGGGTTACCCGGCCCCGATCCGTTGGGGAGCGAAGCTGGAGTTCAGGGTGCACAGGGCGCTCGGCTACCTCGGACGCCGCGTGGGGTATGCGTTCGAGAAGCCCATGCGGTAGGAATGCCGGGTCAAACGAGACGCGCCGACTGGGCCGCCGCGGCCTCGGTCCGGGCTGCCGCAGACGGCCCGGCTGACGTTCCGGGCGACGCC
>JASHOE010000212.1 GCA_030041275.1 Streptosporangiaceae bacterium
GATGACCTCTTCGATGCGCGCCGCGCGGACGTCTGGCCGGCGGGTCGTGGCATCGATGTAACGGAGATACGCCCTGCGGTAGAACTGCGCGAGCGTGTCGAAGAAGGCCCCGGCGGCCGGATTGGCAGCCAGTGCCCCGGCGATGTCATCAGCAAGATCACCGCGCTGCGGGCCCTCGGGCGCCAGCTCCACGAACGCTTCGGAGCCGACGGAGGCGCCCGTCGCGAGGATCCTGCCCGGCGCGAGCGTGAACGCCCACCCGGTGTCGCCAGGCGCGAGGGTAACCCGCACCCGGCAGCCGTTGACCGTGCCATGCACGTGGTGCACAGCCTTGGCTCCCCACGCCTCGTCCGGGTCAAAGGGCATGGTGATCACGGCGTGGCCGCGAGCGTCTCCGGTTACGTGAACGCGGAAGCTCTGGGCGCGCATGGCGTCATCGTGTCACGCGTGCGCCAGCGCCCTCGTCGAACAGCACGAACCAGGCACTAGTTAAGGCTGGAAAACGTCCCTATCCCGCTGGGGAACAAGGGCAGTGCGATATCGCCCTGGGTGGACAGATACGTGATTATCTGAATTCAGTCACGTCGGCCTGCAAATGAGGACGCTATGCACCAGTTACGTCGTTTAGGGCTGCGGCTCCGGCCGACCGGCGCGATCCTTACAGCCGCACTCAGCGCAGCGGCGTTGCTGCTTGCCATACCCACTGGCGCGGGAAGCGCGGCCGCGGCTGCGACCCAGGCGCCGGTCTTCACCTCCGCGCCGACAGCGACGTTCCTGACCGAGCAGGGCAACGGCTTTACTGTCACCGCCACCTGCACCCCAGCCTGCACGTTCAGCGCGACTGGCACTCTCCCTTCGGGCGTGGACCTGAGTTCAGCGGGCCTGCTCAGCGGCAACGTTGCGGAAGGCACGGAGGGCGTGCACCACTTCACCATCACCGCGAGCAACAGCACGGGCACCGCGACGCAGGCCTTCACTCTAGAAGTGAACGAGGGGGACGCGATCGGCGTCGAGGGCACCGACGGCCAACTGTGGGCACAGGCACCGCAGCTGGCTCCTGGCTGGCAGCCGCTCGGCGGGAGGATGACCGCGCCGCCCGCGGTCGTCGCGCCGCCGACCACCTGCTGCAGCGAGCCTGAACCGACGACGGCGCCGGTTTTCATCGGTACCAGCACCTCCAAGCAGCTCTTCATCCGTTCGGTGACGGCAGGCTGGCAACTCCTGAGCCCTACTGGGTACTGCGTCGGCGCTCCCGGCGCGGCTATCACCGGCACGCCCGTCACCGGACCCTTCACCCTGACGGTGGCCTGCCGGGGCACCGATAATGCCTTGTGGGAGAACAGCGTCACCTTGCAGACGAATGGGCTGCCGCCCACGATCACGACCAGTTGGAAGGATCTGGGCGGCGTGCTGAGAGCCGGGCCGGCCGTCGCGCCGGTCAACGGCACAATCACCTTCTTCGTCCTCGGGACCACCGGGCGGATCTACACCCGAACACTGACCACTGGCTACTCCGAGACGTCCTGGGCCTGCATCGGGCAACCGAACGCGTCAGCCTGGCCGGTGGGCGGGAGCATCGAGGATGACACCTACGTCCTGAACACGTCCTTCGGCTGCCAAGGCACCGACCACAACTTCTGGGAAGCCGACTACAACCAGTTCAGCGGCTGGTCTCGGTTCTACGGTGAGTACCCAGCAGGCTCGCTGATTGGCGGCCCGGCGATTGCGACCTCGGGCTCAGCGATAGAACCGGTGGCTGAGGGCACCAACCACGCCATCTGGGTCCTCACAACCTCTGACGACTGGGTCAGTCTCGGCGGCCAGGCGGTAGGGGGAGTCGGAGCTGCCGCCCTCTCTTAAGGCCAGCGCACCGCTGATCACTACTGGGCAGCCGCCGGCACCCTTTGAGTCAGGCACCCGTGGCTGCTACCGACTACGAGGCAAGGCTTAGGGCTTTTGCGTAATATATGCGGCAAGCGGCCGTTACTGGTCTGTACTGGGCCGGCCCGCACGAGAGAAAGCCAGCGGTGGGCAACGGGGAGAGGCAGGCACCTCAGCTTCGGACCCGAGACGGTTCGACCTGGTCGGCTCGGTACGCGCGACCCGTTCTTGCCGGCCTGCTGCTGATCATCGTGCTGGCCGGCGTCCGTGCCGCCGAGCCCGTCGCCGGCGAGACCGGGCCCTGGCATAACGACGCCCTGTGGCTCGCCGGGGCCGTCGAGGTCGTGCTGGCCGTGCTGCTGGTCGCCCTCTGGCTCCTCGGGCGGCGGCGCCCGGTGCCGGGCTACCCCGCTGCGGTGCTGCGCGCCGGACTGCTGCGCGTCATGGCGCTGGGCATGGTGACGGTCGCGATACTGGCCGGGATCAGCCGGGTGGATCTGCATCCGGGCCATGCCAAGCACCCCCCGGTGCCTCCCCCGCCGAAGCTGTCGACCCCGCGCGGCCTGAAGGCCGCGGCAGCCGAGAACACGGCAGGCCTGACCTACGTTCTGTACGCGGTGCTGGCGCTGGTCGTGCTCGCCGCCATCGTGGCCTGCGTGCTGATCATCATGCGGCGACCGCCGACCGGGTCAGCCGGAGACTCGCTCCTGCTGGCCGATGATGACGACGAGACGATGCGCGACGCGATCGAGTCGGGCCGCCGGGCGCTGCGATCATTCGACGACGCGCAGGCGGCGATCATCGCCTGTTACGTCGCGATGGAAGCGAGCCTGGCGAGCGCGGGCACCGCACGAGCAGCCGCCGAGACGCCTGATGAGCTTCTCACCAGGGCCGTGGGATCCGGCCTGCTGCACGGCGCCGCAGCCGGCCGGCTGACCGGGCTGTTCTATGAGGCCCGGTACTCCTCGCATGCGCTGCCGGTGACCGCCAGGGACGAGGCGGTCCGGGCGCTGGACGCCATCTCCGCCGAGCTAGCCCGGCGCGATGACGACCAGCTTTCCGACGTGCCTCCAGGGGCCGCGCCGTGACGCCGCGCGCGAGCCGGGACAGCCATCAGGAGCCGAGGGCGGACGGATGGCGCGGATGCGTGCCCGAGCTGACGGTCGGTGCCCTCCTGATCCTGGCAACCAGCGCCGCGGTCTACGCCTACGCCGGCCCACATGCGGCCGTTTTTGCCCTGATCATCTGGGCGGTAGTGGCGCTCGTGCTGCTACGCGGTCTGGCACACACTGCCGCCCCTCCGCAGCAGCAGCTCGAGACGTGGAGCGCGGCAGGCCGCGCGAGCTTCACCGGCTTCTGGCGCAAACGCGGCATCCTGGCGAGCGCGACAGCCAGCATGGTGAGCTACGACGCCGAGCTGCGCCCGACATTGCAGCATCTGCTCGCTGCCCGGCTGGCCGAACGACACGACGTCAACCTGTACACCGACCCTGCCGCTGCCCGGCAGCTGCTGCTGCACGGCACCGGGCGGAGCCTGCTCCGCGGCGGACGCGAAGACCAGCTCTGGTACTGGCTCGATCCGTCCAGGCCAGCTGAGACGAGGCAGCGGATACGCGGCATCCCGCCGCGGACGCTGGCCGCCATTATCGATCGACTGGAGCGATTGTGACCGAACTGAACCTGACCCCCGGCCAGGCGACCGAGCGCTGCACTGCGGTGCTCGATGAGATCGAGCGCGCGGTCGTAGGGCACCGCCGCAGCCTGGAACTGGTTCTCATGGGCATCCTGGCCGGCGGGCACGTGCTGATCGAGGATCTCCCTGGCCTGGGCAAGACGCTCATCGCGCGATCCTTCGCCACCGCTCTGGGCCTGGAGTTCGCGAGAATCCAATTCACCCCCGACCTGCTGCCGTCCGACGTCGTCGGTGCGCCGCTCTATGACCAGCGCACCGCGCAGATGGTGTTTCGGCCAGGCCCGGTGTTCACTCAGCTTCTGCTGGCAGACGAGATCAACCGAACGCCGCCGAAGACCCAGGCGGCGCTGCTCGAGGCGATGGGCGAGGGCCAGGTCAGCATGGACGGCGTGACGCGCCGGCTCCCGCAGCCGTTCGTGGTCCTGGCGACCGACAACCCGATCGAGTACGAGGGCACCTACGAGCTGCCCGAAGCTCAGCTCGACCGGTTCCTCATGCGGTTGCGGCTCGGCTATCTCACCAGCGAGGACGAGTCAGTCATGCTGCAGCGACGGATCGACAGGCGGCAGGAGGCGGCGCAGCTCAAGCCGGTCACGAGCGCGGCCGAGGTTATCGGCATGCGGGAGTCGCTGGAGCAGGTCGAGATCACGCCCGACCTGGTGGACTACGTGGTCGCGATCGTCCGCGCGACACGCGGGCACGCACAGATTCAGGTCGGCGCCAGCCCGCGCGGCGGTCTGGCCCTTACCCAGCTGGCGAGGGCGCAGGCGCTGCTGCGCGGGCGTGACTTCGTCATCCCGGATGACATCAAGAGCATCGCGGTGCCGGCTCTGGCGCACCGGATCACGCTGCGACCCGAGTTGTGGGTGCGCCAGGTGAGGTCGGACGACATCGTCGCGGACCTGCTGACCGGTGTCCCCACACCGAAGACTGACCCGGCGCGCAGCATTGCCTGATCAGACCGGACGACCCAGGCTCCGACAGCTCGCTGTCCACTGGGGCCTGTCGGCGCACGCCCGCAGGCTGCTGACTCTCGCGCTGGCCGGCCTGGTTATCGCGGTGGCCACCGGCCGACCGGAGTACGCGGGGCTCGCGGCCCCCGCCCTACTGTTGCTCGCGACCATCGGCCGAAAGCGCCCGGCACACCTCACTATGCGAGTCACGGTCGCCGCCTCGCAGTTTGTGGAGGGCACCGAGTCCGCGGTGATCGCCGACGTTGCCGTCCCCGGCGAGTTCGACGCTGATCTCAGGATCGAGCCAGGCGACCACATCATCACCGGCCCGCCGGTCACGATCAAGCGCACCGACGACGCGGCACGGAAGCGCCGCAAGACAGCATCGCCCGGCGAGCGCGGCGACTTCGCCGATGCGGCCGTCCGCGGGGCTGGCCTCCGACTGCGGTCCGCGCGCCTCCCGTTCGCGCCGCAGCGCTGGGGCAGCCGATCGGTCGGCTTGCTCCTGGTCACGCTTCGTGATCCGTACCGGCTGACTGAGGGGAAGGTCGCAGTGTCCCTCCCGCGGATCGACTGCAGGCCGCTGCCCGCGCAGCTCGCCCGCAGCGTCGTGCTGAGCAGACTGCCGAGCCGGCTGGGCGAGCACCCAGCCAGGGCGGCCGGTGAGGGGGCTGAGTTCGCTGGCGTCCGCGAGTTCGTACCAGGGGACCGGCAGCGGCGGATCAACTGGCCAGCAACCACCCGGCGTGGAACGCTGCACCTCAGTACGTTCGCCGCCGAGCGGACTCAGAACACCGTCGTCGTCGCGGATGCGACAGCCGATGTCGGCGATCCAGGCTCGAGCTCGCTGGATCTGGTGCTGCGAGGTGCCGCAGGCACGATTACCCGCTACCTCGCGCAGCGCGATCGGGTCGGTCTCATCATCTTCGGCAGCCGCCTGACCTGGATTGGCCCGGGCCAGGGCCAGCGCCATTTTCACCGCCTGATCGACCTGCTCGTGTCCAGCCCGTTCGGCTGGGAGCCGGCCGCCGCCCTCAGCCGGCTGCCACGCGCGGCGCTGCCACCGGGGGCACTGATCATCGTCTTCAGCCCGCTGCTCGATACGCGCCTGATCGAAGCGGTGCGCGACCTGCGCGAGCGCGGATTCAGCGTGCTGGTCATCGACGTGCTGAACGCTGCACCGCGACATGACCAGAGCACCCTCTCTGGACTGGCGGGGCGAATGTGGCGGCTCGAACAGGAGGCCATCCGGTTCTCGCTGACCCAGATCGGCGTGCCGGTAGTCCACTGGGACGGCAGGAGCAGCCTGGACGAGCCGCTCGCACCCTTCACGCGCCGGGTCATGGTGGTGCGCCGGTGACCCGCCCGACGGCAGCGGCGCAGCGAGGCTACTCGCGCGTGCGCACGCTCACCACACTGGGCGTGCTGATCGCCGCAGTGATCATCTGGGCAGCCCTTCCGGGCGAGCCGGGACCCTATCCGCGGATCGCGCTGATTTGCGCGGCAGCGGCCGGGCTGGCCAGCCTAGCCCAGCTCGCGCTCACCGGTGTCCCGCTGGCCGACCGACCGATCAGCTCGATTCCGGAGCGGATCTTCGAGCGTCTGCTGATCGGCATCCGCACGATCCCGTGGGCCGAGATACTGATCGTCGCCGTGCTCGCGCTGGAGGTTCACCACGCCGCGAGGGCGTGGCACACCGGCGTGCTCGGGGTGGCGCTGCTCGGTTACTTGTTTGCCGTGCATCTCGCGGAGACCACGGCACGGCTGACCGTGCTCAGGCCGCAGCTTCCGCTGCTCGCCGCGGGAATTGGTCTGCTAGCGCTCGCCGTGGCTGCCGCCGCCGTGCCGACATTGCCCTCGGGATCGACCTCCGCCATCGTCAGGATCGTCGCGATCGCGGCAGCGATCGTGGCTGGCGTGCTGGTGGTCCCGGTCTGGCTGCATTCACAGCGCGAGCGCTGACAGCGGTCGGAGGCGCATGCGACCGACCACTCTCGGGCGGCTAGCGACGGCGGCGCCGGTATTCAGGCAATGCGGGGCCGCGGCCGGTGAAGTGGAATGCAAGCAGCGCAAGGCCCACGAAAGTGATAGCCAGCGGCGAGAACACCGACGACGTGGCGACGCCGGCGGCAGTGATGATGAACGCGATGGCGAACAGGACCGCCGCGATGAGGGCGAACATGGAGGGTCTCCTCGGGGTCACCGATGCGGCCCGGCTGGGCCGGCGTGCCGGAACTACCCCGCGGCCCCGCTTTCACTCGGCCCCGGCGGTGGCTCCGGGACTTCGGCGTCCGCGAGCATGTCAAACCACGTCATGACGGAGCGCTTGTAGCCGTCGGGCATGGTCAGCGCCGCAACGTCGGCGTGACCCACCAGCGCGGCGCGTCGGTGCTCGAGACTAACGACCGGCGGCCCGATGCTCGCCACGAAACAGCCGTACGTCACGATGACGACGTCCTGGCCCTCGGCGATGTGGTACTGCCAGCAGTCCAGGATGGGGCCGGTGGTCACCTGCCACCCGGTTTCCTCGCCGATCTCGCGAGCCACGCAGGCGCGCGGGTCCTCGCCGAGCTCGAGTTTGCCGCCCGGCAGTTCCCACTCGGCGCGCTCGTTCTGCAGCACGAGGACGCGGTTGCCCTGCAGGGCAACGCCTTTCACCGAGACTGGGAACGCCCGTGCACCGCCCACCGACTCACGGTATCCGTACCGTTCCAGGCTCGGCCGACAGGTCGCGCGTGTCAGTTGAGCGCGGTGGCGGCTGCTCCGTTGAGGACGCTGCCGCCGAGGCTGGCCCAGCCGGTGGTCAGGGTGCGCTGGTAGACGGCGTTGCCGGTGCCCTCGGCGTAGAACTCGATCTGTGCGCTGGTGGCGGCGATGCCGGGGCCGCCGGTCATCGACCCGCCGAGCGAGGCGGCGGCCGTCCAGCTGGTGCCGGTGCTGGTCGCATACCACAGGGCGTGGTTGGTGCCCTGACAGCCGAACACCGTCTCCCCGGTCGCGGCCTGGACGGCGGCGGCGGGGGAGCCGATGCACGCCCACGGTGTCTCGGCGAACCCGGTGCTCACGGTCCGGGTGTAGATGTGGCCGCTGGTGCCGAGGGCGAAGAACGTGGTGGTCCCGCCCACGGTGGCGACCGCCGGGCCGGCGGACAGCGTCCCGCCCAGGTAGGCCCAGCCGGTGGTGAACGCGGGCAGCCCGGACGCCGGCACGGTGGCGGTGTCGTAGTACAGCGCCCGGTTGGTGCCCTCGCACGCCACCGTCAGCGTCAGCGTGGTCGAGCCGGTGATCATCGCGGCAGGGCTGCCCAGGCAGGAGGCGACCGGGGTGATCTCCTGCCACCCGGTGGAAAGCGACCGGATGTACAGGTGCCCGTCGGTGCCGGTCGCGACAAACAACGGCGACACCGGACTGGCATCGTTCGCGTTCGGCGCCGCGGCCACGGCCGGCGGCCCGGTGATGTCCCCGCCTTCGGAATGCCAGCCCACAGACAGCTGCGGCGACTGCACATACATCGCCCCGTTACTGCCCTCCACCCCGACGGCAGCCGCGGCAGCCGGTGGTGCGGCCACGGTCAGCGTGAAGGCCTGAGTCGCGTTCACAGTGCCATTGGTAGCGGTGATCGTTATCGGATACGCGCCTGCTGAACTCGTCGTGGGAGTGCCAGACAGCACCCCGCCCGCGCTGAACGTCACGCCGCTCGGCAAGGCCCCGGTTTCGAAGAAAGTTGGAGCTGGCGAGCCGGTCGCGGTCACCGTGAAGCTGTTAGCCTCACCGGCCTGGAACGTGACGTGGCCGGCGGAGGTGATCGCCGGAGCCTCGTCAACGGTCGCGATGAGGGATTCGGTGTCAGGTGGTGCGATGCCGTTGGCGGCGGTCACATCTATCCCAAAGTTGCTGCCTTCCGCGTCGGCGGGCGGCGTGCCGGACAGCAGCCCAGACGAGCTGATGGTTAGCCAGGCGGGCAGGTTCGATGATGAGAATGTCGCCGCAGGGCTCGCGCTGGCTGTCAGCTGGTCCTGGCCGTCCTGGCCGACGACGAAGGTGACGGCGAGGTCGTTGCCGAAAATGATCGGCGACAAGGTGCTTGCCGTGCTCGGCGTGATGACCGTGACATCGGTGGCTAGCTGGTCCGCGATTCCGCCGGTGCTTCCGCCAACAAACGCCGAGCCGCCGGATGCGGCCACGGCAATTGACTCGCCGCCCCTGGGAATCTGGGCCGTGATCGCGCCGCTCGTCGTGTCGATCGCATACGTAGTTCCCCCGGTGGTCAGGGAGGTGGCCGGGGCCGACACGTACAGGGTTCCGGCGCCGGAGTCGAGCGCCAGGCCAAAGGGTTCGGTCATGCCAGTGGTCAGCGTCGAGACGGCGTCCGTCGTCGTGTTGATGACTGAGACCGCGCCGGAGCCCTCGTCGGCTACATAGACCAGACCGGCGGTGGAATCGACGGCCACCCCAGCGGGAAACGAGCCGCCTGGCATGGCAATCCAGCCGGTCACTGTGTTGGTGACGCCGCTGATGACCGCGACCTGGCTCTCGAAGCCATCGGAGACGTAGACAGTGTTTGTCGCGGTGTCCACGGCCACGTCGACCAGGGATGGATCAGGTGCGTGGGTCGGATCAGTGAGCGGTATGGTCGCCGCTACCTCGTCGGTGCTGCCGTCAATGACGACGACGGTGCTGTGTGCAGAGTCCACTGCGTAGACCATGTGCGTCACCGGGTTTGCCGCGACGCCGCCGACCTGGAGCCCAGCCGGCAGGCTGATCGTGGTGGTGAGGGCATCAGTGCTGCCGTTGATCACTTCGGCATAAGCCCCGTTGCCGTTCGGGTTGCCTGGTAGCGCCCCGGCGATCGCGTACACAGTGTCAGAGGCCTGGTCTACGGCGATGCCACCCGGAAAGTTAGAAACGCTGATCTGGCTGCTGACTGTATTGTTCGCGCCGTCGATCACCTCGACGTCGCCGTTGGGCGACGTTGCGTAGACCGTATCGGTGGCCTGGTCAGCAGCGACGCTTTCTACACAGCAGAAGGACGGCACCTCGGTTACTGCGTATGTACTGCTGGGCGCGGCGCTAGCCGGAGCGGCAACGAGGAGAGTTCCAGCCAGCAAGCTGACCGCGCCCGCTAACGTCAGCGCACCGGGCCTGCGCCATATGGGGGGTGCAACGATTCGGATCGACCCGGAGAACCGGGGCCGAAGCTGTGTAAGCCGCCAGAGCTGGCCCATGGTGCCCCCGTTATAAAGGGTCATGTCCTTTGAGTGCCGATACTTCACCATCCGACATGTAATGGCAAGGCTCTGCGGCGGCCAGCTAACTTGCGCGTTGGGCTGGCCGATTCCGACGGACGGGGCATGGCAGTGGCACATCGGACTAGGCCCGCCCGTCCGACGCGCGGGCGAAGTCCAGCGCTTCGGTCGCCAGCACGCGCCAGTCCAGCCCAGCGCCAGGATCGACGCTGAGCCATTCGCGCATTGGCGTGCCCTTGTTCGCGTCGAACGCGACGCCCTCGCCCGCTGTGATCAGCTCGGCAACTCGGATCTCTGGCAGCTTAACCACGAGCCGGCCACGCACCAGCATCGCGAAGATCTTGCCTCGGTAGCGGAGCGAGCCACGGCCGAACCCGCTGCCGCCGGGCGGCGGCGTCACCCCGTCGAGACCGACCAGGTCGTCGACGAGACCGAGATATCGCTCCCGGACCGGATCAGCTTCCGTCCCCACGCCACCATCATGCCCGGCGTCCACGCGACGGCTCGCGACGGTAACTTCGCCACCTCTCGGACCGCCCGCCGGGGCCCTAGAGCTCCCCGCCCAGGGACGCGATGGTGGCGTCGCAGGCCCCTAGAGCTCCCCGCCCAGGGACGCGATGGTGGCTTCGCAGCCCCTAGAGCTCCCCGCCCGGGGTCGCGAAGGTAACCTCGCAGCCCCCAGAGCTCCCCGCCCGGGGACGCGAAGGTGACTTCGGTGCCCTTCTAGATCGTTGATCGGGAAATGCGGGCAGGTCAGATGTGGTCGTAGGCGATCAGGGATCGTTTGACCGGGACGCCGATGAGCCAGTTGTGCCATGCAGGCGTTGAGGGCGAGGAGCCGCTAGATGATGCGGACCCACAGGCCTGCGGGGATGCGGCCGCCGTGGCGTTCGAGGCCGAGCTGGCTTTTCAAGGTCCAGATGGCGGCCTCGACGCGCTGGCGGAGCCAGTCCGGGAACGGGCGCGGCTGCTTCTCGTCCTTGCAGGCGGGGCGGATCAGGGTCAGGCCCAGGTCCGGGCTGGCGAAGAAGTCCTCGGTGCCCTGGCCGGACAGGCCCTTGTCGGTGACGACGGCGGTGCCGGGCGCGGGCCGGTTCGCGGGCTGGCGCTCCAGAGTCTGGCGGGCGTGGTCCCGCTCGCCGTGCAGTTTCGGGTTCGCCAGGCTGAACCCGCTCACGGTGCCGTCGCAGGTGCGGATCAGCAGCAGCTTGCATCCCCAGTACCAGCGGGAATGGCTCGCGCAGTACCCGTAGCCGGCGTATCCGAACAGGCCGGAGCGCCTGGCGGTGACGGCGGAGGTGCCGTACGGGACCGGGGTGGCGTCCATCAGCCGCAGCTGCTCCGCGGTGGCCGGGGTGGCGTCGGCGAGCCAGCGCAGGGCAGCCTCCATCAGCGGCGCGATCTGCCGCAGCCGGGAGTTGTACTCGCTCTGTGCCAGCAGGCGCGGGAACAGGTGCCCGACCAGGCGCGGGGCGACGCGCAGCCAGTGCCGCTCGTCGTCGCACCGGAGCAGGACCTGCGCCACCGCGTGCCGGATACGTGGTGGCGGGACCGCCGTCGGCGCGGGTCAGCGTTCGTTGCCCGACCTGAGCCAGGCGATGTAGCTGGCGGCCGCGCGGGCGGTGTCGTACTGCGGCTCGAACCCGGTGTCCTGGCGGAGCCGGGTGATGTCAAGAGCGGCGCCTGGCCGGCCGGTGCCGGCCGGGAGGCTCAGTTCGGCTTCGGGCACGGCCTCGCGGATCGCCGCGATCACCTCTGCGTTCGTGGTCACCCGCCCGGACGCGATGTTGTAGGTGCGGTGCCGGAGATGGCCGGCGAGCTGGATCAGGGCTATCGCGCGGCCGGTGTCCTTGACGTAGCACAAGTCGAGCCCGTCGCCGAGGTGCGGCGGGATGAGCA
>JASHOE010000213.1 GCA_030041275.1 Streptosporangiaceae bacterium
TGCAGCTCGCGAGGGAGGTCGCGTTCGTAGTAGATCGCCTCGACCGGGCAGACCGGTACGCAGGCACCGCAGTCGACGCACTCGTCGGGCTGGATGTACATCATCCGCTCGCCCTCATAGATGCAGTCGACCGGGCACTCGCCGATACAGGTCTTGTCAAGCAGATCGACGCAGCCCTCCGTGATGATGTAGGTCACTCGGTGCTCCTACTCGGCGTGTGCGAGCACGACGCTCGGCGACGATTGGTTGTCAGATTGCCGCGCACAAAGCTAGGGCCGCTGATCATTTCCCGACACTGACGAATATCCCTTGGGGGACGCTTGGGTTCCCCGCCCAGAGCTGGTCCCCCCGGGGGTTTGCCGTCCCCTGAGGGTTATTGGTCCCTGTCCCGGCGAAGCTGCGCGGCCCTAATGTGCCGCGGGGTGCGCCGTAGTAACCGACGAGGGTCCACGTCATACCGAAGGAGAGAATGCCATGCGCAACCGATGGTGGCTGGCCCCCATCCTCGCGGCGGCGGCCGTCGTGCTAACAGCGTGCGGGAGCGGCAGCCCGACGAGTTCAGGAACATCCAATTCCGCCGCGGCAGCGGGTGAGGCCAATGCGGCAACCAACGCGGTTGCAATCAAGACGATGAGCACGAGCAAGGGAACTGTGCTCACCAATGCGAGTGGGATGACCTTGTATTGGTTCGCCGCCGACACGGCGACTCAGTCGAACTGCACAGGCTCGTGCGCCACGTACTGGCCGCCGGTGCTAGCAACGGCAGCCACTGCGACTGGCGTTTCACTGCCGCACGGCTTCGGCACGATCAAGCGGGCGAACGGACAAACACAGCTCACCTATGACGGACATCCGCTTTACACGTATTCGGGTGACACGGCGGCCGGCATGATCAATGGCAACGGCCTCAATGCTTCGGGCGGTCTGTGGTGGGCGATAACCCCATCCGGCGCCGACCTCGGAGCGAGTACGACGACATCGAGTTCCTCCGGCAGCTCAGGCAGCTCCGGCAGTGGCTCCGGCGGCGGCTGGTAACCCCGCAGCCAGTGCCGTGCCGGTCGGCAGGTAACACGCTGCTGACTTCCACCAATCGGCAGTGCCCCGCACGCAGCTGCGGGGCACTGCCGATTGGCGGCGGATTCACCGGCCAAGAACCACCGGCTGACTTAGCGCTTGCAGCGCGTAGTCAATCGACGCACCGCGGGCGGATGGCAATCAGAATGATTTCTGGCACCCGATATTGACCTTCTGTAACTGCTCGTATCCCAAGGTAGCCGGACCCCCTAGGGGTTTCTCGTCCCCAGAGAGATTGCCGTCCCTGTGCGGAAGCTACCTGGAGGTTCTAACTTTATGGCTGGTAGGGAATTAGCTCGATCTTCAGCCTCGCGCCGAGGGCAACTCGTGTCCTCGGTGCGCTTACTGACGGAGGGCACGTGGTCCCTAAGCACCGGAGGTCGGAGAATCCGCCGCTGGCGCCGGTTGGTTCGCCCGTGCACACGGGTGAGTTCGAGGCGGTCGGGTACGACCAGGCCGTTGCGACCGCCGTGCGCGCGAATGTGCACACCGGGGTCGTGCGGGCGGGCAACGGCTACCCTGCGCCGGACTATTACGAGGAGCTTGCCGCCGAGCCAGACTGGGTGGCAGAGCTCGAAGGGCAGTCTCGACAGGACTGGCATGCCTGGGAGGACTGGGGACCGCCGCCCGTGCTGCATCCTGATCACCCGTCGGCGCCGGTGCCACGGGTCTACCTTCCTGACGATCATCCGTCTGGGCCAATGGCTGTCCCTCGCGCGCTAGCACCGCCGGGTCGTGCTCGCGCCGGAGGCCGGCCCTCTCCACCAAGTCAGGAGCTACGTCCGCTGCCTGCCGTCAGGGACACTGACGGCCGAAGCTCTCGAGGCCCCGCGGTGCCGACACCGCGTGACCCAGGCCGGGCGCGAAGTTCCGGACGGCACGCGGCGGTGAGATCGGAAACCGTCGGCTATGTGGCCGCCGCTTCGGCAGGCGCCGCGGCGGGCCAGATGGACCCAGACGTTCTGCGCTTCCGCCGCGAGGCTAACGGGTACCAGCGGGAGACCGGTCTGCCGCGCCGCGAGGCTAACGGGTACCAGCGCGAGACCGGTCTGCCGCGCCGTCAGGCGAACAACTACTCGCGCCAATCTGATCTGCCGCGCCGCGATTCCATCGGCTACCAACGGCAGACGAGTCTCTTCTGGCAGGAAACCACCGACTACCGCCGCGAAACCGGTCCGTTTGGACCTGGACCCGGGCCAGCACAAAGCGCGCAAGAAGCGCAAGAAGATGCCGCGGCGATACGCGAGGCTGCGGAACGCGAGGCGGCCGCGATAACCCAGCAGGCGACGAGCCGGGCGGACGTGATCACGCAGCAGGCGACGAGCCGGGCGGACGTGATCACGCAGCAGGCGACCGGTCAGGCAGCTGCGATACGCGGCGCCGCCGAGCAGGAGGCCGCAGAACTGCGGGCTCGGATCGAGTCGATTCTCGGCGAACTGAACCGGGCGACCGGGTACGTCGCCGAAGGCCTCGCCCCTTCGGCGACGCCGGCGATCGCTCCGGCACACCCTGGCGCCAGGCCAGATCTCCCCGGCAAGCGTCCAGGGCCGGCAACCGCTCCGGATCTGCCTGGCGCCAGGCCCGATCTCCCTGCGAAGAGCTCACCCCGGCCCGCCACCAAGACCGCAAGGCCCGACCGGCCAGGCACCAAGCCTGGCGGGCCGGCCAAGCAGACTGCGACGCCGACCAAGATGGGGCAGGCAGGCGGACAGCGCCCCACAGCAGGCAGACAGCGCCGCGCCGCGCGCATCGTTATGGCCGGCACCGCCGCGCTGCTCTCGGTCGCCCTCGTCGGAGCTGTCACGTATACCGGTATTCACGGATTCAGCTTCTTCGTGTTCCGAGAAAGCGGACAAGGCGAGACGCCAGGCAGCTTTAAAGACGCGAACTTCATAGCTGGGCAAAAAGAATGTCCTGGCGCCGTGGTGTGCCCTCCGGCGCACCACACCGTGGCTCCGACGGGAAAGCACCATAAGACGTCAGCCCAGACCACCAGTGCCACGAAGTGACATGCCATAGGAAGCAAAGCCGCGGGGGAGTGGGCTAATCCTCCGGAAGGAGAAGCTGCGAGATGGCTACGACAAGGGATTATGGGCGACGCCAATACTCTGGCGAACAGACCCCATATCCCGCCGAGCCAAACCTTTACCCCGCCGCTTACGAGGCGGACGCATACCCTGACTCAGGCGTATACCCTGACAATGCGCTAGAAGCGTGGGGCGATGAAGCGGAGTCGGCGACTGACCATCAGCCGCGCCGCCGCCGGTCCAAGAGCGTGGACGATTGGATGGAGGGCCGGTTCAAGTTCGGCGGAGCCGGGTTCAAGCGCAAAACTGCAGCACTAATTCTGCTAGGCGCCTGGGGCTTCCTGCCCTTGTTCTTCATGCTGCCTTCGCTCTTGACGTTCAACACGAACACCATTGGCGGGTCGGTCGACGACACGCTCGGCACCGGGGCCATGGTGAACTTGTTCATGTGCCTGCTGGTCACGCCAACCGTCACACTGACCGGGCAGCGCTGGTTCGTCCCGCTGCGGCGCTGGTACGGGATCATGTTCGCGTGCTGCGGCATCGGCGACGCGCTCGGTGCCGCTTTCTTCGATGACTTCGCGGGCAACCCCTTCGCCAAGTTGGTCGAGCACACCTTCACGCTCATCGGATTCCTCATGGTGATGCTGGCCATCCCGCTGTTCGTCACGAGCAACAACTGGGCACAGCGCAAGATGGGCCGGTACTGGAAGAACCTGCAGAGGCTCACCTACGTCATCTGGGGGTTGCTCTTCTTTCACCTGGCCACGCTGGAGGGCTTCGGTTATCAGCGCGGCCTCAACGGCTCTGGGTTCGCTGGCGACGGTGACCCCATCTTCCACCAGCGTCTGTACCAGTACTGCGCGTGCAGCGTCTTCCTACTCACCCTCAGACTGCCGCCGGTGAAGCGCTGGATCCTCGCCCGCCGGCAGGAGGGCAGGAACAAGCTCGTCTACGCGACTGTCGTGCCGATCTTCGCGCTCTTCCTGTTCGGGTTCGTCTTCATCGTCAACGAGTTGATCTTCAAGGGAACGCACTCCTTCGTGGAAAACCCGAGCAACGAATAGACCCGCAATCGTCGTCGGCAGCGGAGTCGGGGAAAGAGGGCCGGATGAGCGAGTCGTACGCCAGGCGCGGGTACGCCGATCGCGGGTACGCGCAACGCGGGCCTGCGCAACGCGGGCCTGCGCAACGCGGGCCTGCGGAACGCGGGCCTGCCAGGGGCGGCGATAAGAGCACCCACTCTGGAGGTGTCATAGTCGCTGCTGTTAGCGTCCTCTGTGCCTTCTTGGTGCTCTGGGGGCTGTACTACGCCTCCGGTATCGGCCCGCGTCATCAACGCGCGCTTGCCGCTGCACAGTGTGAGCCCAACCTGCTGTCGGTCAACGTGGAATGTACTACCGTGCCCGTGCTGAACAGCCAGTACAAGGGCATCGCTAATCCGGCCATTCAGCAAATTAATGCTGACGTGGCTCTTTATAGCGCGAACGAAACTCTCAGTCTCACTTCGGCTGAGGCAGCCCTGAGCGCGGAGGTGACAGTAATGAACGGGTTCGACAAGAGCCTGGCGAAGTTCCCGTTCCCGCCCTCCGTCGCCCCTAAAGCCGAGGCGCTGATACGGGCTATTAGTGCCCAGGCCAAGCTGACAGCCGAGCAGGCACGGTCCTCCTCGCTCGCGCAGATGCGGTCGTTTAACAGCCAGATCAGCGTTGCCAGCGGCGTCGTCCGGACCGACTTGACGCTCGTCCTCAGTACTCTCGAAAAGCCAGTCACACCGAACATGGAGCCTTGATCCCGCGGCCTCCGGCGCACGGATGTCGGTGACCTGATTGCGCAGCGGCTCTGTCGAGCTGCGGCCTGCTTGGCATGGCCGAGACGCCGCGGCTTCGTAGTCCGGGCGGCTGTCAGCGACCACGCGACCGACGCGCAGAGCACCTGGCGAGCAGGTAGTACCGACGGCGCCCTTGTGATCGCGGCGCGGACAGCGGCACCTCAGTCAATCGGCCGCGGGATCTGGCGGCCAACGTCGGACAGCTCGGCGATCCAGGCTTCGTGAACGTCGTCCGGGTCGGACGACGCTGGCTTGCTGGCGACCAGCCTGAGGTTGCCGTTCTTCTTCGCGGCTACTTTGCCCTTGGCGGGCTCCTTCGGCGCTGGAAGCGCAGCAGGTGCCGGCGCCGCGGAGCTGGCGACCAGGCGCAGCGCCAGTGACGGGCACATCTGGACCGCCTGCTGTGCCTCCTGCTGCAGCCAGCGCGGTACCGGCATGTCCAGGAGTACCGGGTAGCCCTGGCCGTCGAGCTGTACCAGTTCCGGCACCAGGTGAGCGCAGAGCCCGTGCCCGCGGCACCGGGTCCAGTCAACCGTCAGCCGGGCGTCACCGCGCTCGGCCGGGGCCAGCGGCAGAATCCCCTGGACTTTCCGGCCGCAGGTGCCGCGGAACAGGTGCGCCGCGACGTCGTCGGTGAATACGTCGAGAGCAGACAGCACGAACCGGAACACTCCGTCCGGATGGGCGCACGCTCCCCGGCCTTTCACGGCGGCGGCCGCGCGGCGGGCGGTGTCCAGCGCATCGACGCCGCCTGACCCGTCGGCCAGCGCGGTCAGCGCGCGGGCGATGCTGGGCAGGCCTAGCTTGCACGGCCCGCACTGCCCCGATGACTGACCGGCCAGGTAGCCTGCCACCCGCGCCACCTCGCCGAGCGGGCAGGTGCCGTCGCCCAGCGCGAGCACGACCCCGGCCCCCAGCACGCCGCCAACCGAGGTTAGCCCGGCCCGGCTGACCGGGGTGTTGTAGGCGGTCTCGGTCGGCAGCCACATGCCGTGGAAGCCGCCAACGAGCACGCCCTCGTAGGGCGCCGCCACGCACAGGTCGAGTACCTCGCCGAGCGGAATCCCGGCCGGGACCTCCACGACCGCCGGCCGCTCGGCCGAGCCGCTCACGGTGAGGAGGTACGTCCCTGGCTCGTCCGCCGTCCCGGTCGAGGCGAAGCCTTCCGGCCCGAGCATGGCCAGCACGGCGATCTGCGCATACGTCTCGGCGTTAGAGAGCAGCGTCGGCCGGTCATCGACGCCGTAGTCGCTGGGCAGCACCTTGCGCCCAGGGGGCAGCGCAGGCTTCCCGTTCAGCGCGTTGACCAGCGCGCCCCCCTCGCCGGACACGAACCTGTCCGGCACCTGGACCACGCGCACCAGGCGCCGGAGGTCAGGTGCCGCCTGGGCTGCCGCGCTGAGCGAGCGGGCCACGTCAGACCTGGTGACCCCGATAACAATCTCCGGCGCCTGCAAGGCCCAGGCGGTGGCTAGCGCGCCACCTAGCACGAGGTAGGGCGACCGCAGCATGAGCATCCGGTCCTTGGCGCTGCCCGGCTCGCCCTCGGTCCCGTTGACGAGGACCACGGGCTTCCGCTTGCGACGGCGGGCGGTCTCCAGCACCGACTTGACCTTGCGGCTGACGGGGAACGCTGCGCCACCCCGCCCGCGCAGGTCAACCTGTTGCGTCATGCTGATCAGCTGGTCGGCCGTCAGCCGCGGCATCGAGCCGAAGACCTCATACTGCGTGGCCAGGTCTATGCGGTCCACGCGGTTCAGGCCGGCGGTCATGCGGGCCTGCCCGATGCACATGACCTCGGGAACGTCGGCCAGCGTCATGCTCCCTCCGTCCCTGGATACGACGGGTACGCCGATGAGTCCGGCTCGGGTCCGGGCTGCTGCGGCGGGTAGTACCACGGGCCGGACGAATTGCCCGGCTGGTCACGGCGCGGCGGCGAGTACGGCCGCGCAGACAGATAGGGCGTGCCGCGCGGGAAGCTCGGCTGGTGCGACACGGCCGGGCGGCCAGAAGTCCCTGGCGGAAGCGCACGCAGCCTTGTCGGCCCGCCGGGCATGGCTGGCCGCGGGTCATACCCGCGCCGGTCCTGGCCCAGCGCGGGCCCGGCGGGCACCCAGGGCATCCCTGGCTGCACCGCCGCGGACGCCCGGTCGGGCACCGGATGCGCGGCCGTCTCCTTGCGCCCGCGCAGCGTGGCCACCAGCCTGACGATGAGGATCAGGCCGACAGCGGTCAGGCAGGCCCCGTAGCTCCAGTCCACGTACGGCTTCGCGGTCCGGCCAGCGAGCAAGCCGTGCACGATCGCCAGCGGCCAGCACAGGTAGGCGGTCGCGTGGATGGCGCGCCACGTCCACGACCACCGGTCGGCGAACCGCCCCCGTGCGATCCCGGTCACAATCAAAACGATCACCAGGTCGGATGCAAGCGTGCCTAGGCCGATGTAGAACGTGCGCCCGCGGGCCAGGAACGGAACGAACGCATCTATCACGTGCGATCGGTGCGCGAGGATCTCCAGCACGATGTGGGTGACCAGGAATGCGAGCGCGGCGAGCGACACCGCCCGGTGCACCGCCTGGGAGACGACCCGGCCTGGTGGTCCCATGACGATCCGGTCAGCGGCGAGGATGCCCACGCCCACCGACGCCGTCAGCCCGACCAGGGCAACGACACCCGAGTAGAACAGCATGAAGCGCTGGAGCGCCGCCAGGATGTGCTGTCCGAGCGGCGTGTAGCTCGAGGCCGCCGCGCCAGCGATGACGACGAGCACGACCGCGACCCAGATGATGCGCCCACGCGGCAGCGTCGTGACTCGGGCCACCGACATTGCATGCCGCCGACGGCGTGAGCGGGCACGCCTGGATGACACTGAGTCCTCCCGGGGGGCGGCGCTGCGGCCGACCCATTGCCTGGAGCTTCCTTTCCGGATCCCAGTCGCCAGTGCCTGAGATCCCTACCAGACCCCGCTGCAGACAACATTATCGTTCTTGATCACCAGTTCGCAGCGAAACTGCCGGATCCCGGGAGCGCTGCCAGGGGCTCAGAGCCTGTTTCTTCCGGCCCGGCAACGTACCAACAGCAGCCGGCCGGGAAGTCATTCGGCCAGCGCGCAGTTGACGCACAAGAAGTCTTCCGCAAGCCAGGAGGGATAGACATATGAAGGCCGTTATCGGTGGTGCGGTCGTCGCGGACGCTCCGCAGTCGGACCTTATCTCCATCGAGGGCAACTACTACTTCCCGCCTTCCGCGATTAGCGCTGGCGTTCTCAGTGACAGCCCGACGCCGTATACCTGCCCGTGGAAGGGCGTCTGCCAGTATCACGACGTGTCGGCGGCTGGTTCCACTCATCACGACGCAGCGTGGAGTTACCCAGACCCGTATCCGACATCTTTTGAGCGAGTCGGCAAGGATTACTCCGGCTACATTGCCTTCGATAAGCGGCAGGTCACGATCGCCGAATGAGACAGCGTGCGGCATGAGCACTGCTCGGGTCCCGGCGAGCTGGCAACGCCGGCTGCGCAGCGTGACCTAGTCCGCCGCGGTTACGACGCCATCTCTGTTGCCTACCGCAGCGACAATGGCCAGCCGGCCAGTTCGACGTCGGAGGGTGTGAGCCGCTACGGCGGCTGGATCGACGAACTAGCCAGCCTGCTGCCGGGCAGGGCCGTTGTGGTCGATCTGGGCTGCGGCGCGGGACTGCCAGCTACCCGTGAGCTGGCTGACCGTGGGTTGCGGGTGCTCGGGGTTGATTTCTCCGGGGTGCAGCTGAGCCGGGCCCGGCGCCTGGTACCAGCCGCGAGTTTCGTGCAGGCGGACATGACCGCCATGCACCTCGAGCCAGGCAGCGTGGACGCGGTCGTATCCTTCTATGCCCTGATCCACGTGCCGCTCGAGGAGCAGCGGGCCTTGTTCCCGCGCATCCGCTCCTGGCTCCGCGACGGCGGCTACCTGTTGGCGATCACGGGCGCGGATCACTGGACCGGAATCGAGACCTACCTTGGCGCCGACATGTTCTGGGATCAGGCCGACACCGCCACGTACCTGCGATGGCTGACCGCTGCGCGACTGGATCCGATTTGGCATCGCTACATTCCCGAAGGAAACTCCGGGCACAGCCTGATTCTGGCGCGTGCACTGTGAGGGTGCGGAAGGTCAGAAATCGACATTCTGTGAGGAACGGGCTAGCAGCGGCGTGAGGGCAGCAATGTCGGTAAGCAGTGCGTCTCCGCTGAACCGGAAGTCGTCGAGGACGCGCTGCATGGCTGGGTAGTCGCGGCCGCCGCAGGCGTCGGTCACCACTACCGGGATCAGTCCGAGATCGACGGCATGCCAGACGGTCGGCGCGATTCCGATTTCCAAGGCCACGCCCGCGATCGCGATCGCCCTGATGCCCAGGTCCCGCAGCGCCGGAACCAGGATTCAACCTTTTCCTGATCATCGACCTGCTGCCAGCAAATCGCCGTTACGCAGCTGCGACGCTCCCAGCAGTCGCACCGGAAGGGACATGTGCCGGGTGAAGAACACCGGATAGCCGCAGTCCCGCGCGGCTGTGAGCACCTCGGACACTCGCTGGATCGCAGGCATCCTCCAGCCGGTGGGGGATCGGCCCGAATTTCCGGCCCAGGGGGTTACCTCCGCGCCTATTTCCCTTGACCAGTGCTTACCGGACTAGTCTGCCAGCCGTCACTGCCGCCTTGTCCACCGCCGCGAAATGGCTGCGGCGCCACGGCCGTCCGTAAACTCGAACGCAACCCATAATGCAGTCGACGGCCTGGTCCGGTGCTGGATAAGTATTCAAGCAAGAACATGCCAGCGTCGATCTGTGCCGGTTAGATCCGCTCCCGACAAGTTCGAGCTCGACACGTCGACGTGGGCGAGTTTCGGCCGACTGAAATTTACGCGCGCAAGTGCTCAGCTACGCCAGAAACTGACCACAAGCGGGCAACAGATGTGCAAACACTGCCCGCTAAACAGAAATAAACGCAGCGCACCAATTCGATCGATATCACTGCACGCAACTGAATTATCCCAGCCGGGAGCTGCATCATGACTTGCCCGAACTGCCTGCATATCGATCGCCGTGCACTCCTCGGTCTCCTCGGACTCGGTGTCGCCGGTGTCCTCGCTGGCTGTGACGCTCACCCCCGCGGCGCGGCCACTGCCGCCGATCGCCTACACGCCGACTCGCATCCTGCCCCGACGACGGCTCCCGCGGCGACGCAGGTTCGGCCATCGGTTGCGGCGCCAGCGACGATCCCGCCGCCGGCTCCTGGCCCGTCACAAGTCTTCTGGCAGGGCCCCCCAGCGGCCGTCACGGCCCGGCAGGTTGCGATCACCATCGACGATGGCTTCTGCGCCGAGTGCGCAGACGCGTACGCCGCCCTAGCCCAGGCCACCGGTATCCACCTCACCTTCAACCCGAACGGCTGCTACGGCTCCATCTGGACTCCGCTGGCCAAGACGCTCAAGCCGCTGATCGAAGCCGGGCAAGTCCAGATCGGCAACCACACCTTCAACCACTGGTGGCTCACGGAGCTCAGCGACAGTCAGGTCACCGGCCAGCTGGAACAGAACGAGGAATGGATCCAGCAGACCTACGGAATCACCGCCCGCCCCTGGTGGCGGCCGCCCTTTGGTTCTCATGACGAGCGAACCGACGAGCTCGCCGCTTCTCTCGGCTACACCAACGTGCTGATGTGGAACGGCAGCTACGGCGACTCCAGCCTGCTCAGACCGCGAGAGCTACTCGCCCTGGCCAGGGAGTACCTCCATCCGGGCGTGGTCATGCTCGGCCACGCCAACTACCCACCGTCACCCAGCTTTCCCGCAGATCGCAGAGATCTTCGCGTCCCGTGGCCTGCATCCAGTCACCCTTGACGAGATGTTCGGAACCAGCCGCAGCACCGGACGATCAACATGACCACCATGCTGTCCCTGCGCGCCTGGTAGAAAGGCGCCGTGCGTGTTGCTGAAATCCGCCGATGCCCGGTCAAGTCGATGCAAGGCGAAACGCCAACCGAGGTAGTTGTCGATGCCACTGGCGTTGTTGGCGACCGGGCATACGCGCTGGTGGACGGCGAGACCGGCGCGGTGGCGAGCGCCAAGGACCCGCGCCGGTGGGCAGCCCTGCTCGGCTTCTCGGCCCGATTCTCCGCGGCGCCAGGGCGCGGCCAGCCCGTCACGGTCACGCTGCCTGGCGGCGTGCAGGTGTCGAGTACCGATCCAGACATCGACCGGCAGTTGTCGGCCGCCATGGGCCGCCCGGTCACGCTGAGCGCAGTCCCTGCCTCCGGTGCCAGCTATGACGAGGTCTGGCCGGACATCGACGGGCTGGCACCGGAGGGGTTCGTGGCCTCGCTCCGAACTGGCCAGACGAGTGCCGGCGAGGTGGTGAGCGCGCTGCCCGTGGGCATGCTGGCACCCGGCACCTTCCAGGACGTCTCGCCCGTGACGATTCTCACGAGTGCCTCCCTCCGAGCGGCCCGGCGCCTTTATCCGGACGGCGACTGGGACCCGCGGCGATTCCGCATGACGCTGCTCATCGACAGCGACGAGCAGCGTTTTATCGAGAACGACTGGCTCGGCCGCACCCTGACGATCGGCACCGTCCGGCTGTCGGTCTTCGCGCCGACGCCTCGGTGCGTAATGGTCACCCTCGCCCAGCCAGGCCTGAGTGCTGACCGGGGAGTACTCACGACCCTGGCGCGGCACAACCGAGCCGAAGTCCCCGGCACGGGGCTGTTTGCCTGTCTCGGGGCGTATGCCAGCGTCGAGGTGGGCGGCACGATCAGCGTCGGCGGTAACGTCGAGTTGGGCTAGCCGCAGACTAGAGCGACCGCTGGCTCAGCCAGTCCAGCACCGCTCGCGCGACGTCGCGCCAGCCGTGGTCGATCGTCAGCGAGTGGCCGCGATCCGGGAACTCGGTGAAGTCAGTGATGGCCGGCGACTTGTGGTAGAGCTTGCGGGTCGACGTCGTGATGGCCGCCGGCACGGTGTGATCCTTGCCGCCCGCGGTGAGCAGCAGCGGCCCGCGAGTCTTGTTTCCGGTATTCACCTTCGCCGGCGACCGTGGGGTGAAGTTGGCCAGGGCGGCTTCGAACAACGGCCTGGCAGGCGACGGTATTGTCCAGCGGTCGTAGAGGTCGGCTGACTCTTGCTCAGGCAGCGCGTTCCCAAATCCGTATCGGAATTCTTGGGCGGAGAGCGATACCGCGAGGTTGCGGTTAGCCGGTTTGCGCAGCGCGATGGATGCGACTCGCAGGGCTGACACCGGCAGGTTGAGCACGCCCTTGATGGGCGCGGCATCGATCGCCACCGCAGCGGCAGCCAGGTCCTGCCCGAGAAGCCGCTGCGCGATAAGACCACCGAAGGAATGACCGATGATGACCGGAGGAGCCTCAAGCCCGCGGATGATCCGGGCGTAGTGGTCGACTACCTCGTCGATGCCCTTACCCGCGACCTGGCCTGGATCGCGGCGGGCCGCTGCTACCGTGTCGGCGTCGCCAGGCCAGCCCGGTGCTGTCGCTGTGTAGCCGGCCTCCTGGAACAGCTCAAGCCACGGTCCCCATGAACTGCCATGCAACCAGAGGCCGTGAACGAACACCGCGGGCCTGGCAGGTTGTGCCATTCGACGCCCTCTCTCTCCGGCGCAACGCGCCGTCGGCCGGCTCGTCGCCCATCAGCAGTTCTGCTCCCGCCGACCTGGGTGTAAACGAGGGCGCAGGCCGAACGGCGGCAGTGCCGGCGCTGTCACGGCTTTTCGGCGCACGCTCCCGACCGCCAGAATGGTGGCACCCCTAAAGTCGACGAGCGCGGGAGCGACCCATGCCGGAACGCCTGTCGAACTCGCATGACGGCCTCCGTCGAAGCTCGGCTCGCCGCGCACTCGCCGTCCTGATGGCTGCTGCGTTTGCGACGGCGGCGACCGCGTGCTCGGGCCAGGCGTCCGGTTCCCCGTCAGTCAGCAAGCAAGCGTCGCTGGTCGTCCACATCGCTGACGGACAGATCCGGGGCAAGGCCGCCGGCAGCACCAACGACTACCTCGGGATCCCCTACGCCGCGCCGCCTGTGGGCCCGTTGCGCTGGCAGCCGCCGCAGCCGCCCGCACACTGGCACGGAATCCGCGCGGCCACCCAGTTCGCGCCCCACTGCCCGCAGACGGCCTCTGTCTTCGGCCGCGCGAGCACGTCGGAGAACTGCCTGTACCTCAACGTCTTCAGGCCTGCCAGGCAGCGCAGCAGCGAACTGCCCGTGATGGTCTGGATCCACGGAGGCGGCTTCGTCGGCGGCGAAAGCGACGATTACAACCCGAGCGCGCTGGTGGCCGACGGCGTCATCGTCGTGACCATCAACTACCGGCTTGGCGCGCTGGGCTTCCTGGCTGACCCGGCACTGGCAAGCCGCTCGGGCGGCCCGGTCGGTGACTACGGCCTGATGGATCAGCAGGCGGCGCTGCGCTGGGTCAAGCACAACATCCAGGCGTTCGGCGGCAACCCGGCGAACGTCACCATCTTCGGTGAATCAGCTGGCGGCCAGAGCGTGCTGCTGCAGTTGATCTCGCCCACGGCGCGCGGGCTGTTCGCCAAGGCCATCGCCGAAAGTGGCGGCTACGCCGAATACCCGCTGCCGCTCGCGAGCGCCGAGGCGCAGGGTGAGGCGTTCGCAGCGAAGGCTGGCTGCGCCAGTCAGACCGCCGCGTGCCTGCGTAGGCTGCCCGTCGCCACCATCCTGGCCGACCAGAACCAGTCGGGCGCCAGCGCCGATATCGATGGTCTCGTGCTCACGCAGCCGCTTAAACAAGCACTGTCCAGCGGAAACTTCAGCCACGTCCCGGTGATCGACGGGTCCAACCATGACGAGTGGCGGCTGTTCGTGGCCCTCGCGACCGCCGAGGGTCAGCCAGTTACTGCGGCCAATTACCAGGCGACCATCGAGTCCACGCTGCAGGTCTCACCGCAGCTCGCCGCGATCATCGCGACGCAGTACCCGCTCAGCGCCTACCCAAGCCCCCCGCTCGCGATGGGCGCGGTGGGTACGGACGGCATCTTCGCCTGTCCGACGTTGCTGCTGGACCAGGACCTGGCGAAATATACGCGGACCTACGCGTACGAGTTCAATGACGAAAACGCGCCAGCCCCTTATCCGACCCTCGGTTTCCCCTACGGTGCCGCGCACTCCTTCGAGTTGCAGTACCTGTTCGCCCTGCCAGCGACCGCGCACGGCATTCTGTCGGCACAGCAGCAGCGGCTGGCGACGGCGATGCGGGCGGAGTGGACGAGCTTCGCCAAGACCGGTGCGCCTTCGGCGCAAGGCGCGGCGCCCTGGCCCCGCTTTACCGCCACGGCTCAGCAGATGCTGTCGCTGATCCCGCCCGAGCCACGGCAGGAGACCACTTTTGCCGCTGACCATCACTGTGCTTTCTGGGCGCAGGGCGGTGACTGACGACCTACAAGGCTTCCGCTCCCTCCCCGTAGCTCACGCGAGAGGATCTGGCTTTGGCTGACTCAGTGCAGATAAGCGACATTGCCGACCCGTGGGATGCTCCCGACCCGGCGCTGGCTCTGGCCCTTCAGCAGGTTCAGTGGTACGCCAGGCACCGCGATCAGTCCCGACTGACTTATCAGGTCAACGAAGTTCTGATCCTCGTTATCAGCGCGAGCACAACAGTCGCGGCCGCCCTCAAGGCGAGTGCCTGGCTGACTGCTGTGTTAGCTGCAGGGACGGTCGTTCTCGCCGGCCTGTACAAGGTGCTCGACTCCCAGGAGAACTGGGTCGCCTTCGGGATCGCGTGGTCGGAGTTGCAAACCGCTGTCAATGATTACCGATTGCTGCCAGCGGACCGGCGCGGCGAGGATGCCCAGCGTCTGCTCGTGAGCAAGGTCAACGACGTCATGCACGCAGATACCGGACGCTGGGCTGCCCGGCGCCGCACCTTGGCGCAAGGACGCACCTAGAAACGACGGTGTGCACTGCAGCCGCGTTACTGGTGTGATGAGGAGGCCGTGGTGAGCGTCAGGTGGACCGTGACGATCGACTGTGCCCGACCGGCTGCAGTGGCGGCTTTCTGGAAACTCGCGCTTGGATACGTGGACGCGTCGCCCCCGGAGGGTTTCGCGACCTGGCCTGAGTGGCTTGCAACGTTTCGACTGCGGGCATCTGACCAGACAGCAGCGCGTTACGGCCTCGGTCTGGTGACGGCCTACCTACCTGCGCGATCCACAGGACGAGAACATCGATATCAACGGCTGCGACCAGAACTTGCGAGACTCACCTACTGCTGCTGGCTCGCCGCCGTGTCTTGCCGACAGCCACTAGGAAGTTGCCGGCGCGCAAGGCAGGTACACCCGAGGACCACGTGATTTCTCGGTGATCGCGGCGTGCCGCGGCCATCTGGGTACGGCCACGGACAGCTCGTATCCTCAACCTCGGCTGCGACCAGAACTTGAGGAGTTCACCTACTCACCACTTGTCCGTCGGGGGGTCAGCGAGAGCACGTGCTGCCGTAGGCCTTGAACCGGCTGATCTCGCCGGTGCTGTTCCCGGGCACGGTGGTGAGTGGGCAGGCGGTTGCGGGGAGTAGCGTCGGCTACTGGCCCGTCGTGAGCGTGGTGTGAGACCCAACCCGTGGAGGTTCCTGATGGCCGAACTCCCGCCGCTCCCTGAAGGCTTTGTGGTCAACCACTTCATCACCTCGGACGACGTCGAGCGCTCGGCGCGGTTCTACAGCGAGGTACTCGGCGGCAGGGTGGTTTTCGGCCCGGTGCCGACCGTAGTCGAACTATCCAATAGCTTCATCGTCATCAATACCGGCGGGGGCCCGACCGACGACAAGCCGACGGTCACCCTTGAGACGCCGCGCGATCCCGAGCGGACCAGCAGCTTCCTCAATCTACGCGTCAAAGATATCCAGGTCGCGTACGCCGCCTGGAGCGCCCGGGGCGCTCAGTTCCTGACGCCGCCGACGCAGCACCCGTACGAGACCCGCTGCTACATCCGGGACCCCGACGGCTATCTCATCGAAGTGGGGCAGACCACGGACCCTGCGGGGGACTGGATGCCCGCGGGCTGGTCGCCGAGTCAATGACCTCGGCATGACCACTGCGATCAACGGCACCGGGGGAATCGGATCCGCCAGTGGCGGCGCAGGTTGAGTTAGGTTCGTAGCCGACGCGCGTGGGCGCCGGGCCGGGTAATCGTGTCGTGGATGCCTTGTGACTGCCACGCCGTCGGCCGATGCGCGCAGCGTCATGAGCGCGCTAGCCATGAGGGAGGGGGATGTCGGCGGCGGTCGCCATGAACCGTGGGAGGTCCGGTGGCCCAGGGTCATTGCGGCGGTGGTCCTGGCCGCTCCGGACGCCGCCGGCCGCAACCTCGCGGATGGACTGGTGAAATCGAGATGGCGGCCGAACTGCTGTCTGACCTGTGGCGGTGGGCGAGAATGGCGCAATGGATTTGCACCTGAATGGCAGGGTCGTGCTCATTACCGGCGGGACCGACGGGCTGGGAGCAGCGCTTGCCGGTCGACTCGTCGAGGAAGGAGCCCGGGTCGCGGTGTGCGGGCGGGACCCCGATCGGCTAGCTGCGACCGACCGGCGGTTGCGGGACGCCGGGGGTGATGCGCTTGCGGTGCAGGCCGATGTCACCCGACTGGCTGACCTTGAACGGTTCGTCGACACGGCGGCTGCCCGGTGGGGCCGCCTCGACGGCCTGGTGAACAACGCAGGCAAGAGTGCTGCAGGACGGATCGATCAGGTATCTGACGAGGACTGGATCGCCGACCTCGACCTCAAGGTGCTCGCGGCAGTTCGCTGCACGCGCCTGGCTGTACCGCACCTCATCGCGGCCGGGGGTGGCGCCATCGTCAACGTGCTCAACGTAGGCGCCAAGGCCGCTGGCGCTGCCTCGCTGCCGACGACGGCCTCCCGCGCCGCTGGCCTCGCCATAACCAAGGCCGCGTCTAAGGACCTCGGCGGATACGGCATCCGGGTCAACGCCGTTCTCATCGGCCTGGTCGAAAGCGGTCAGTGGCGGCGGCGTGCAGGCGCGTCAGGTCAGTCCGAGCGCGAGTTGTACCGCCAGATGGCCGAGAACACCAAGATCCCACTGGGCCGAGTCGGCCGGTCGGAAGAATTCGCGGACCTGGCCGCCTATCTGTTGTCCGATCGGTCGTCCTACGTAACAGGCTCGGCCATCAATCTCGACGGCGGAACTAGCCCGGTCCTCTAACCGCGTCGCTGCCGGAGAGCCAGCGACCAGCACTGGCTCTCCGGGCCGCGCACGCAGCGGTCACGGGGTCCGAATCGGCGGCCAGCGCAGTATGAACCACCAGCTCACCGCAACCTCGTTACTTGACACAAGAGCGAACCCTGGGTGGCCGCCGCCGGGGACGTCGTCACCGACGAACGCCTCGAAGTTCTGCGTGCCCACCGTGCCCTCCGAGACGGTCGCCGCGCAGGTGGTGCCTGAGGCACACACGGCGACTTCGGTGCCGGTCGTCTCGCTGTAGATAGTGATGAAGTACGGGGTCGGGCCCACGTCGGTGTTCGTCGTCGCGGTCAGGGTGACCGGCTGCCCGATGGGCGCGAAGGACGAGCTTGCGGCGAGGGACACGGCGAAGCCGTTGCCCGCGGCGGGATGTTGTGAGGCGGCCGGCGCCGCCAGGGCTACTCCGGCCAGGCACCATACAGCGCAGGCGGCAACAGAGAACGTCGCGGCGATACAGGGCAGTGACGGGCGCGCGAGACACTTCATGATCCGATCCCTCCAGTTGGTCAGAGCTGTCAGTCGTAAGAGGCGCCAGCCGTCCCAGCACCAACAGAAATCGGGTCGCCACCTTGTCGTCGACTCGCGGACCCGCTGAGGCAGTGGGTCCTGGCCGCGGAGTGGGCCGGGCGAGGCGGAAATGTGGTTGACGGAGGGCTCGCCGAGCCTGACGATGGTGCGCATCGGTCGGCGCAGGCCGACCCGCTCAGTGAGACGAGAGGAGGCGAAATGTCTGCCCAGCTTCAAGGTCCAGCTCGGAAAGGTCGCCAGACTTGTCGTTTCCTCGTTCTTTCCAGTGCGGACACTGCGGCGTAGATGTCTCGCTAGACGCCCCAGGCACCTCGCACCGGAACCACTGTCCTAGCTGCCTGTGGTCGCGGCACCTTGATCGCAACGTCCCCGGCGACCGGAAGGCTCACTGCCCGGGCGGCATGGAACCGATAGCGGTCACAATCCGCGGCGAACGCCGATGGATGCTCATTCATCGCTGTACTCACTGCGGTCGGCTGCGGATGAACCGGACTGCCGCTGACGACAACGTGCTGCTTTTGCTGCAGCTCGCCGCCATGCCGCTCGCCACGCCACCCATTCCGTATTCCAGCCCGGCCATGCCACCTGGCAATGGGTTCAAGAACCCGGGCTGGTCGGCCAGCGAGGTGGGATCGGACTAGGTTGCCCTGATCGCCGGGCCAGAGACCAAGAACGGGATCGGCCGGGAGCTCGGCACGGCTGATGCCTGCGTACGCTTACCACGTGACCATGCTTGCCGCCATCTTCCCGCCCAGGGCTCCCGAGCAGATCGGTCCGGTCGCCCGAGCGGCTGAGCAGGCGGGACTCGCGCAGCTGTGGATCTGGGAGGACTGCTTCAAGGAAAGCGGCATCGCGACTGCAGCCGCCATGCTGGCCACGACCAGCCGGATGACTGTCGCCATCGGGCTCCTGCCGGTGCCGCTGCGCAACGTCGCGCTGACAGGCATGGAGATCTCGACGCTGGCCCGGCTGTTCCCAGGGCGGCTCACCGTCGGCGTCGGGCACGGAGTGCAGGACTGGATGGGCCAGGTAGGTGCCCGGGCTGAATCGCCCATGACGTTGCTTCGGGAGTACACCACGGCGCTATCCGCCCTGCTTCGCGGCGAGCGGGTGACGACACGCGGGCAGTACGTGCGGCTGGATGACGTCGCTCTCGACTTTCCTCCCTTGGTCATGCCGTCGCTGCTGATCGGCGGGATCCGGCCGCGTACCGTCTCTTTGGCCGGGGAACTCGCCGACGGGGTGATCATGCCAGGCGGCCTGTCCCCCGACGATGTGCGCGCGGCAGCCGGTCGCTTCCGCGACGCCCGGCCGGCGGTTACCCGCGGACCCGGTGACATCGTCGTGTTCGTCGCCGTTCCGGCGGAAACACCGGCGCGGGACATCGCCGCCACCGTGAATGAGTACGGAGTGGCCGGCGCAACCCACGTCGCTGTTCTTCCCGCCGAAGACGATGCCGACGTATCCAGGTTCGCCGACGTCCTCGGCCGCGAAGTCCGCCCGCTGGTCGCACCGTAGGCCCACATGCTGGTCGATTAGCCGGCCCAACTGCCCTCGGCAGTGGATAGACGGACGCGCCGGCACGAGGGCCCTCGTCGAGAGGCGGCTAGCCGCTGACCGGGTGGTGCGCCGGACACCAGCCGCGTCGCGGTGATGGCGCGCATTGCAGCAGTCGCTGACGACACTGTGGCACTGATATCCACAACGCTCAGACAGGGACTGGTGGCGGTCCACAACTGGCTCACTGACGACGGCTAACGGGCTTGATCTGCTGCATTGTCGGCGCCGGAGGTGGTGTCCGATGGCGCTCGCCCGGACTTATGCGATCGCTCTGGCCGGCGTGCAGGGTCACGTCGTTGAGATCGAGGCCGACATCGAGAACGGGCTAGTCGCGTTGTTTCTGGTCGGGTTGCCGGACACCGCGCTGCGGGAAGCGCGCGACCGGATCAGGTCGGCGATCACCAACTCCAGGCAGTCGTGGCCGCAGCGCCGGGTGACGGTTGGCCTGTCGCCGGCCAGCCTGCCGAAACGCGGTTCGGCATTTGACCTGAGCATCGCGATAGCGGTCCTGGCCGCGGACGGCGTGCTGCCGAAGGAGCGCGTCAGCGGCACGGTGTTCCTCGGGGAGCTGGGCCTCGACGGACGGCTGCGCCCGGTTCCCGGCGTGCTCCCGTCGGTGGCAGGGGCGGCGGCCGCCGGGTTCACCCGAGTGGTCGTCCCGCCGGAGAACGCGGCCGAGGCGCTGCTCGTCCCGGCCATCCAGGCGATCTCGGCGCGGAGCCTGCGGGCCCTGATCGACTGGCTGCGCGGCGAGCTGTCCGCGTCGCCGGGGCCCGATGTCCAGGTGCTGGAATCCGGCGCCGGCCTCGCGGCCGCGCCGGACCGAGCCGTGACGAACACCCGGTCACTGGACCTGGCCGACGTCGCAGGCCAGCCGGTCGCGCGGCGGGCCGCCGAGATCTGCGCCGCTGGGGGCCACCACCTGCTGCTGCTCGGCCAGCCGGGTGTCGGAAAGACGATGATCGCGGAGCGGCTGCCGACGATCATGCCGAGTCTTGAGCCGACCGCAGCGCTGGAAGTCAGCGCCATCCACTCGGTAGCCGGGACGCTGCAACCTGGCCAGCCGCTCGTGATCGCACCGCCGTTCTGCGCGCCGCATCACACCGCGACCAAGGCAGCCATCGTCGGCGGCGGGAGCGGCATCATCCGGCCGGGCGCGGCATCGCTCGCGCACCACGGCTGTCTGTTCCTCGACGAAGCCCCTGAGTTCAACCGGGACGTGCTCGACGCTCTTCGGCAGCCACTTGAGTCTGGCGAGGTTGTCATCGCCCGCTCCGGGATGACTGCTCGCTTCCCTGCCCGGTTCACGCTGGTGTTAGCCGCGAACCCGTGTCCCTGCGCAAAAACCGCCACGGCCGGGTCAGCCTGCACGTGCGCTCCGCTGGCCCGTCGGCGCTACCTCGCCAGGTTGTCCGGGCCGTTGCTGGATCGCGTTGACGTCAAGGTTGAGTTACTCCCCGTCAGCCGGGCCGAGCTACTCAGCGATCGCAAACTCGCCGAGCCCTCCGGTGTCGTGGCTGCCAGGGTCGCGGTGGCACGCAAGCGCGCCGCACGGAGGCTGGCGAGCACGCCATGGCGGCTCAACGCCGAGGTGCCGGGCAGCGAGCTCCGCAGAACCTTCCGGCCCGTCGAAGGCGCGCTGACGCCGCTGGAGCGAGCGATGGATCTTGGCCAGGTGAGCGCCCGCGGGGCCGATCGCATTATCCGCATGTCCTGGACGCTCGCCGATCTAGCCGGGCAGCCGCGGCCGGGTCGCGCGGAGATCAGCGCCGCCCTTGGCATGTGGTTGGGCGCCGGCATGTGAGACGCGGACGAGACCGGCGACTGGCCAGTCGAGCGCTCCTGCATGCTCACAGTTCAAGACGCATGCCGATGGGCGTGACCTCTGGGATGTCACCCGTGGCGATAACAGGCCGGGCGAGCGCGCCCAGAGCGTCGGCTAGCTGCAGGAGCTGCTTGTCATCGAGGGCGTCATACGCGGTCAGGGCGAGGCGGTCGGTGCGATCTTCCACCTCGGCTTTCATGTCCTTGCCACGGGTTGTGAGCTTGCCGTCAGAGCCGACCAGGCCGCGATCGATGAGACCCGCGGACACGCTGGCCCACTCTGCGTCGTCGTAGTGGCGGGCTACCTCGAATACCTCGCGCGGAACTAGGCCAGCTGCGGCCTGAAGGACATTCGCCTCACGACCGCCTACTCCGGCGGCAGTCAAAGCAGCGACGTGCCCGTCGCCTCGGTGCTCCCGCAGCAGCGTGCATGCATGCCACAAGGCCGCAGTCGGCTCCGCTGGCCACGGGAGTGCCCGGTTGGCGGCGAACAGGGCACGGCCTTCCATCGGCGCCGACTCGGCCGCCGCGCGACCTAGCGCCGCCGCCGTCTCGACGGCTCCGGCGAGATTGCTGCCCGCGAACGCTCGCTGCAGCGCCGCCGCCGCGCTTCGCTCACGTGCCGCCAGCGCCGCGCTGGGAGGAGCGAAGGACCAGGCGTCCGGTATTGCCCTGCTCACGTGCGTGATCGAGAAGTTGTAGAAGGTCGCGAGTACGATTTCCGCCCCGACCGGACCCAGCGGCGCGGCCCGGCCAGCAAAGTAACCCATCCAGAACCCCTTGTACCCGGCACCAGACAGTGCGGTACGAGCCTCTGGCGAGAAGTACGTGACACCATGGATCACTTCGAGCCGCGACCACAACTGGCGAGCCATCTGCGCATCTCGGGTCACCAGAGCAGTGTGCCTCGCCCCTGCCACGACGACAACTGGGACGACTCCGACGGAACGAAGAGTTACGCCCTGCCCAGCCGTGCATCAAGCGGGCTAGCCGTGCACCACGTCCGTGTGGTGGCAGAAGTGGACACGGGCCGGGGACAGCGCGCGCATCCGGTTCACCGAGGCGTGCCAGGAGTCCTCGTCGGCGGCCTGGCCGGGGGGCAGCGGGCCGGGCTCTGGCCGGTACTGGCGGGGCGTGTAGGCGGCGTCGCCGATCAGCAGGTCCGGGCCGCCGTCCTCGGCGGCGACCAGCACCGACTGGTGACCGGAGGTGTGCCCTGGGGTGCTGATGACCGACAGGCCGGGCCGGATCTCGGCGTCCCCGTCCAGGAGCTCGAAGCTGGCGTTCTGGAAGTCAAACCAGTCATACAGACCGGGTGACTCGCGCCTGCACCGGTCAAGCTCGGCCCGCTGCAGGTAAAAGGCAGCGTGCTTGAACACCGCGTTCTGGCCGCAGTGGTCGAAGTGCAGGTGCGTATTGATGACCAGATCGATGTCACCAGGGACCAGGCCGAGGCCGGCCAGGGCGTCGGCCGCGGTGATGTTCACCACCTCCCAGTCCCGGATCAGGTCGGGTGGCCCGCCGACTCCCGTGTCGACCAGGACGGCGCCGCCGGGATAGGTGACCACGAAGCCGTGCACCGGCCACGCATCTGCGCCGCCGGGGGTCGCTCCCAGATGCAGCCTCTTGACCTCAAGTGACACCGTCCGCCGCCCCTTTCCTCGCCCGCGCGCGCCGTCCCATCCTGGCAGCAGCGGCCGACCGGGTCCAGGCACCCGCTCCGGGCATCGCGGACTCCTGGGGCATTGCGATGACGGCGCTCAGCTCGCTGCCGGCTCGATCGTGATGGACCCAATCTTGGTCGTGGCGGTGATAGTCCGTGGCGCTGCCGTGTCCTGGGTGACCCGGACCGCGATGTGACCCACCGTGGCGCTGGTGACCACGTCGTAGGAGACGTTGCTTGGCACCCGCAGGATCACGGCGCCGATGTCGGTGATCGCGGACACTGCGGCCGGGGTCGCGGAGAAAGCGACGTCGATTTCGCCGGTCGACACGCGCAGGGTGGCATGGGCCGAGGACAGGTGCTGGCCGATGATCGAGCCCGCCTTGGTTGTTGCCTCGACCGGTCCCGACAAAGAGCTGAGGTCGATCTGGCCCGCATTGACGGTCACGATGACCTGGCCCGTCAGCGCGCTGAGCCGAACGGTGCCGAGGTCGTCGCTGATGCGCACGGTGGTCGCTCGCGGGACGGTGATGGCGTAACTCACGCTGCAGACCTCGTGCACAGCGCAGTGGCTGGTCAGGCTCAGAGTGCCTGCCGCGAGTCGATGTCTGATGGTCGGCGCCGGACCGCGGAAAACGTCGTGCTGGGTGACCGAGATCTCGACGCCATTCCCGGCGGTGACCCGGACGTCACCCACGTGCGCGGTGACGACCAGTGTGCGCACGTGACCGCGGACCGAGTAGCTTCTGCTGTCGGTCTGCGTGGTTGCGGTGCTGCTGCTGTGACAGCCAGCGAGAGCCGAGACGGTAGCTGCGGCGGCCAGAAATGCCCCAACTGTCCGGCGCTGTGCGCGGTGCGCAGAGCTGCCACATCGCTCAGTCGGTCTCCGTGCGGCCATGACGTCAAGCCCGCCAGCTGCGATTGGTTGAGCCCCCGAGCCGAAGGTCCGCGGGTGCCAGGTGTCACCCCGCCAAGCAGGTCGGCTGCAGACACCCTATCCGCATGAGGGGCGTCACGGCGCGGGCTGGCCTCGCGACTGGTGTATCGGGCTGGCCTCGAGACCGGTGTATAGGGTCTGACCTGCGCCCGGAATGACTAGATTTCCTTACAGGCGACGCAGTGCTGATCTCTTGAGTGGAGCTGGCTGGGAATGTCTGAGCGCGAAGAGCTGATGGCACTTCGGCAGCGGTGCACCAGGTCAATCGGTGGCCACCCGCCGGCGACCGCGGCGGCGATGCTGGCCGCTATCCCTGCCGACACCGTGATGGACAACTACGGCCAGGGGGGCGTGGTTGCCGACCTGGAGGCGGAGATTTGCCGACTACTGGGCAAGCCTGCGGCCGCGTTCCATCCCTCTGGGGTCATGGGTCAGCAGTCGGTGCTGCGGGTGCACGCAGACGCCCGCAATCGCCGGACTGTCATCTTTCACCCGATGTGCCACCTTGACCAGCACGAGGAACAGGCATACCAGCGGCTCCACGGGCTGGTGGGCAGGCCGGCCGGACAGCGGGACCGACTCATCACGATGGACGATCTGAGCGCGGTCGCCGAGCCGCCTGCTGCGCTGCTGCTCGAGCTGCCGCAACGCGACATCGGCGGCCAGCAGCCAGAGTGGGACGATCTGGTGGCGCAGGTCGACTGGGCCCACGAGCGCGGTGCTGCAGCGCACCTGGACGGGGCGCGGCTGTGGGAGTCGTCGGCGGGGTACGGTCGGTCGCCGGCTGAGATCTCGGCCGTGTTCGACACGGTCTACGTGTCCTTCTACAAGGGGATCGGGGCGCTCGCGGGGTGCTGCGTTGCCGGGCCAGCGGACGTCATCGAGCAGGTCCGCGAGTGGCGGAAGCGCATGGGCGGAACCTTGTACGGGTTGTGGCCGAATGCGGCGTCCGCGCTGACGCTGCTGCCGGAGCGGCTGCCGAAGTTCCCCCGGTATCTCGATCACGCCCGCGCGACCGCGGCCCAGCTATCAGGCATTCCGGGCATTACCGTCATCCCCGATCCGCCGCAGGTGCCGATGATGCACCTGCTCTTGCGGGTGCCCAAGGAGGACTACGTCAAGGCCGCCCGATGCCTCGCTGAAGAGCAAGGCATCTGGGCTTCGCCGTTCTGCGCGCCGACCCCGGATCCCGCGGTCCAGCGGCTGGAACTCAGCGTGGGCGACGCCACGCTGGAGTTCACGCCAGCAGAGATAGCCGGAATCTTCGCCCGGCTGCTTGGCCGCTGACCCGTTGGCCATCTCAGCAACGCCAAAGCGGCCGGCGGGCCGCCGCAGCTCCGGGAAGCCCCGGCAGTCAGCAAGCTCAGGCCGCCTCGCGGACGGGCAGCAGGTCGGCGCCCGCCGGTGCGGTGGTGGCTGGCATGGCAGTCGGGAAGTACAGGCAGCTGCACAGGTCATCGACTAGGTGCCGGATCCAGCGCATACGCTCGGCTGCTTCGTCGGGGTGGTGGCCGAATTCCTCGGCCACGCAGCTGGTACAGCCGGCCGCACCCAGACGGTGGACGGTGCTGCCGATCGAATCCGCCACAGTCTCGGCCGTCAGCGTGTCGGAGGGCTGTAGTGGTGAGGCGAACAGCGCGTCGCAGACGCCCGCATTTACATGCATCCTGGACAAGTTGGCCTCCGGGGGAATTGCATACTGAGGGGACGAATGTCGCTCGCCACTGTCGGGGGCAGCAGCGCTTACCAGTGAGTAGGATGCGACGGCGCACGGTTTGGTTCCGGTGATCTGGATCACATGTCGACGCTCAAGGCGGCAGCGGCCCCCGTAGGGTCGCTGCGTTAATCGTGCGGAACGCTCGCTGCCGGCACCATCCCGTTGCTGGTGCTCTCACGTCCTGTTGGCCGGCTGGTCGACTCGCACGACTCCCGGCATCTTCTCGTTGCCGCCGGCGTGCTCGAGGTGGCGTGCACAGTGCCGCTGGTCTTCGTGCACTCGGTCGTGGTCATGGTCGTGCTCGTCGCACTGCTGGGCGCGGCCGCATCGGTGGCGGCAACCGCGTGGTCCGCGCTGGTCGGCACGCGGCGGACCCCGGCAACGCTCGGTTCGGCTGGTGGTCAGGCCCGCGCCCGAGGTGGCTCCGAGATCTTGCGCACCGACTCAGTTCTCGCACCGCTCGTCATTGGCCTGGTGGTTCTGGTCCTGTTGGTCGGCATGGTCGATGTGGTACTCGTCTTCCTGGTCAGGGCCACGCTGCACGCCGGGGGCGCCTGGTACGGGGTAGCCGAGGCCGGCGTCACCTGCGCAGCCCTCGCCCCGTTCGCCGTGGTCCCCGCAGTCTGGATGCTTGCGCCGCTGTCGGTGCTGGGCGGGATCGGGACCGGGTACGCGAACGTGAGCTTCTCGACCTTGCTCGTCCGCCCAACGCCTGATGCGGAGCGCGGCCGGGTCTCCGCGGCGGCCAGCGCCGCCGTCGGCGGTGCGCAGGGTGTGTCGCTACTGGCTGGAGGGGCGGTCGCCCCCGCGCTCAGCCCGCGAGCAATTTACGCGATGGCAGGCCTGCTCGGTGTGGCCGTCGCGGTCGCGCTCGGCGTGTTCTCCGCAGTCAGGGCGATCAGAATCGGCCGCCCGGTGCTCCCTCGGCCCGAAGAGTCGCTCACCAGTTGAGCGGCCCGGCCCCGTCGCAACTCCGGGTCGCGGCTTGCGGCTGTACAACCTGCCCGCAGCGCGCCTGACCAGCGATGAAACTCATCGAGTTATTCGGCAGCTACTGGCTAAAATGATCGAGATTGCTCTGCGCGGGGAGGGCGGAGTGAGCGATCTAGGCGGGCCGCCGGTGCGATTCGAGGTACTCGGCCCTCTCCGGTCCTGGCGGGGCGACGCCGCCATTGATCTAGGGCCTGTGCAGCAGCAAGTGGTCCTGGCTGTCCTGCTCTTGCAGCAGAACCGCGCTATTGGCCGCCAGCAGATTATCAACGCGGTCTGGGGCGAGGCCGAGCCCAGATCTGCGGGCAACCTCTTGCACAGGCATATCTCCGGGCTGCGCCAGGCGCTCGAGCTGGGTCGGCATCCTGCGTCGGAGTCCGGCCAGCTTGCCTGGACTCAGGCCGGCTACGTCCTGAGCGTGCCGGCCGGGGGTCTGGACCTGGCGGCTTTCGACCAGGAAGTGGAGGCAGCGCGCAAGGCCCGGGTTGCTGGCGATCCGGTGTCGGCTGCCGAGATGCTCCGTTCGGCGCTCGGCCGCTGGCGCGGACTGCTCTGCGATGGCTTGGCGAGTCCTTACCTGGACGCCCAGCGCGATCGCCTGGAAGAACGGCGCATCTCCATCACCGAAGAACGCATTGAGCTAGACCTGGCCGTTGGCGAACGCGACGACGTGGTCTCTGAGCTGCGTGAGCTCGTGACGGAGCACGCGTGGCGGGAACGCCTGCACGGACTGCTCATGCTCGCGCTGTATCGCTCGGGGCGCCGCGCGGACGCATTGGCCGCTTTTCAAGACGCGCGCCGCCTGCTGCGCGACGACCTTGGCATCGATCCTGGTGCCGCCTTGCAGCGACTACACCAGCAGATCCTGACCTCCGACCCAGAGCTCGGTGCGCAAGGTGACGAGGGCGGTCGGCCGCCGTCCGCAGGCGGCGACTCGCCTCTTCGCAACCGGCCACCGATACCGGCACAGCTGCCGCACAGCGTGGCCGGCTTCTCAGGTCGCCAGGCCGAGATCGACTGGCTGAACGGGCTGATGCCGAGCAGTCCAGATGACACCGCCGGGACAGTGGTGATCGCAGCGCTCGCCGGAACTGCCGGGGTCGGCAAGACAGCGCTGGCGGTGCACTGGGCCCATCAGATACGGGACCGATTTCCTGACGGGCAGCTCTACATGAACTTGCGTGGATTCGACCCCGGCGGCGCTGCGATGGAGCCGACGGAGGCCATCCGCGTATTTCTGGATACCTTTGCCGTGCCCCCGGACCGGATTCCGGTGGACCTCGACGCACAGGCTGCCCTGTATCGCACCATGCTGGCCGACCGACGCATGGTGATCATCTTGGATAACGCGCGCGACGCCGCTCAGGTGCGCCCGCTACTTCCTGGTGCGCCGACATGCCTGGTGTTAGTGACCAGCCGGAACCGACTGCTGAGCCTGGCTGTCGCGGATGGGGCACGGCTACTCGAGATCGACCTATTGCCGACCGCCCAGGCCCGTGGCCTTCTCGCGAATCGTCTCGGCGAGGCACGCGTCGCCGCCGAGCCGGCCGCAGTAGACGCGATCATCGATGCGTGTGCGGGACTTCCCCTCGCGCTGTCGATCGTGAGCGCACACGTTTCGGCCAACTCGCGGTTGTCGCTCCAAGATCAGGTCGAAGAGCTGCGTAAGAGCCGCGGCGGGCTCTACGGGCTTAACGTCGGCGACAAGCACACCGACCTCCGCGATGTCTTCTCGTGGTCCTACCACGCGCTCAGCCCGCAGGCGCAACGGCTGTTCCGGCTCCTGGGTTTGCACGAGGGCCCTGACTTTGGCGCGTCTGCGGCTGCCAGCCTGGGCGGCCTCCCGCCGGCCGAGGCCACGGCAGTGCTAGCCGAGCTGACCAGCGCGCACCTGCTGACGGAACGGGCGCGCGGGCGGTTCGCATTCCACGACCTGCTTCGCGCCCACGCCAGGGAACTGGCCGACAGGCTAGACACGGCCGGGGACAGGCGCGCAGCTGTCCACCGCCTTCTCGACCACTACCTCTGCACGGCTTACCGGGCGCACGAACTGCTCGGCCCGAGCCACGATGACGCCATCTCCATCGCGCCGCCGGGTCCGCTCGTCACGGCCGATGAGCTCGGTGACCACCGCGAAGCGCTGGCGTGGTTCACCAGGGAGTATCAGGTGCTGCTGGCAGCGCTGCGCCAGGCGACGGTCAGCGGGTGCGATATTCATGCCTGGCAACTGGCCTGGGCGATGGCGTCTTTCTTCGAGCGGCGCGGGCACTGGCACGACGCGGTCGCGTCCCAGCAGTACGCTCTGGACGCGGCTAACCGGCTGGGCGACCCGCACGCACAGGCGATATGCCACGGACGTCTCGCTTATGCCTACGCGGATCTGCGGCGGTACGCCGAGGCAGCGGGCCAGCTGGAGCAGGCGCTGGAGCTGTACCAGCAACTTGGCGACCACACCGGCCAAGCCCAAACTCATCGAAGCCTGGCTTTGGTGCTCGATCGGGAGGCCCGCTACGAGGCCGCGCTCGATCATGCTGAACAGGCGCTTGGACTCTTCCAGACTGCCGGTCACCGAACCGGGCAGGCACGCGCGCTCAACGCGCTGGGCTGGTTTCACATCCAGCTCGGGCGTCATCAAGAAGGCCTGGCGTATTGCCAGCAGGCCCTTGATCTGCAAAAGGAGATCGACGATCAATTTGGGCAGGCGGACACGCTTGACAGTATTGCCACCGCCTATAGCGCGCTCGGCAACGACCACCAGGCCATAGCGCACTACCAGCAAGCGGTCGTCCTCTACCGCGAATTCGGGCATCGTCACAGTGAAGCCGACACGCTGGCGACCCTCGGCGACCTGCATCTCGCGAATGGCAGTGTCGCTGCCGCGCGTGACGCCTGGGAAGAGGCACTGAGGACACTCGACGAGCTTGGTCACCCAGGGGCTCAGCAGGTGCGCGAAAAGCTGACGAAACTCGCGAGCGGTACTGGCGTCTCGGATCATCCTGACGATTTCGTCGGCCGGCACTTACAGCCGCGGGCGCGCACCCGCTAGATCTTGACAAAGTGAGCCGCGAAGCGCGATCTTATCGTCTTAGCGACCTAGTTGCGCGACCCGCATTTGCACGCTAGCAGTCGTCCTCTTTTGGCATGGGGTCAGGTTTCACGCATCGGAGGTCGACGGTGGCGAACTTCGAGTTCACCAGGCAAGAGATTGACAGTCTCGTACAGAAGCTAGATTCGCTCGGCAGCCAGCTTTCTCCACGCGAACGGGAGCTCTTGCTGGCAATCGTCTCAGGGGCCAGGGTTCGTGTCACCACCGTTCGCGTGGTGCAGGGCACTGCGGACGAGGCGGAACGCACGATTGTCGATTTGCGGGCGCAGATCCTTAACGCGTTTATCGAGGGCGACGACATCGACATAGTCATTGACCAGAGGATCGGGCACGAGCGAAAGAACCCGCCTGAGCCTCCGCATCGTCCTATTCGGCCCTCGCAGCCGTCAGACGATCCGTCGACCTCTGACGATCCGTCGACTTCTGACGATCCGTCGACCTCTGACGATCCGTCAGAGTAGTAGCAGCGCGATTTCCGTTGCCTGGCGTACCGGATCGAGAAGTACTGGAGCGGCAAACCGGATGGCAGGTGGCTCTGGTCTCGATGCCATTCGTCGATGCCTATCGTCCGTCGATCCAGCTTGGGCTGCTCAAATCCTTGGCGGCCGCGCACGGTTTCCCGGTCCGCACGCTGCACGCATATCTCAGCTTCGCGGCGCAGATAGGTAAAGACGACTACCAGCTACTGGCGCGCCATCGCGGCTCGATGGTGGGCGAATGGCTGTTCTCGCTCGCTGCCTTCCGGAGTGCAGCGCCGGATCCGGATTCGCAACTCGTGGCCGAGTTCGCCGACGATCTGTCGCACCTGGGTGTCTCTCCGGCCGACCTGCGGACAAGGCTTACCCGGATACGCGAGGTCGAGGTTCCGGCGTTCCTGGATTCGCTCATCACGGAGTTTCCGTGGCACGACGTGGCGGTCGTCGGCTTCAGCTCGACATTCCAGCAGAACACCGCTTCCTTCGCGCTCGCCCGCCGCCTCAAGGAGCGGTACCCGAATATCTTCACGGTCTTTGGCGGCGCCAACTTCGACGGCGAGATGGGACCGGAGTTCGTGCGTGCGTTCGATTTCATCGACGCTGCCATCATCGGCGAGGCCGACGAAGCCCTTCCTCGTCTCCTGAGCGCGCTGGCCGAGGGCAGCGACCTCCGCGCCGTCCCTGGCATCGCGCTCCGGGTGGACGGAGCGCTCAGCGTGACGCCGCCGCTACCGCCCCTCCGTCAGCTTGATGACCTGCCCGTACCGGACTATGAGGACTACTTCACGGTCGCCGAGAACCTCGGCGTACTCGCTCCGGGCCAGCGGTCGAAGATCTGGCTGCCGATCGAGACATCTCGGGGGTGCTGGTGGGGCGCGAAGCACCACTGCACATTCTGCGGACTCAACGCTACGGCGATGCAGTTCCGCGCCAAGTCTGCAAGCCGCGTCGTCAACGAGTTGGCGCAGCAGGCGCGCCGGCATCGAAGCCTCCGCTTTGAAGCCGTCGACAACATTCTCGAGATGTCTTATCTCAAGGACTTGTTTCCCGAGCTCGCTGAATCCGAGGCAGGATACGAGCTCTTCTATGAGGTCAAGGCAAATCTGGACCGTGAGCAGGTCAAACTCATGGCCCAGGCTGGCGTGGCTCACATCCAGCCGGGCCTTGAGTCGCTGAGCTCGCGCGTGCTGGGCCTCATGCGCAAGGGTGTCCGCGCCGTTCAGAACGTCAACCTGCTGCGCTGGTGTCAGTACTACGGCATCCAGGTGTCCTGGAACCTCCTCTGGGGCTTTCCCGGTGAGACGGAGCAGGACTATGTCGATCAGGCTGCGGTCATACCGCACCTGCATCACCTGCAGCCACCCGCGAGCGCCGACCGGCTCTGGCTTGAGCGGTTCAGCCCGCTGTTCACCGAGTACGACACCCGCGGGCTGAGCGGCAAGACGCCAGAGCACAGCTATCGGTACGTCTACCCGGAGGACGTGGATCTCGAGCGAGTCGCATACTTCTTCGACTACCGGGCCGAAGACGCTGTGGCTGAGCACGCCTACGCTGCGGTGCGCACCGCAGTCGTCACGTGGTCCGACGCCTGGCAAACCGCCAGCCCGCCCACCCTGACGCACCGATCCGCACCTCGTTTCGTCCAAATTTCGGACCAGCGGCACCTGGGGCGGGACGGGACCTACACGTTCGAGGACACGCTCGCGGATCTCTACCTGGCGTGCATTGACAAGCCGACCACGGCAGCCGCAGTGCGGCGCAAACTCGATGCGGGCCTGTCAGAGAAGGCGATCCGCGAGATCTTCGCAGAGTTCGAACAGCGCGGGCTGATGTTCCTTGATGAGCAGTTCGCCCTGGCGCTGTCGCTGCCAGCCGTCAAGTCACGCTGAACTCCTAGATCATCCAGGCCGGGACTCCGGCGAGAGCTTTGCGCGGTGCAGCGGCTAGTGCAGTGCGCAGTGCAGTGGCCGCTGTAGAGGCCGCAGCCAGGATCAGTCCATCGACACGGAAACGGATGTCCGCCCGCGCGGGGCGGCGGACATCCCTTCCACCGGGGAGATGGGCGACTCGCGATGGTGCCAGATCAACCACCGACCCTCCCGCCATCCGTCGCGCACACGCAGAGAGGAGGTGAGTCATATGCATCCGCTGATGACTAGCCAGCTGGCCGTCGCTCGACACCAAGAGATGCTTCAGCGAGCCGAGAAGCAGCGCCTGGTGAGGCAGGCCCATGCACAGGCCAAGGCACTGCGGCGGGCCGAGCGGCCGCAGCGCCGGACGCGGCGGGCCGCGCGGCTGGTCCTGCGCCCAGGCGCGGGCCTCGAGCAATGACGCACCAGTCCAACGACCGCACAACCGCCCAAACTCAGCAGCTTTCCGAGCACAAGAAAGAAGGGACACTCCGATGAGCGTCAGCACGCAAACCCTGCTCGATGCACTCGTCGCAATCGCTATCACCGTGGGCATCGCCCTCGCCATCTCGATCGCCATCGTGGCGGCGGGTGCCGTCTTCGACCGCGACCAGGCGAAGGCCGAGGCCCGTCGGTCAGGCCGTCTGCCCGCTCAGCACCGGACGCAGGCCGACGATGTCCGCGACCTGGTGCTGCGATAGCAGCCACGAGTACCAGTCCAAGGAGGGACGACGCCACTAGCCGTCGCCCCTCCTTGTCGTTCGCCGGCGCAGCGAGCTGACTCCGCCGCCGCGCAGCTCGCCGGGCTCCGGAACACGACTCAGGACGGTTCACCGTTGCGGGCAACCAAAGCAGCGCCTGAGGGCTTCTATGTGACAAAATGTCGGCCCGCTGAGAAGGGCGTTGCTCATGAGTTCCGGCCGGGACGCCGAGTTCACTGACTACATGTCGGCTCGGATGCCCGCGCTCCGGCGGCTCGCCCGGCTGTTGTGCCAGGACTGGACGAAGGCCGATGACCTGCTCCAGGCTGCGATGACCAAGACATACGTGCACTGGTCAAAGGCAGCGCGGGCCGAGAACATCGACGCTTACGTTCGCACAATTGTGGTCCGCGAGTTCATCCGCGAGCGTCGTGCTAGCTGGGCCCAGCGGGTCACCCTGACCGACCAGCCACCAGACCATGCCCATGCGGCCACCGACCAGGAAAGCGCCCTCGATCTGCGCGCTGCAGTTGCGGCCTTGCCGCCACGGCAGCGCGCCGTGCTGGTGTTGCGGTATTACTGCGACTTCAACGTCTACCAGGCTGCGCAAGCCCTTGAATGCACGCCAGGGACGGTCAAGAGCCAGACTGCCAAGGCCCTGAATAACTTGCGCCTCAGGATGGGCGAACAGTACGGCCCCCCGCCGCGGACTGGGCAAACCAGGCCCGTCGGCCAAGCCAGCGCCTGGGAGGCGAACGGAAGTGCTTGAGCGGGCCCTGACTGAATTGTTCGACACGCAGGCCGCAGAGGAGCCGCCGCCGATCCGAGCCAGCATTCCCGATGCGGTCCGTATCGGCCGGAAAACCGGCCGCCGTCGGCTTGCGATCGCATTCGGAACTCCGCTGGTCGCAGCGGTCGCGGTGCTGGCCATCGCGGCCGCCACCGTGCTGTCACATCCTTCGCCGAGTCAGCCCGTGCAACACAGCAAGCCCTCGCACTCACTGCCCCTGGCGCCAGCGCACTTCAACCCGCTGGTGCCCTACGTCTCGTTTGGCTGGCTGCCACTAGGCGCTGCGGCGAAGGCAGTGAGCGACGGTCTGAGCACGGTCTTCATGAACGCGGTTGGACCTGGGCAGACGTCCTGGCAGCTCTCAGTCTTTGCTCGAGACGACTGCACGCTGCAGGCGGCCCTGCTCTCGTGCCGCGATCTAGCGTCCCTGCAGGATCCGAGGGCGACCCAGAACGCGCCGAACGTCGACGGGTTCCCTGCTTACTGGGACTTCCCAGACATGCTCATGTTCGAGTACGCGCGTGGTGGCTGGGCGACGCTCGCAGTGCATGGCCCAGGTGGCCAGGCCGACAACGCCGCGAGGGCGACGGCGGTGCACATCGCTCAGGCTCTGCGGTTCGGCGCCGCGTCAGGGCCCGTGTGGTTCCCGGCTCAGGTCACCGGACTGCCGTCCGGCTGGGCGATCAGGTCAGTGCTATTCAGCTACAGCAAGCAAGGGCCGGTGGCTGGCTTGTATCAGATCGCTACCGGGGCGCTGCTCTCCGCGCCGTGGTTCGACTCGACCGACATCCCGGAAATCATGATCGTCCCCGCTAGCCAGCAGGCAGGGAGCTGCCCGGCCACGCCCGGCCAGGCTCAGCAGACCACGCTGAACAACTACCCGGTGACCATTCTGCAGATTCCGGCGGGCCAGGAACCGGCAGAGCAGAGCCTGTGTACGACTGACGCGGACGGGCTGGCGGTGTCGATCGTCATTGCCGGCAATAACCCGCCCATCAGCGTGAGCCAACTGTTCACACGGATCCGGCTGCTCGGTCCCGATCCTGCGGACTGGACAACCAAGCCGATCGGCTGACCTGCTCGGTCGCTGGTCATACCGCCGTCTGCCACAGGTCGTCGGGGCAATCGCTCAGCGCATCCTGGCGCCAGTACCTCGATGGAAGCGGACGACCTCGACGCGTCGACCCCGTGCGCAGTGCGCCGGGGCTCGCGGTAACGTCGCGTCGTGACGCCGTCCCGGTTCGTGGTGCAACTGCATGACGCTACCCGGCTGCACTACGACCTGCGGATCCTTGTGGGCGGCGCGCTTCGGTCATGGGCGGTCCCGAAGGGTCCGTCCATGGACCCGGCGGTTCGCCGGCTGGCCGTGCCGGTTGAGGATCACGAGCTGTCGGCTGGGGACTTTGAGGGCGTGCACGAAGGCTCGCGGCGCGGCACCGGCGTGGTGATCATTTGGGACGAGGGCCGGGCAGATATTCGTCGTGACGACCCTGGGCATCTGTCCGTCGTCCTGCACGGGCAGAAGCTGGGCGGCGGTTTTGGCCTGACCCGCACCGGCGTGCAGCGGTGGGTGCTGGTCAAGGTCAGAGACGAGTTCGCGGTGCCTGGGTCGGACATCACGGCCGACCGGCCGGAGAGCGTGCGAACCGGCCGCAGGTGGCAGGACCTCGTGCGCTAGTGCCGTCGGGACGCCCGCGCCCGAACAGATCTGCCGATGAACAAAGGCAACATCCTGCTCTACTACCGGCCGGTCACGAACTGATCAACACCGGAAGAGTCGACCACGGGTCTTGACAGTTCGTCGGCGACGGCAGCGGTCAGGTTTCGAGGGCCGCAACGATCTCTGCAAGCAGGGCATGATTCGAGTCCCTCGAACCGAAGCGCAAGCCTGGAAGGGACAGCAGATCGCAACGGGTTGGCGCAAGCTCGTGAGCGCACTGCGCCGCCGAGAAAGGGGAGGGGGGTAGCTTCGTCAGCTTTCAAGGCTCGCGCTTGCAGCATTCCGAGAACCGCGATGCCTGCATTTCGGCGGACCTGCCATTGCCGCGCTGCGAGGCCGTGGCGCTGCGCTTGAGGTTTCCGCGGACCTAGCCCGGCAGGGCCCGGTCATTCGGGGCGCGTGGCGACGCTCAGCGGACTACGCCCGGCCCCGCAATGCACCGCTATAAGGCCACTCCCAGGTATCGAAAGCCATCACCGACGTGCTGCCGGCTGCAGGCGAGTAGTCAGCAGCGGGCGGATGTCGAAGTCCGGCTAGAGCAACTCGGCGAGCATCGCAGCGGCTCGTGCCGCGCCATCGGCGGCGACGGGTTGGTACTCGATCTGGCGGCTGATCTCGGTGGCGATCGCTTCCGCAATATCGCTAGGGGTGACGTTCTGGTAGTCCATGTACCGGCCGGCGCGGTATCGGTCGAGCCTGTGCCGCACGTGGAAGTTCTGCTCGAAGTGGTGGGCGAGCGGGAAGTAGAGGAACGGGCGGCGGCTGGCGGTGAGCTCCATCGCGGTGCTCAGCCCGCCCTGGACGACGGCGAGGTCGCAGGCGGCCAGGTGGCGGTACAACTCGTGCACGTAGGAACGGATTTCCAGGCCGTCGTGGGCCGGCAAGCTGGCCGGGTCGATGCGCGGGCCGGCCACCACGATCATCCGCAGGCCGGGCACGCGCTCCCTGGCTTCGGGGAAGGCGGCGATCACGCGCCGCAGCAGGTGGCCGCCGACTCCGGAGCCCCCGACGGTCACGATGCAGACCCGCTCGTCCGGGCGGTAGCCGAGCACCTTGCGGTCATGAAGCTGGACGGGGTCGAAGCCGGTTATGTAGCCGGCGAAGTCGTAGTGCTGCTGCGTCCAGTCGCGGATGAGCGGCAGGTCCGGGCCGAAGGTGTCCGGCACAATGTCCTCGGGGTCGCCGACGAAGATCGCTTTGTCTCGGATTCGCGGGTAACGGGCGATCTGCTCGATCATCTCGGCGTTGTAGTCGGCGGTGAGACGAGCTTCCTGTTCTCCGCCATCGGGCATGGGCAGCCAGCCGACGAAGTCGGTGAACCACGCGTAGGCGGCCGTCTTGAGCTCGGGGTTCTCATGCAGGTAGTAGTCCAGGTCCCAGGACTCGTCGCCGATCCACAGGTCGTAGTGCTCGTCGCGGGTCAAGTCGTGGAAGACCATGAAGTTGGCGAGCAGGATCTCATCCATCCGCCGGATCGCCTGGAATGCGTGCAGGTCGTGTCCGGCCGACTCGGACTCGATGTGCCCAGACTCGCTCGCGAGCAGGGCGCTGGCGGGGTGCACCCGCTCGCCGCGAGCCTGCAGGACGGTGGTGACCGGATGCTGGGCCAGCCAGTCGATCTCGAGGTCAGGCTGCAGCTTGCGGAGCTCGTCGGCGACCGCTGCGTCGCGCTGCGCGTGGCCGAGGCCGATCGGCGAGGAGATATACAGGGCGCGCTTACGCCGCGAGCGGCTTCGTACCCAGCGGGGCCGGGCTGCTGACAGGCATGCGAAATCCCTGATTAGAACGTTCGTAGGGACGGGGTCCCGCAGGTGGGGCGCGTGGCCGCAGCCTTCGAACGTGACCAGCTGCGCCCCCGGGATCGCCGCCGCCACAGCGGCACCTCGCGCGGGCCCAACGATTGCGTCCTGGGTCCCTTGGATGACGAGGGTGGGGCAGCGCACCTGGGCGCAGAGCCGCAGCGCGCTTTCCGAGTCGTTAAACCATTCCGCGTCCATGCCGCGAAGGATGGTCTGCGGGTCGGTCTGACCACCCCACCCGATCGCATCCTCAGTGGGCTTGGTCGAGTGCGGCTCCGTGAACGTCTGCGCGAAGAAGAACTGCAGAAACCCTGGCCAGTCATGGAGCCAGTAGTGGCGATTCCATTTGGCCCAGCCCTCGAGTGTCGCCGGCTGCACATCGAACGGGTGGGGGCCTTCCTCATCGCCAGGCTCATCGGTCAGCGACAGGTCCGGCGAGATCAGCACGAGCCGCGTGACCTGCTCGGGATGCTCAACGGCGAGGATCAGGTCGTCTCCGGCACCGCACCACGACACGAGCGTTACCTGCGTGGCGCCGACTTTGTCCAGCACCGCAAGGGCGTCGTCCGCAGTTGCGCGCCGATCGTAGGAGCGCACGTCACCTGGACGGTCCGAGCGCCCGTTACCGCGCCGGTCGAACGTCACCACCCGGCCGTGCCGGGCCAGATAGGGGATCTGCATCTTCCATGCCCGGGAGTGGATGATTTCCCAGCTTGGAAGCAGCAAGATGGTGGGCTCGCCGCTGCCATAGACCTCGTAGTAGATCTGGACGCCGTCGCGCGTGACGTAGCCGGCACTATCGGGGTAGCGTGCCCGCGACTGCTCGCGGGTCGGCTCACTTACCGTGTTATCCATTGCTCGATCCAATCCAGCAGTTCACGGTGTCCGGTCTCGATGCCGCCCAGGCGCTCGATGATGATGCCGAGGTTGAACGTCATCACCAGCGAGACCAGTGCCTCGAGCGGCAGCCCGATGCCAAGCTCTCGGCGCGGCTGCTCGAACGCGTCGGTTAGCACAGCCCGCCAGTCGGCATTCACTTGCGCCAGGCGCGCCTTCATGTCGTGGTTGTTCCAGGCCAGCGCCTGGAGCTCCAGCCAGATCTTCTGGTAGCTGACGTCCTCAGCCAGCAGGTAGCGCATCGCGGTCCGCCACTTGTCCGCGAAGGGCACGTCGGCCGCGTACAGCTCACGCTGCCGGGCTATCAGACGGCGGGTGAACCGTTCGAGCGCCTGCACCAGCAAGTTCTCGTTCGACCCGAAGTAATAGTGCACCAGGCCGTGATTGATACCGGCCTCCTCCGCCAGTCGCCGCGTCGTCACCCCCGCATAGCCGACGCTGGCCAGCAGCCGTTCCGCTGCGTCCAGCAGCGCCTCCTGCGCAGCGGCTCGCGCCACCGTCTTGTGCGCCGCGACGCTTTCTGTCGCAGCCACGGCGCATCCGCCATCTGCCACCGGTCGCCGCTCCCTGCGCATGTTCTTAGTCGAACGGATTAGTCGTATGACTAACCTCGCAGTAATCATTGTCGGATGTCAAGGTCAGTCCGCGTTGCTGCCGCGGGTTACGGTCGAGGTGAGAGGTGGAGGCGGCGGTTGAATATGTCAGGCCGGTGATAGCAGGCGATGTCGAAGCGATCACGGTGCCGGCCAGCGACCGGCACAGCAGCTATCCGCGGTACCAGCCCAGCCGGAAGGCAGTAACTCGCGGTGCCAATCGACATCGCTAGGTATGACCCACGCTGGCCGGAGCAGTTCAGTGCCGAGGCTTCCATTCTGACCGAGCTACTCCGGCCATGGCTGGCCTCGCCCGTCGAGCACATCGGCTCCACGTCCGTGCCCGGCCTCGCCGCCAAGCCCATCCTCGACATGATGGCGGGCGTGCATGACCTGCATTCCGCCAAGGACGCGATCCCAGTTCTGACAAGCCACGGCTACACGCACGGCCAGCACCGGCCAGCGACCCTGTGGTTCCACAAGGCCCGGAGCGGGAGCATTCCGGAGCAGGCCCTGCATCTAACCGAGCCAGGCAGCAGCCTGTGGCGCGAACGGCTGGCCTTCCGCGATGCGCTCCGCGCAGACCCGCTGCTCGCGCACCAGTACCAGGAACTGAAGGAACGGCTCGCAGCCGACAGCGCCGATATGGCCGCGTACACGGCGGGCAAGCGCGAGTTTGTCATCCAGGTGCTGGCGCGAGCGGGAGTCACGGCCGAGCAATGGCGGCAGGCGAGAAGCCAGGAAGCACCGCGACAGACTTGAAGGGGGCCGGGCGTAGTGGCTGCCCTGCGGTCGCTACTCTTGCTCCTTCGGCGCGACGAACCGTGACGACGTGTGAAATTCGTCCGACGCCATCAGGGTCCGAAGGTCTGCTTCAGTCTGATCCAGGTCGACTCGCCGCGCCAGAACCTGGGTGGGCACTGCTACACGATCACCGATGATCGCGAGGAACAGGTGTTCGGCGCCGACGTGCTTGTGTCCCGCCTCGGCGGCGATCTTGCTTGCCGCTGTGACAAGCTGGCGGTATCGCGGTGTGGGAACCGGCTCGCTCGTATCGGCCATGCACGGATTCTCAATCGACGGCCACCGTGCCCGCAATAGCAAGCGGGATAGCCGGCTGGCTGCAGACTGGCTAGACAGCACGTCACGATCGCATACGGACCCTTGATCGGCGGCACTGGGGCCAGGGGCCTGCTCGGTGCCGAGCCGCATTCTCGCCGTACGATCGCTCTTTTTGCATTGCTGTCGATATCACGAGGCGGACTGTTGATGACTCGAGTGCCTTGATGCCGGCTTCCCGGACGCCAGCGTAGTACGGGCTGTTGGTGAGGATGGCAACTCCCCGCGGTGCCTTCGGCGAATCGATCACAGCCAGCAGCGCACTGAACCCGTTGGTGAGGCCGCCGTGCCAGGCGAGGGTGGTGTCGCCGGAGATCGCGAGTTGCCAGCCCAATCCCGCCGCGCGCGGCGAACCGGGTTGAGGGGTGCGGCTCAGCCGGATCGCCGGTCCGAGCGGCGTCCTGTCGGGCTCGAGCTGGGCCCGCAGGAACCTGTCCAGGTCTGCGGCGGTGGACAGCAACCCGATCGCGCCCGGCAGCAATGCATAGTCCGAGTAGGGCAACAGGAAGCCGGCCTTGTCATGCCCTCGTGCGGTGTTCTTGTCGGGATTCATGCCGGTCGCCGACATGTCCAGCGGCCCGCAGATGCGCTGCTGCAGTAGGCATGTCCACGTCGTGCCCGACCTCAGCCGCCCTGGCCTGGGCCCAGGTGCCTGCGCCCTGGCTCATGTCCATCAGGTACTGGTCCGGTTCCAGCACTAGGCCGATCTCGGCTAGCGCGCGTTCGCCGACCTTGTAGTACCACTGCTCGGTATCGACCAGCACGCCGTCGTGATCGAACAAGATGTACTTCTTCACCTAAGCCATCCTTCCCAGGGGCTTCGAATGGCGTCGGCAAGACCACCGTGCAGCTTGCGATGCGAGCCACATGGCGACCGTCGCTGCGGAACCAACGGGAGTTGCCGCTGCCACTGAGAACCGTCGTGTCCGACGAGGTCGCACCGGTCGCCGGTGATTTCTGGCTGGCGACAGGAGCGCTGCGGCGCGGCAGGTTTGCAGACGCTCCACGTAAGTGCGGCTTCGCACGAGGACGATTCCAGTCGTGGCGGGAGGCCCGACCGTAGGCTGGTCACGGGATCGGCGTCGTGAGAGGAGACCCGTGTGCCGTACGTCAACCGTGGCGAGGCGAAGATCTGGTACACAGTGCAGGGGACAGGGTTTCCGATGCTGACGCTGGCGCCGGGCGGGATGCGCTCGAGCGTGCCACTGTGGGAGATGGCGGCGATCAACCCGCTGACCGCGTACGCCGGGCAGTACCAGATGATCGCGATGGACCAGCGCAACGCCGGCCTGTCCACCGGCCCGTTTGACGCACGCGACCCGTGGGGTGCCTACGCGGCAGACCAGCTCGCGGTCATGGATCATCTTGGCATCGACCGGTTCCTGGTGTTCGGCTGCTGCATCGGCGGCCCGTTCATCCTGAAGCTGTGCGAAGTCGCGCCGGAACGCGTCGTCGCGGCTGTCCTCGAGCAGCCGGTCGGGATCATCGCGGGCAACCGAGAGGTCTTTGACAACCTGTGGAAGCCGTGGGGTGAGCAGCTCATGGACAAGCGCGACGATCTCGGCAGCGACGAGATCGAGGCGTTCGCTACCAGAATGTGGGCTCCCGACTTCGCCGTCAGCGTGACCCGGGACCAGGTGCGGTCCTTCCGCACGCCGATGCTCGTCCTCCCCGGAGTCGATGAGTACCACCCGACCGAGACCGGCCGCGAGATCGCCGCACTCGCGCCGGCCGCCGAGCTGATCGAGCCGTGGAAGGACCCCGAGCATCTTCCCGCGGCCACCGAAGCGGTCGGTCGGTTCCTGTGGGACCACACGCCGCGCGAGTAGATGGGCCTTTGGCTACAAAGGCGAGGTGGATGCGAAAGTGCTTCGTCGAGTTCGGCCTTCGCGGCAGTCGGCAGCCTGCCTATCTGGTGTCCTGTGCGCTCGACCGCGACTGACCGGATCTGCTCAGCCTGAGCTTGGGGGCGGGTCTTGCTGACTTCGGATCCGCGCGCCGGATCCAGGGGGACGTGAGGGTGACTGGACTTCTTTCAGCCAGAGTCACCAGGTTCCCCGTCAACCACCGTGCTGTAGTTGTCACGGCCGGTGCCTCTAGTTGTCACGGCCGACCGCCCCCGGCCATCAGGGGGCGTTGCCCACCGGGCCGCTCCCGCGCGGCAGGTTACCCAAAGGGCGTGCCAGCCGTTGGGGTGCTCGGTGCCGAGCCTGGCGATCCTGTGGCTGTGTCTGCCTTGGGACGAGTCCCCCGGCGATCGTCGCGGTTGCCCGTTGGACATGGGATAACTGGTGACGTGAGGATTCGGGCGGTGGCGTTCGACGTTGGCGGCGTGCTCACGCGGGTTGGCCCCGACGTCGCGAATGTATGGCAGGAACGGCTGGGCATGACGCGCGGGGAGTTCGGTAAGGCCCTGGCCAGCGTGGACTGCGATGGACGGTCCTACACTGGCCGCCTGAGCCAAACCGATTTCCAGGCCAGACTTTCCACTGCGCTCGGACTGTCCGCCGCGCAGGCCGACGAGTTCAAGGAGGACATGTTCGGCGAGCTGGACGCCGAGCTCTGCGCCTACGCGGCCAGTCTGCGGCCGCGCTACACCACCGCAATCCTGAGCGATGCGATCGACGGTGCCCGCCGCGAGTACCAGGCGCGGTACGGGCTCGAGCAACTCGTGGACGTCATCATCTACTCCTACGAAGTTGGGCTTGCCAAGCCAGACCCGAGGATTTACCAGCTGCTCTGCGACCGGCTTGCCGTCTCGCCCGGCGGGGTCGTCTTCCTCGATGACCGCCGCGAGAACGTCAACGCGGCCCGTGAACTCGGCATCCACGCCCTGCTCCACGAGAGCACTTCGCAATCGATTAGGGATGTCGACGCACTGCTCGCCAGCGATTTCCTGGCTGAGGGATCGGGGAACACGAGGACTTCGAGGCCGCGTGGGACGCGACTTCGTCGGCAGCCGGATCGCGATGACGAGCTAACCCTGCGAGTCAGCCGTGACCATCAGAGTGGTTGATGTCAGCCACGATCTCGCAAAGCATTCGCTGACCCAGTGCGCTGAGGGCTGGGTTGCTGACGAGGTAGTACGGCACGAGGCCGACAGCAATACTGATCGCGATTCCGCGACCGCGGCGCCAGCAGTCGTCGTCAGCGCCAACCAGATGGCGGAAGATCGTCCGTCCGGCTTGGCCGAAAACGCTCCAGGCGGGATTGAGGTCGGCGGCGGGGTCACCCAGACCGGTGGCGCCGAAGTCAATGACAGCGCGGAGACGCCCGTCTGCCACCAGCAGATTCGGCGGCGCGAGATCGCTATGGATCCAGCTGTACGTGCCATCCCAGGCCGGGCCTGTCAAGGCGTCGTCCCAGGCGGCCGTTACCGCGGGCCCATCGATCAAGTCTCCGGATTGCGCGATCCACTTCCGGGTGGCCGCATCCTGCTCGGCCAGGGGAGGCCGCCCGCCATAGGGGGTTTCGTCGTTGAGCGGCGGCAGATCGTTGCGGCGCAGCTGGGCCACGAATTGTGCCAGGTCGGCCGCGACCTGACGTTCGTCGTCGACGCGGTCAGCTGCGTACGGCTGGCCCTGGATCCAGCGGAAGATCGCCCACGAAAACGGGTACTCAGAGGTCGGCGCGCCCTTCGCGACAGGTTCCGGCACCTGCAGCGTCAGCCCCCGCGCCAGGCGAGGCAGCCACGTGCATTCCCTGTCCAAGCCGCCTGCCCACCGCGCCACCCGGGGCAGCCGAACACACAGGTCAGCACCGAGCCGGTAGATGGCGTTGACCGTGCCTGTCGTCTGGAGCGCACTGACCGGAAGTTCACTGAAGACCGGAAACTGCTGCGCCACCAACCGTCGAACAAGATCGGAGTCGATGTCGACCTCATCGGCGTGCAACTTCATCGTGCGTTTCGCCTTGTCTCGTCCTGCTGGCGATGCGCATCGTAGAGCGGCACGCCAGGGCGGCGAAACTGACTTTTGGCAACACCCAGACTGGCGCAGCCTTGGCCCCTGTCAATCAGGACCTCGGACAGCAACAGCAACGGCGCCGACGAGTGGCTGTGCCCCAAGGGCAGACCTAGGCTCGCGCTGTCACCGGGTACGGCCAGCACGCCGCCATCGAACTTGCCGCGGCACTCGGCGAACAGAACATGGGCGTCGTATCAGGCGGCGCCTAGGTGTACTGAGCCCAATAAGCGCTCGGCGCCAACGTTTTTCACGGGCACGGACGCCGACGTGGAACGTGGGCTAGTGGCGGTAAGGGCCTGAGGCGCTATAGCAGCGAGCGCGGCAAGAGCTTGGTCCGGGACCAGGCCGCGGGGGAGCAGGGCGGCCTGGTCTACTAGCCGCTGATGTGCATCGGCCCCGATCTGGTTGATAATCCGTTGCTCAAGCTGGTAGTAGCGCGAGATGTCGTCACCGGAGACCTGCGGGGCGGACGGGTCGAGGCTCGCGCTGGCAAGTAGCAGTGCTGCGTCGTGGGGGCGGCCGACTGCCTCTAGTAGCTCGGCGAGTATGCGCAGGCTGGTCCACAACTGCGGCCATCCGTTGCGGCGGCGCAGTTGGTGCAGCAGCTCGGGAAATGCCCGCAGCGCCTGGTCGTGCAGACCGAGCCTGACCATAGCGGACACGAGCGCGATGCGGGCGACCTCGGCGATCTGGGCCGTCCGGCCGGCCTCGGCCTGGCTGACGGCGAGTTCGAGCATCTCGACGGCCGCGGCGGGGTCTTCCAGCAGCCTGACTTCACCCATTGCGTACGTGGCAAAGGCCCCGGCTGGGCCAGCGCCGTGGGCCGCTGCCAGGGCCAGTTCGGCGTGCTGCCGCGCAGTCACCTGGTCGGAGTGATAACAGGCGAGCAGGGCGCATGACGCATGCGCGTCGACGAGCACCGGGGCCGATACACCGGGAAGCTCGAGCAGCTTCTGCCAGTGGCGCATCGACTCTGCGTGCTCGCCGCGGTATAGGCACGCCACTCCGAGCGCGTACAGGGCCATGCATTCCTCATCGGGGGTCGATGCGATTGCCAGTGCCTGCTCGCCGAGCCGGTGCGCCTCATCCAGATCGCCGAGCTGGGCGGCGTTCAGCGCGCCAGACGCTCCAGCGAGTGCAGCCACCGGGGCGGTGGCCAGGCGCGGGTCACAGGCCACGTCCCGCGCAAGCTTCTGCAGTTCGCCGTCGAGCACCCAGTGGTTGCACCAGCCCAGGGCAGCGGTGATCGAGCCTGCCAGCTCGAGCTCACCCGCACCGAGCGCCGCACGAGCTGCGGCGAGCAGGTCAGCGCGATTGGCTAGGAGCTTACGCAGCAGGTCGCCGGCACCTCCGGCGCGGATGTCGGCGGCCGCGGCCGCCGACAGGTCGCGGATCCAGCCGGCGTGCGCGGCACGGGTGGCCAGGGCTGCGCCTTCGGCCTGGAGCTGTTCGTCGGCGTAGGCGCGCACGATCGCCAGCAACTGGTACTGTGCCTCGCCATGCTGATGCGTGACCTGCAGTAGGGACGTTTCCGCGAGGCGGGCTACGTGCGCTGCGGCCGCCGGCCCGCCGACGTGCTCGACCGCGTCGAGGTCGAAGTCGGCAGCGAACACCGAGAGTCTTGCCAGCAGTTGCTGCTCGTGGCCGCCGAGCAGGCTCCAGGAACGGTCGAGCACCGCTCGCATGCCGCCTTCGGCGTCCGCGAGCATGTCCAGATCGCCTAGCCGGTCTAGGACGGGCGTGAGGCCGATCGTCGCCGCTTGTGCTGCTGCGAGTTCGATGGCCAGCGGCACTCCGTCGAGCCGACGGCACACTGCTCCGCCGAGCGTCACGGTTTGTGCGGTCACCGGGAAGCTGGGGCGCAGCCGACGCAGCCGGTCGATGAACAGCCGGACCGGCGCACTGTCGCGCAGCTTCTGTGTTGGGCCGTCTTCGGCCTCGGTGGGCAGCGGATCCAGCGGCAGCACCTGTTCGTCTGGTAGTCCCAGCCTTTGTCGGCTGGTGGCGATGATCCGTACCTGCGGGCAAGCGCGCAGCACGGCTTTCACCAGCTTGCGGGCGTCGGCTAGCACGTGCTCGCAGTTGTCGATCACGAGAAGCTGCGTACCGCCGCCGAGGTACTCGCTCACCGCAGCCACCGGTGTGCCGACTCGGACATCCACGCCGAGGGCGGCAGCGACGGCGCTGTCGACGCTGCCTGTCGGCACGCCGCCGAGTTCGACCACAGCAATGGGCATCTGCAGCTGGGCCGCGAGTTCGCCCAGCGACTCGGCGACAAGCCGCGTCTTGCCGACGCCGCCGATGCCGGTGACCGTGACCAGTCGGTTGCTTGCTGCTGCCTCGGCCAGGGCCGCCAGGTCGGTGTCGCGGCCGACTAGCGGTGTCGAGACGGCGAACCAGTGCGGCAGCTGCGGCACCGGCCCTGGAGGTGCGGGCAGCTCGTTGCGAAGGATCCGGCCCTGCAGGTCTTGCAAAGCCGGCGAGGGGTCGAGCCCGAACTCCGCGGTGAGGCCGCGCCGGTACCGATCGTAGACGTGCAGCGCCTCGGTTGCCCGGCCTGATCCGCCCAGCGCGCGCATGATCAGTTCTATGCTCCGCTCGCGCCACGGCTCGCTGGCTTGCAGCACTTCGAGCTGCGCAATGGCTTCGGTAACGCGCCCAGTGCGCAGCGAGACATCCGCGTAGTCCTCGATTGCGGCAGCGCGCAGTTCGTTCAGTCGCGCCGCCTCAGTACTGGCGAACTCGCGATCGGCGAATTCGGCGTACGCGGGGCCGCGCCACAGTGCGAGAGCCGCGTACAGCAGTCCTGCAGCGGCGGCATCCGGGGCGTGGGCCGCCCGCTCGCGCAACGCTTCGAATCGCAGCGCATCCACGTCGTCGGCGGCTACGTTCAGCCGGTATCCGGAAATGTCTCCGCTGATCGCTTCCGCGCCTAGTGCAGTGCGCAGCCGGGAAATCACAGTCTGCAGGGCAGCCTTCGGGTTGTCCGGGAGTAGCTCGCGCCAGGCCGCATCGACAAGCTCGTCTGCCGGCACCGGCCTCCCTGCGCGCGCCAGCAGCGCAGCAAGCACGGCCCGCTGGCGGCTGCTGGGCAGCGGGAGGGGAGAGCCGTCCCGGTCTGCCTCTAGCGTGCCGAGCACCCAAAACACCGGCAATGTGTGCACGGCCCCATTATCCCGGCGTGAAAGAGCGGTGAAAGCGACCGCTGGCAGCCTGAGGGCACCACTGATCTGCGAGGAGGTACTCATGAACTCGACGGACCCGGAGAGAGACCGTGCGCGCCCGGCGCGACGCTACGACGCGATCGTTGTCGGCGCACGTTGCGCAGGCGCCACGACCGCGATGCTGTTGGCCACCAAAGGCTACGACGTGCTGCTCGCCGACCGGGCGACCTTCCCGTCGGACACCGTCTCGACGCACGTGATCCACCCGCAGGGTCTGATGGCGCTGCAACGGTGGGGGCTGCTGGAAGATCTCGTCACGACCGGCTGTCCGTGGCTGCCGACGTACACGTTCGACTTCGGGCCGGTTGTGATTACCGGAACGCCGACCGCCCCGGACGGCACCGCCGGGGCATACGCGCCGCGCCGGATCGTCCTGGACGAGATGCTCGTCCGTGCTGCCGAAAAGGCCGGTGCTGAGCTGCGCGAGGGGTTCAGCGTCTCGGAACTGATCTTCGACGGGGAACGGGTTGTCGGCGTTCGTGGGCGCGCAGGCGGCGGAGCGCACGTGAGCGAATACGCTCGGGTGGTCATCGGCGCCGACGGTGTGCACTCGCGCGTGGCTGAGCAAGTGCACGCACCGCGTTATCGCGAGGGCCCTGTGTTGGCCAGTGCCTACTACGCGTACTGGTCGGGTGTGCCCGCTACGGGAGCCCAGTGGATTATCCGGCCAGGCCGCGGTTTCGGCCTGATCCCGACCAACGACGACATGACCCTGGTTCTCGCCGCCTGGCCGCAGGCTGAGGTGGCCAAGGTGAAAGAAGACCTGCAGGGAAACTATCTGCGCGAGGTTACTGCAGCCATGGGCGGTCGGCTTGACCGCGGGCGGCAGGAAACGCGGGTCGTGGGGGAGGGAGTGCCGAACAGGTTCCTGACCCCGTACGGGCCGGGCTGGGCGCTGGTCGGTGACGCTGGATACGCCAGGGACCCAGTCACGGCGCAGGGCATCACCGACGCCTTCCGTGACGCAGAGATGTGCGCCGACGCGCTCGACTCGGCCTGGCGTGGCAGCTGCGGCTACGACGACGCGCTGACCCATTACCAGCAGCGCCGCGATGAGTGCGCGCTACCCATGTATGAGTTCACCGGTCGGCTCGCGAACCTGGCGGTGCCCCCGCCGCCTGAGATGCAGAGACTGCTGGGCGCGATCGTCGGCAAGCAACGGGCCATGGACGCGTTCGCTAGCATGTTCGCCGGTGCTCTGCCGGTGCAGGTGTTCTTCGACCCCGCGCGTATCGCATCCCTGATCGGTACGGACACGAGCGTCTCGGGGTGACCATTCCAGTGCTGCACCCAGCTGCGGAAGTCATGCCGGCTGGTCATGTCCAGCGACGCGGAGTGGCCGACCCAGCTGGATGACCTGGGTGACGCCCGGCCGCTGCTGTTGTGGCTGCGCGGTTCGGCGAACCTGAGGCTCACGTGCGTGAACTCGGTGTCGATCGTCGGCTCCCGCGCTGCCACCGGCTACGGCCAGCACGTCGCCATCGAACTTGCCGCGGCACTCGGCGATGCAGAACGTCGGCGTCGTGTCAGGTGGGCCATACGCTACGAAAACCCAACAACGCTCACCTAGCGTCGCGGAATCAGCTCGCGCCTTGCTTTGGCCTGGTTATCGTGGCTGACAGACCGAGACATGGCCGGGACTTGCGGAGTTGAACGGCTGACGGTCCCAGCCGTCGTACCGATCCCGCAGCTTCAGGCCAGCCTGACCGGCCATTAGGTCCAATTCCGCTGGCCAGGAATAGCGGATGGCAACGGGCCGCATGTGGATGCCTTGCTGGTCGAAGGTGATGACCTGGGTCGTGACTCGCTGGGCGGCGGCATCGTGACGGGACAGTTCCAGGACCGCGGAATCCTCGGTAACCTCCTGGACAGCCGCTGCCTGGCCGCGGTGGAAGCGGGTCGTGTCCGGGACGAAACACTCGATGACGAAGAACCCGCCCGGTTCGAGCACTCGCGCCACGTTGCCGAAGCACTGGGCCTGCTTGTCGTGGCTGAGCAGGCCGAACAGCGTATTGAAGATCAGGTAGACCAGCCGGTACGGGCCGGTGACCCCGACCTCGGCCATATCGCCGATGGTGACCCGGATAGCATCACCGCCCGGTTTGGCGCGCAGCCGATCCACCATGGCCTGCGAGGCATCGATGCCGTGCACCATGACGTCTCGCGCCGCGAGCGGGAGCGCCACCCGGCCGGTGCCGATAGCCAGCTCCAGTGCCCGGCCGCCGCCATTCATCAGCCCGGCCAGGAAGTCCACGGCAGCAACCGGGTCGCGTCCGGCGAACCGCTGGTCATAAACCGCCGCCCACCGATCACCGTAGAACGCCGCATCATCAAAGCCAGCCATGGTGGCTACCAAAGCAGCACGCGGCGGCCAATGCCAGCTGATTACCGCGGGCACAAATCGGGTGCGTCAGTGACGCGCGGCTCCATGCCGTGCTGACCCGGCTGACCCACAGACGGGCAGGGAACAGGCCGCCAGTATCCGACGCCCTGCTGCCCAGGGAACGCTGCTGCACGGCGAGCATGATCGTAAGTGAACTAGTTAGGGCATGTCCAAACGCGAACTAGGGAACCGATTGCCCGAGCGCGGCTGTCCACATCGCGGGCTGTCGCTGGCCAGTTGTCCACAGCTGCGGACGTGGATCGGCAGCCCGGCCGCGCGCCCGGCAGGATCGTGGCCGGAGGTGGTCACGATGACGACTCCGGACGGCGAGCGGCGGGCCCGGGTCGCGCTGAGCTTCCTGGCCAAGCCGGGAGACCCGGTGCTCGGCGCCGCGCTGCGGACCCGGACGGCAAGCGAGGTGCTCGCGCTGGTCACCGGGGCAGACGCCGACGGTGAGGCTCTACTGGCGGGCGAGGCCGAGGACGCCGCATTAGGTCGGGCCGTGCCACGGTGGCGGGACCGGCTCGGCGAGATTCCCAGCACTACCCAGCTGGCGGCCTGGCAAGACCGCGGGTTTCGGCTGATCGTCCCCGGCGACGCGGAGTGGCCGACCCAGCTGGATGACCTGGGTGACGCCCGGCCGCTGCTGTTGTGGCTGCGCGGTTCGGCGAACCTGAGGCTCACGTGCGTCAACTCGGTCGCCATCGTCGGCTCCCGCGCAGCCACCGGGTACGGCCAGCACGTGGCCATCGAGATGGCCGCCGCCCTCGCCGAGAAAGGCACCGCTACGGTCAGCGGCGGCGCTTACGGGATCGATGCAGGCGCGCACCGGGGCGCGCTCGCAGCGGGAGGCGAGACGGTCGCGGTGCTCGCGGGCGGTCTGTCGTTCGGGTATCCGCAGGGCAATAGTTCTCTATTCACGGCCATCGCGGCGCAGGGTGTGCTGGTCAGCGAGTGTCCGCCGGACGCGGGACCAACGAGGCCGGGGTTCCTGGTGCGGAACAGGATCATCGCGGCACTAAGCCGCGGCGTCGTTGTCGTCGAAGCTGCGCTGCGCAGCGGCGCGCTCAACTCCGCGAGGCACGCGAGGGAACTGTGCCGGCCAGTCATGGCGGTGCCGGGACCTGTCACGTCGGAGTACTCGGCTGGCTGCCACGAACTCATCAGAGACTACGGTTCGATGCTCGTCACCTGCGGGGCGGACGTTCTCGTTCATGTCGCGCTCCCGATAGCCGGCTTGCCATCCGCCGGGCCGCGGTCCGGGCCGAGCACGGCGCGAGACGTGCTGGATCCAGTCGCTGTGGCGGTGCTGGAGGAGGTTCCTATCCGTGGCGGCCGCGGCCCGGCGAGCATTGCCGTGCGCGCCGGGGTTGATCTCGACACCGCACTGCGATGCCTCGGTGAACTCGCTGCGAACGGCTTCGTGGAGCGCTGCGACCGTGGCTGGCGGCAAAGAAATGCGAGCTGAAGACGGACCAGGCGGGGCAGCTACGGAGATGGGCGGCAGCGGCTCACAGCACGACCGGCGGCCACAGGTTGTGCTGCGCGGCGATCGGGTCGCCCGCCCACTCCTGCATCGAGTCCAGGTTGTCGTTGGCCGGGTACTTGGCTGCGGCGGGGCCGTCGGCGAAAGCGTTAAGAAGGTTCGTGCCGACCTGCGTGGTGAACGCCCAGGTCTCCTTGTTAACGCCGTAGATGTGGATCTGGCTCATCGACGCGACGAAGCGCATCGTTCCGCTGTTGAAGACGCCAGCGCCACTGGTCGTGGTGTAGTAAGCCGCGTCGGAGTAGCTGTTTACGCCCCGGCAGGTCAGCGGGGAATGGGACAGCACCTCGATGGGACGCTGCACCGGATAGTCCGGGTTCACCCGGTCGTACTCGATGCCCACCAGGCCGGGGATGCTGGTGCCCTTCTGCGCACCGGTACCAGCGAAAACCCAGGAGTCCGGAGACGCGACGACGAAGTTCGCGTTCGCGGGATTGGACTCATACAGGGTGCCGGTCAGCGAAGACTCCGGGTCCGGGTTGGGCGGCTCTCGCCAGTCGCTGGTCACGGCCGCGTTGTTGACCCCGTACATCGGATCTTGCGTGTAGCTGGTCTTGTAGCAGATGACGAGCCGGTTCTGGCCGAGCGGTGTGCTGTCGAGCCGGGTCCGCCGGAACATAGTGTTCGCGCCCATAAAAGCGACATTGACCCCGGCGTCTCTGGCGGCGGTCACATTGGCTCGCTCCGGCGGCGACCAGTACTCGTCGTGACCCAGGCAGAACAGCGCGCTGGCGCCTGTGAGCAACTGCGGGTCCGCCGCGATGTCCATGCTGGTCGTGTACGCCAGGGGCATGCCCAGCTTCTCGGCCAGCGAGATGAACTTCTGCTCGTGCCACGTGAAGTAATAGGCGCCGTTCGAGTCGAACGGCCGGTCCAGGCTCACCGCGAAGGACCGGTTGTTGTAGTCCGCGGTGCCGCCTGGACCGTTGTACAGGTCGTAACCGCCATAGGTGTTGTACGCCTGCCAGGTGGCGGTGCTGTTCTTGATCACAGTTTTGCCTGCGGTGGTCGCGGACCTGACGGTCACCGGACAGTAGCGTTGTGGGCCGGTCTCAGCGTCCATCCGCAGCAGGTACGAGCCCTCGGGCCACTCGTCGGTGGGGATGACGAGGGACTGCTCCCAGCTGCAGGACACGGTGTTGGTCGCGCCGATCAGGCTGGACTGAGGCTGCTGGCGGCCGGGCGTGGTCGACGACGTCCAGACCAGGCGGGCATTGTCGCCGTTGTAGTACCCGATGCGGAACGCCCGGACCACGAAGGAGGGCGCGGTAGTCGATGCGTACAGCGTGATGGGCTGCCCTGGGAGCACGCTGGCCTGCCCGGCGTAGCCGATCATGTCGTTCGGCCCGCCCAGGTTCGTGATCCCCCAGTCCGCGTCACCAGGCAGCGCGTTCTCGCTGACGACGCGCTTGGCTTTCGGAGCCGCCCGCTTGCCAGCGTCGGACACCTTCTTGGCGCTGGAGCCGCCTGCGGCTAGCGCTTTGTCCGCTGCGATGGCGGCGACCGGCACCGCAGCTGCGGCGGCAGCAAAGCCGATGAACTTCCGCCGCGACGTGCCGCGCCGAGAGCGCGGCGGTGGCTCTTGGCGGTGCGTCATGCTGCATAGCTTCCCACGATGAGGCGTCGCCCTCACCCGTTAGGTCGACACCTGGCACGTGTTCACGGGCATGCTTGACGGTCGGATTACTGGATCTTTACTTATGATTCGATCAACAACGGGAATCTCGGGCAGTGATCCGGGGGGAGCGAGACAGTCTGACGACGAAAACAGGCCGCTGCACGTGAGATACGATTCAATCCTGCCCGATAGCGGGCAGGATTGTTGCAGTTAGGACCCTCGATAGCGATGATGGGTGGGTGGAAGTCCTGCAGGCCGGCCAGCATAGTGATCTTGTCGAGTACCTGGCAGCTACCTGTCCGCTGAGTTCGGCCGAGGCGGCTCGCGTCGTGGCCGATGTGCTCGGCTACTTCTCGGAACCGCCTGAGGAGTATGTCCGCCGCCGGCACCGCGAGCTTAAGGCGGGCGGGCTCACCAATGACCCGGCGTTCCGGCAGATCGCGACGGAGCTCCCGCATCGGCGCTATGCCGCTCCAGATCTTTCTCTCCGGCAGTTGCGCAGGATCGTGTACGGCTGAACCCTGGCCGCCGCCAGTAAGGAGACTGTAATTTGTGCGGAATCGTGGCATACGTCGGTAGCCGGGACAGCGTGCCGATCTTGCTGGAGGGCCTGGCGAGGCTTGAATACCGCGGCTATGACTCTGCCGGGATAGCCGTCGTCGGCCGGAGCGGGGACCTGCGCGTGCGCAAGGCCAAGGGCAGGGTTGCCGAGCTGGCGGCTGACGTCCCGGCACGGCTCAAGGGCAGCCCAGGCATCGGGCACACGCGCTGGGCCACCCATGGCGAGCCGAGCGACGAGAATGCTCATCCGCACGCCTGCGGGCCGATCGCGATCGTGCACAACGGCATCATCGAGAACGCCGAGGAACTCCGCTCGGGTCTGGCCGCGGCTGGTGCCGCGTTCACGTCTCAGACGGACAGCGAGCTCATCGCTCATCTCATCGCGGCCGCGGCCGACAGCGGCGACCAGAGCAAGCCACGCGATCTCGAGGAAGCGGTGCGGATCGCGCTGCGGTCCGTCGTGGGTACTTACGGGCTCGCGGTACTGGACTCCCGTTCCCCGGATCGTCTTGTGGTGGCGCGCAACGGTAGTCCGGTCCTGGTCGGCATCGGCGACAAGGAAATGTTCGCCGCCTCCGACGTCGCCGCTCTGGTCCGCTACACCCGCCAGGTGGTGCACCTGGACGACGGCGAGATCGCCACGCTTCGCGCCGACGGATTCCGCACGACCACGCTGGACGCGCGCCGTACCACGAAGCAGGCGGCCGTCGTCGATGCCGACGCGGCCAGCTATGACGCCGACGGCCACGCGCATTTCATGCACAAGGAGATCCACGAGCAGGCAGGCGTCATCGAGCGGGTGCTCCGCGGTCGGCTCGACGACCGATTCAACACCGCGCACCTTGGTGGGCTCAACCTCGACCCTCGCGACGCGCGAGGCATCAAGCGCGTCAAGATCCTTGGCTGCGGCTCCGCCTACTACTCGGGAGTGCTTGGCGCGCAGCTCATCGAAGAGCTCGCGCGGGTTCCCGCCGACGCAGAACCCGCGTCGGAGTTCCGCTACCGCAGCCCGGTGATCGAAGAGGGCACGCTCTACATCGGCGTCAGCCAGTCGGGCGAGACCTACGACACGCTTGCCGCGGTTCAGGAGGTCAAGCGCAAGGGCGGGCGGGTGCTCGGGGTGGTGAATACTGTCGGCAGCACGATCGCCAGGGAAGTCGACGGCGGTGTCTACCTGCACGCTGGCCCCGAGGTGAGCGTGACCTCTACCAAGACCTTCACGGCTACGGCCACGGTCTTCGCCCTGCTGGCCCTCCACCTCGGGCGGATCCACGACCTGTCTCCGAGCGAAGGCCGGCGGATCGCTAACGGGCTGCGGCGGCTGCCCGACCAGATCGCAGAAATCTTCACGATGGAGACCGAGATCGCTGGCCTCGCCAAGGACCTGGCTCAGTACCCAGGGATGTTCTTCGTCGGCCGGGTGCGCGGCTGGCCGGTCGCCCGGGAGGGTGCGCAGAAGCTCAAGGAAGTCTCGTACCTGCACGCTGAGGCGTACCCGGCCAGTGAGCTCAAGCACGGCCCGCTCGCCCTGGTGGGCCCCGGCCTGCCCACGGTAGCCATCGTTCCCGACGACGAGCTGCTCGAGAAAAACCTGTCAACGCTCGGTGAGATCAGGGCACGGCAGGGCCGCGTGCTGTTCGTCGGTCACTCGGCTTCGTCCGCTGGGTTGCTCGCCGACAATGTGCTCGTGGTGCCGAAGAACGAGCCCGAGCTTGACCCGATCCTGCTGTCGGTTCCGCTTCAGCTACTCGCCTACCACGCCGCGGTCGAGCTCGGTAACGATGTCGATCGGCCGCGAAATCTGGCCAAGAGCGTCACCGTGGAGTGACGCGGGACACGCGGCCGCCGGCCAGCCGACCGCGCACCTCGGTTCGCTCGGTCTGGCAGCTGGCCGGCCAGGCTGCTGCGCACCTCGGGTTCACCCGGTCTGGCAGCCCGGTCGCCAGCGTGTGCACTGCGCGCGACAGGGACAAGGACAGCGACAGGGCGAACAGTAAACCGCGCGGCGTCGTGCCTGCCGCCCGCTGGCGGTCGCATGCCGCAGACTGGCTGTCATGGTGATCCGGGCTGTGCCGCCGCCGAAGCCGGGCCAGGCGGGCACGCTCGAGCCCGCAGCGGCCGATGGACCCGATCCCGCCGACCTGCCCGAGCCGCTGGCGGCAGCTCTGGCCGGGTTCCGGCGGCACCTGGCCGCCGAGCGCGGGCTGTCGCCCCACACGGTGCGCGCCTACCTCGGCGACGTGTCGGCGCTGCTGCGGTTTGCCGCCGCCGACCGACAGTGTGCAGCGCTGACCGACATCGACATTGGCGTGCTGCGCGGCTGGCTGGCCGGCCAGTACGGGGCCGGCCAGGCGCGGACCACAATCGCTCGGCGAGCAGCCGCTGCGCGCGCGTTCACCGCGTTCGCGCACCGTCGGGGCTGGCTCGCCGTCGATCCTGGAGCCCAGCTCGGCAGCCCGAAGGTGCCGAGGCACCTGCCGCAGGTGCTGGCTCAGGACCAGGTTTCGAAAGTGCTGGCGGCACGCGGCGGGAGCGGCGGAACCGGACCCAACGGCGCCGCCGCTGGCAGCGCCGCCGCTGGCAGCACGGCCGCTGGCAGCACGGCCGCTGGCAGCACGGCCGCTGGCAGCACCGCTCCTGGC
>JASHOE010000214.1 GCA_030041275.1 Streptosporangiaceae bacterium
AAGCCCGACCACGTCCAGCGTGACCAGGCGCGGGCCAGGCTGCCGTTGCCCGGACCGGCTCGGATCGTTGTTCTCGGCAGCACCGCGGGCGCTGGCCAGACCGTCACCACGCTGCTGACCGGCCAGCTGCTGGCGCGCCTGCGCGGTGAGTCGGTGGCCGTTCTCGACCTGAGCGCCGGGGCGAGTTCGCTCACCACGCTGGCCCGGCAGATCCCGCGCCTGCTGCCGGGTAGTCAGCCACGGGTCGGCATCGAGGGCCGGAGCGGACCCGGCAGGGACCGGGTACTGCAGGTTGTAACAGCCGAGCACGCTGGTTCCGAGCCTCGTGACGCCGACCGTCTGATCGATGCGGTTTGTGCCCGGTACCCGCTGACCATCGCCGATCCGTCCGCCGCCGACGTTCCGCGTGCCCTGCAGGCAGCCGACCAGCTCGTGCTGGTGAGCCCCGCCGGTGCTGACGCGGCCGGGTCGCTGGCGATGACGCTGGAGTGGCTGGAGATGCACGGCCATGCCCGCCTCGTGCAGGCAGCGGTCACCGTTCTCAACGGCGTGAGCTCGCAGACTACCGAGCATGCAGAACGGGCGGCAGGCGTCGTCGTCGGTCGCTGCCGAGCTGTCGTCCGAGTGCCCTGGGACGCTCGGCTTTCGGAGGGCGGTGCTCTCGCGGTAGAGACCGTCCGGGCCTACACCGCACTCGCCGGCGTGCTCATCGCCGGGCTGGCGGAGTCACGGCCACACGACGCGGCGGTTGATCCTGCGGCGGTTGATCCTGCGGCGGTTGATCCGGCGGCGGTCGGTCCGGCGGCGGTCGGTCCGGCGGCGGTCGGTCCGGCTTCGGCCGGGCGGGTGAGTCCGTGAGCGCGCGCACCGCTGGACGAGCCCGGTTGTCGGTGCGTTACTTCGACGAGCGGATCGTGCTGACCGAGACCAACGCCTGGGCGTATTACCGGCTGCCAACGGTGCCGTACGAGTTCACCACGCCGACAGAGCGCGAGGCGACGGCGCTCAGCATCACGGTGGCGCTGGCCGCGATCCGCATGGCCGACGCGGAAGTGCACCTGCGCATCGCGCACCGGCCATATCCGTCGGCCGAGTGGGCCACCAGTCTCGATTCCACGTCGGACGGCGGGCCGGGCTGGGTTCCCTACCTGGAGGAGATGTACCGGCACGTCTGGGCCAAGGACTTCTGGACCAAGGAGGTCTACCTTGGAGTACGGCTCGGCCAGCGCGGCGTCCGGGCCCAGTTGTCTCGCGGGTTGCTTGGCCAGCTTGCCACTTCCTATCGGACGGCCGAGCAGGCTCTGGGCCTGGCAGACGAGGCCGTACCGGCGGCCGAGATCGCGCGCTGGACAGAGCAGGCCGAGCGGCTCGGCCGGGCGCTGTCCGCCAGTGCGCTATCTGCGGCCCATGCCACCTCGGACGAGATTGCGTGGCTCTTCCGGCACGCGCTGACCGGCACCGCGGGGCCGACCCAGCCGTCTGCGGCGCGGCGCCGTACCTGGGGAACTGGCGAGATCGAATCACTGCTCGAGGGGCAGATCGACAACGGCCGGACGCTGCTCCGCTTGTCACAGCTATCCGCGGAGTCATGGGCCGCGTTCCTGTCCTTTGCTCGGTTCCCTGACGTCATGTACTTCCCGGAGGGAGAGCCGTGGCTCCACTACGCGGACGCCCTTCCGTTTCCGGTTGAAGCGAGCCTGCGGATGCGGCTGATCGCGCCCGCCAGAGCGAGTAAGGACGTGAGCCGGCGGCTGGCACACGCACGGGATATGGATGCCCACATCAGAGAGGCCGGTGCGGATTTGCCGATCGCCCTGGCCGAGCAGATTGAGGCGGCGCGGCTGCTCGAGCATGGCATCACCAAGGAGCGGCTGCCGTTCGTGTATGGATGGCACCGCCTTATGGTGTCGGCGCCAGACCGGGACATGTGTATCCGCCGCGCCGAGGCGGTCGTCGAGCATTACCGGGACGTGGGCATCGACATCGTCAATTCGACCGGCGACCAGTTCTCGCTGCTGTGCGAGTCGCTGCCGGGCGACCGGGTGAGGCTCGCCTCCTATCTGCAGCGGCAGCCGCTGTACACGGTCGCCGGCGGGATGCCCACTGCAACCGTGGACCTGGGGGACCGGATCACCGACGACGCGGGCTGGATCGGGCCCTACATCGGGGAGACGACGGGTCGGGCGCGTGCGGTGGTGCATTTTGACCCGCTGGGCGCCGCGGCCAGAAACAGGCCAACGGCAGTCGCCATCACCGGTGAGCCAGGAGGCGGCAAGACGACCCTCGCGCTGCTGCTGATCCTTCAACTGGCCCTGCGCGGCGTCACGGTCGCGGTCATTGACCCCAAGGGCGATGCGGAGTCCCTGGCAGGCTGGCTGGTTGCGCGCGGTCGGCCAGCGAGGGTCGTACCGCTCGGCAGCGCCGCAGCCGGACTGCTCGATCCGTTCTCGTTCGGCGATGACCTAGCCGAGCGGCGGACGATGGCTACCGAAACGCTGCGACTGCTGCTGCCCAGGATGAGCGAGGAGCGCGAGAGCGCCATGATCCAGGCGGTAGCCGCCGTCGCGGCTGGCGACCAGCCCAGTCTCGGAAAGGTGGTGAGTCATCTCGAGCAGGCCGCCGATCCCGCCTCGGTGAATCTTGGCGCGCTGCTTCGCTCGATGTCGGAGATGCGGCTAGCCCGGCTGTGCTTTGCGCCGTCCGGCGGCGAGCGGATCGACGCGGCCGGTTGGACCACGGTATTCACGCTCGGCGGGCTCACGCTGCCGGACACCGTCGTCGGCCGCGACGACTACTCCTACGAGCAGCGGCTATCGGTCGCCCTGCTGTATCTGGTGTCGCAGTTCGCTCGGCGGCTCCTTAACGGGATGGACCGACGGCTCCCGAAGGCGATCTTCCTGGATGAAGCCTGGGCGATCACCTCGACGCCGCAGGGGGCCAAGCTCATTCCCGAGGTGTCGCGGATGGGCAGATCACGCAACACAGCCCTGATCATGGTGTCTCAGAACGCCGGTGATCTGCTCAACGAGCAGGTCACCAACTGCATCTCCAGCGTGTTCGCGTTCCGCTCGTCCGAGCAGACCGAGGTAGCGAATGTGCTGTCGCTGCTCGGAATCGAGCAGTCGGCCGAGCACAAGACCGCGCTGCGGGCACTCGGCAACGGAGAGTGCATCTTCCGGGACCTTGACGGCCGCGCTGGCCGTATCGCCGTCGACCTGATCTCGGACGAGTTGCGCCGCTGCCTGGACACCAACCCGACCCGCGCGCACCTGGGGGAGTCCGCGGGTCAGCCGGCCGACGGGCCGGGGCCACAGCCCCGCGAACCCGCCCAGCCGTCCGGCGCGACCAGTCAGCCATCCGACGATCCGGATCAGTCCGGAGCAGGCTGATCCCCCGGCGCAGGCACGCGCCAAGACCCCCCTGGAGCTCTCCGGATGCGCAGACCCAGCCACCCGCTCAGGTCGGCCGTGCTCGTCGGGGCGCTGGCAGCGGTTGTCTTGCTCCCGCGCGGGGCCAGCCAGCCGAGTGCAGCTCACCACGCTGCCACGACGTCGGCGCGGCCCGCGGTCGCGACCGCGGCTTATATCGCCCCGTCCTCCTCGGGGCGCGGCGTGGCCGGGGGAACGTCGGCCGAGGCCGATCCCGGCCGCAGCGGCGTCGATGCTTCCACCCTCGCCGCGAGGGCCGAGGAGAATGTCGCGACCACCTCCGCCAGCGGCGGTCTGTGCTCCGTGCCGGGCATCGGCGACATCGGCGGCCTGCTCGGCTTCTGCACCATGGGCAGTTCCGGGCTGCTTGGCGACCTGAACAACGTGTGCCAGCCGTCGCTGCCGAGTCCAGAGCCAGCGAACTCAGGAATTGACTCGATGGTGGCACCACCGGCAGCAGGAAGGCAGCCGGCGACTCTCTACGACGAGTACGGCGTGGCCGGAAATTACTGGGCCGCCATCAACCTGCAGTGCTCGGACATGACGTCCCTGATCGGGAACAACGTCGCGGGCATGGTGTTCGACGCGGCGAAGTCGATCGACCGCGTCACCATCACGGTCTATCAGGCGGCGGCTGGCAACGGCATCGTGACCTGGCTGCAGCGGGTTACCGATGACCTGATTACGAGCCTGGGCCACGCGATCTACTTCCCGTACCTGTCCATCGTGGTGATTCTTGCGGCGATCTGGATGGCCTGGCAGGGCTTGATCCGCAAGCGCGCCACTCGCACGATCGAGGGCACGGTCTGGATGATCGCTGCGTGCGCGGCGGCCATCTTCCTGATCGGCCTGCCTGGCGACGTGACCGGCCTCGGGGGTGGGGTTTCCAACGGGATCTCGCAGGCGCTGGATGCCGCCTTCGCCAAGCTCCCGAACCCGGGCCCGAGCGGCTGCGTGCCGGTCGCCAAGCATGATCCGCAGGTGCAGCCCGCCGTATACAGCTACACCTCCGGCAGCACCGTCGTCGACCAGAACGCAGATGAGCTCTGGGGCGTGCTGGTGTGCAAACCATGGCTCGTAGGCGAGTTCGGCACGTCGGAGTACACGACTGGAGGAGCCCGTCCGACAGTCGTGAACACGTACGGGCGGTCGCTGCTCTGGGCTCAGGCCATCGCCGCCGACGAGAAGGCAACGCCCGCGCTGATCCAAGCCAAGCAAGCCGCGTACGCGGGGATAGCCAGCAGCCTGCAGGCCAACGACCCGGCGATCTACCCGCTGTTCCAGGGCAAGGACTGGACCACCCGGCTCGAGGTGGCGTTCGCCGCGCTGTTCGCCGCGCTCGTCGCCGGCGTCCTCATCTTGCTCATCTCCGTCACGCTCATCCTGCTCAAGCTGAGTTTCCTGCTGCTGCTGATCGTGGGGCCGTTCTTCCTGCTGATCGGCGCGCACCCGGGCTTCGGCCGGGTCGTAGCGCTGCGGTGGGTTGAGCTGCTCCTCGGCGTGCTGCTCAAGCAGGCGGCGATTGCGCTGGTGCTCAGCCTCTTGCTGTACTGCTACGCGCTGATCATGGGTACCAGCGACGCCGTGCTGCCGTGGGCCCTCAAGATCCTGATGATCGCGCTGGTGACTGTTGCCGCCTTCATCTACCGCAAGCCGTTCCAGCATCTGTTCTCGGCCGTCGGTTACGGCATGATCGGCTCGCAGGAACGAGCCGAAGGGGACCTGGCACGCGCCGCCGCTGCAGGCCGCGCGACCACCGTCGCGGCCGCGACGGCGGCATTCCCTGGCGTGGCGGCCTACCGGGCGATGCGCTGGGCGCGGCGCAACCCTGGGCGGGCTGCCAACCTCGCGATGGCCGCTGCCTCAGGTGGCACCACCGGCGCGGTCG
>JASHOE010000215.1 GCA_030041275.1 Streptosporangiaceae bacterium
CCGCCGCGCTGACGCCCTGGCCGCACTCTCCCCGCGGGAACGGGAAGTGCTCGCGCTCGTCGCGCAGGGCCGCTCCAACACCGCCATCGCCGCCGCGTTCACGATCTCCCCGAGAGTCGTGGAAAAGCACGTCGCCAGCATCTTCGCCAAGCTAGGCCTCGCTCCTTCCGATAACGACAACCGCCGGGTACTCGCCGCGATCAGGTACCTGGAGTCCTGAAAGCTCATTGAGCCTCAGCCTGCCGGGCCAGACACTCGGCCCGGCTGTCGTGGTCCGCGCACGCCGCTGGCCCTCACGTACACCACCGATACCGCGAACCCGCCAGGGAACTCGGTATGGGTTAGCTTGCTGCGATTCTCGGCGCGGACAGGCAAGCTCATAACTGTCAACAGGCTGACCGTTGTCAACCAGGGTCGCTACGTCGCGTACAACACGGAAGCTGACATCAACCCGGACGATGTGCTGTGGACCAGCTACGACGGCAGCAAAGTCATAGTGGCCGACGTCCGGCCCGGCATCCCGAACGCCGGCATCTACAGCGACAGCCGCTACACGCCGATCCCCTGGCCCGCCAACATCGTCGGCGCCGCCTGGTAGCCGCGCGGCAACAGGTCCGCCAGCACGGAGACAAACGCATGGCCGGCCGTTAGGTCCGAGGAACCCGGTCACGATCCCTGGCCGGACGGTGAAGGAGAGGTCGTTGACAGCAACCTTGTCCCCGTAGCGCTTGGTCAGGTGCTGCGCTTCGATCACGCTGTCCTCCTTGGCTGTCGCCGGTACGCCTGGGAGCGTAGAGATCGTCTGCCGGCGGTTCGGGCCCCGTATGGCTGATTCTGCGGGCTGGCGCGTCGTCCGAACGTCGCACCCTTCTTATTGCGGCGTCATCCCCGCAGCAGCTCAATCAGGCGCCCGGTCCCGGGTACCGTTACCCGCGGCGATCGTGATCGGAGCTGCTGCGCGACGGCTTGGTCGTTCCCGCCCTGAGCCCCGGGATCCGGCTCTGGCGGCGGGGCGTGGCGTGAGAACCGTCCCGTCTGGTCGTGCTGGTCCTGCGCGGCTCAAAGATCTGGCTGAGCGGGTACGGATAACCACCGCGGGACCGGCCGGGTTGCGAAGTACTCTCGGTTGCGATTGCGGCTGCGCTGACGGGGAGGAATCATGGCCGAGAGCCGGTTCGGGATGACGGAGCTTGACGACCTTCCCGAGGACCTGCGCGAGCGAGTCGGCGAGATCGCGCGGAAGTCCGGTTTCGTTCCGAATATTTTCCGCGCGCTCGGCCACCGCCCGGCCGAGCTGCGTGCCTTCCTCGACTACCACGACGCGCTAATGGAGCGGCCCGAAGGGCTGACGAAAGCTGAGCGCGAACTCGTGGTCGTCGCCACCTCAGCGGCTAACCATTGCACCTACTGCATCGTTGCTCACGGTGCCATCCTGCGGATCCGGTCAAAGGACCCGTACCTGGCCGATCAGGTGGGCAGCAATCCCTGGCAGGCTCCGCTGGATAAGCGCGGCCGGGCGATCGCCGACCTCGCGCTGGCGCTGGCCCGCACTCCTGAGCATTTCGGCGAGGCGGATGTCGCCAGCGCCCGTGCGGCCGGGCTCACCGACGACGAGATCTGGGATGTTGGCGCGATCACCGCGCTGTTCGCGGCTTCGAACCGCCTCGCGCATCTGACGGCGCTGCAGCCCAACCCCGAGTACTACCTGATGGGCCGCACGTCGCGCTGAGGTGTGCGCGCGGCCATCGCCCGGGGTCACGCTGCGGGCCGGCCGCAGCGCGCCGACTGGCCGCGTGCCGTAATCCACTGCCTCGAACGAGCGCCAGCCCGGATTCGTTACATCTGTCCGCTATAACCGTTAGCCGAAGTGTAATCGCTAGGTCACGCAGCGTCTTTTCACGGACTTGGTCTGCGAGAAAGCGAGCAAACCGGGGCATTTTGGCGACCAAATCCGTGAAGAGCCTTTGCATCCGGGGGGATGGTCGCGGGTGCGTGAAAATGCCGCCGGTGCGGGTGGTCGCGGGCTGGTGTTGCTGCCGGGTGGCGGCTGATGTGGCTGCGCGGGTGGCCCGATGGGCGGGACGATGGTGCGGGCTGCCCGTGACGCCGTTGCACTGTGGGATGTGAGCCCGCTGAAGAGCCTGGCGCCGGGGCCTTGACCTGAGGGTCGCTTCTTGTTGCCTTGAGCACGACGGTCAGTATTCCGGCTGTTGCCCTGACCGGGGCCCCCGGGCAGCCCGCTGGTTTAGCCCATCGGCACAGAGTTTAGGAGGCCGCGGTGAGCAAGCCGCAGGTTATCGACGATGAGGGGTACGAGCGGGTCTGGGACACGGTCGCGGCGGTGGATGTGGCGAAGAAGGAGGGCATGGTGTGCCTGCGCGGGCCGCATCCGCGGCGGCCGGGCGAGCGGCAGTCGAAGGTGTGGCCGGTGCCGGCCACGGTGAACGCGGTGGCGGCGCTGGGCGCGGAGCTGGCCGGCGCCGGGGTGCAGATGGTGACCCTGGAGTCGACCGGTGATTACTGGCGGATCTGGTATTACCTGCTGGAGGCGGCCGGGGTGGCGGTGCAGCTGGTGTCGGCCAGCCAGGTGAAGCAGCTGTCGGGGCGGCCGAAGACCGACCGGCTGGACGCGGTGTGGCTGGCCCGGCTGACCGAGAAGGGGCTGCTGCGGCCGTCGTTCGTGCCGCCGGCCGAGATCCGGGCGCTGCGGGACTATACCCGGCTGCGCACCGACCTGGTCCGGGAGCGAGGCCGGCACTGGCAGCGGCTGGAGAAGCTGCTCGAGGACGCGCTCATCAAGGTCACCACGGTCGCGTCCCGGATCGACACCATGTCGGTGCGGGACATGCTGGAGGCGCTGATCGCCGGGCAGCGCGACCCGCACGCCCTGGCGGACCTGGCCCGCGGCAAGATGAGAGCGAAGCGCGCCGCGCTGATCGAGGCGCTGACGGGCCGGTTCGATGACCACCACGGCGAGCTCGCCCGGATCCTGCTGGCCCAGATCGACGGCCTCACGGCGCAGATCGATGCGCTCACCGGGCGGATCGAACAGCTGATCTCCGCGATCCCGGCAGCGCAGGGCGTCGATCCCGACGGCACCACCGGCCTGCACGCCGGGCGCGGCCCAGACGCCCCGGTACTGCCAGCCGCTGCCCGGCTCGCTGAGATTCCTGGTATCTCCGCACACGCAGCGCAGGTCATCATCGCCGAGGTCGGCCTGGATATGACCCGGTTCCCAACCGCAGCCCACCTGGTGTCCTGGGCCAAGCTCAGCCCCCGGACGCTGCAGTCCGGCGCCCGCACCCGGCCCGGGCGGACCGGCAAGGGCAATCCCTACCTCAAAGGGGTCCTCGGTGATGCCGCCGCGGCCGCGGGCAAGACCGACACCTTCCTCGGCGAGCGGTACCGGCGGCTGGCCAGGCGCCGCGGCAAGCTCAAGGCCCTCGTAGCGGTCGCCCGCACCATCCTGATCATCATCTGGCACCTGCTCGCCGACCGCGCCGCCCGCTACGGCGAGCTCGGCCCCGACTTCTACGCCAGCAAGATCGACACAACCCGCAGGACCCGCACCCATGTCCGCCAGCTCGAAGCACTCGGATACACCGTCACCCTCACGCCCGTCGCCGCATAGTCACACCCCAGCCGCCAGCTACCGTTCGCTGCCGCGCTCCACGCTGAGGTATTTTCCGGTCAGCTCCACATGACTCTGGCCAGCCTTCCGCCAATGCGGGAAAGCCGCAGGTAGAGGCCAGAGCGTAGCTGGCATAGTCGGCTGGATCCGGCGAGAGTGGAACCGCTGCTCCTCCGGTGCCGCTAGCGAGGGTGCGCAGGGACACCGTGGATGACCGGCACCAGCAATGCACCCGGCGCGTGGGCCGACGGCACATGAACCAGCTCAAGTGGGCCCGGGCCGCTGCTCTGGGCGAGGACAACGATTCCTGCGCAGATCAGGACGCTGACGCCCGCGACTAACCAGTGGAGATTCGCCAAGAACGCGGGTAGCACTAATCTCCGCAGCCGCATGCCGACACACTAGAGCACGGCGGCGCTCTCGGGTCTACATGTCCAGGACGATGTCGGAGCCTGGCTGGGCGCAGCAGATGAGCACGTCGCCACTGGCGGGGGGCTCCAGCGGGTCGGGGTTATAGCTGATGTCGCCCGACAGCAGCGGAGTGACGCAGGTGTGGCAGACGCCGGTCCGGCAGCTCCACCGGGTGGGGACGTCGCAAGCGTCGGCGAGGTCGAGCACGCTGCGCCAGTTGCTGCCGAACGGCGTGGCGATGCAGCTGCGGGCGAACGTCACCAGCGGCCCCGCTCCTGGCGGACCAGATGGCTGGTGCGGCGACCGTCGGGCCGCGCCTGCAAGCCCGGGGTTGATGGCGTCCAGTGTCCCGAACATCTCGGTGTGCATCGCGGCGGCGTCGACGCCGAGTGCGGTCAGCGCGTCGCGGATGTCGGTCATGAACGACGTCGGCCCGCAGATGTAGGCCGTCCCGCGAGCCGGGATGCCGAGCCTGGCCAGCGCCGCTTGGGTGATACGACCGCTGGCGGCGTGGGCGCGGTGGCGCTCGGCGGGCGTGGCGGCGCTGTAGAACACATGCTCGCGGGCGTGCGGCAGCGACGCCAGCAGGTCGTGCGCCTCACCCGCGAAGGGATGCTCACGCGGGTTGCGCGCACCGTACAGCCACCAGATGTCCCGGTCGCTCTTCGATGCCGCGAGCTGATGCAGCATGGCAAGGACGGGCGTGACGCCGATCCCCGCCGAGATGAGCAGAATCGGGCTGGCACCGCCGTCGAGGATGAAGTCACCGCGCGGCGCGGCCACATCCAGCACGGCCCCTTGCCGCAACGTGCGGTTCAGGTAGCTGCTCACGGCCCCGTGCCGTTCCTCTTTGACGCTGATCCGGTAGGTGCCCGCAGCAGGCGCCGAGGACAGCGAGTAGCTGCGTAGCGGGGCCGGCGACCCGGCACCGGTGACTCGCAGCGTTAGGTACTGGCCGGCCTGCGCGGCCGGAAGGGCGCTGCCGTCAGTCGCGGCAAGGTAGAACGAGCACACAACGGCGCTTTCCCTGGCTACCTCGGCAACGCGTAGCTCCCGGAACGCAGGCCAGGCAGGACCTGCGTCGTGTGACGGGGCGCCGTCACCGCCGCCGCTTTCGGCCACCAGGTCGCGGAATGATTGCTGCCAGCCTGGGCTCAGGGCCGGGATCTGCAGCGCAATCTGCAGCTTGGACCGGTCCCGGCCTGGCAGGTAAAGCAGCGCATCAGTGTCCGCAACGCTCAGCTCGTGCGGGCCGTCATCAGTTTTGACGATCTGATCGCCGGGCTGGATGTGTCCCTCACTGATGACCCGCATGTAGAAGCCCGGACGATGGTGGCTCACCAGCAGCGCGGCCATCTGCGGCTCGCCCAGCCGCAGGCCAACCCGATAGCAGGTCACCCGCGGCTGGGTGACTTCGAACTCCGCCTCGCCGATCAGGAAGCGGTCGCCGATGCACACCTGATCGTCGGCCATGCCGTCGACCGTGAGGTTCTCCCCGAACTGGCCGTAGCTGACGTCGTCCCAGCCGAAATGCTGCTGCCAGTGCCGGTAGGAGTCGAGCTGATAGACAAGCACGGCACGCTGCTCACCGCCGTGCCCGCTCAGATCGCCCTGCCCGTCGCCGTCGATGTTCAGTCGGCGCACCATGCGCCGCCCGGACACCGGCTGTTTCCAGACGCCGGTGTGGACGGTCTTGCCCTGCCAGGACACGTCTTTCGGCATGCCGACGTTCACCGACACGAGTACCGGCACCGCAGAGCCCTGGTTCTTGGCATCGGCTGCCGACGCGGTCGGGCCGTCAGTGGTCACAGCCGGCCGCCCGGCGGAGCCTCGTCGAGGTCGCTGGGTCCCAGCCCGTCCCGGCGAACATCGCCGAGCAGGAGCCGCGTAACTGGATAGCGGCCAGGCTCATGCAGCCGAGCTAGGCCCATTGTTCTGCTCCTTTCACCACCTTGTTTCCCTTTCGGCTCGGGCGGCGGGTTGCCGCCTCCGTTAGCTTCCCTGCGCAAGGGTCCGATCGAATCCCTCGGTGGCTCGTCCTCCTGGGTAGTAACCGAGCTGCGAACAAAGCTTGTGCCGGCGGACCGGCGTCACGAGAAGGACCCGGCCGCCCGACCGCCCGGCGCGGGGCGGCGGCGAGGCGCGGTGCGGTGCGGTCGATCTTCCTGTCCGCGGGCACAGTCCGCGTTACTGGCTCACTACCCATGACGGCCAGCCACCGGGGGATGCGAAGACCTCCGTTTCTCCGGCAGGCTCCCAGGAGGTCTGACCGCCGGACGGCCTGCGCTTGTGTGCCCGTTCCCGCACGAAAGGTCCGCCATGCCCGAGCAGCCGGTTATCGTCTTCGATGTCAATGAGACTTTGATGAATCTGGAGACGCTCCGCCCGACCTTCGATCGGATCTTCAACGATCCTGCAGCGATGCGGTTGTGGTTCGCGAACCTGATCACCTACTCCGAGGCGCTCACCCTCAGCGGATGCTACGTTCCGTTCACCGACATCGGCGGCGCGGTGCTGCGGATGCTCGCCGCGACGCGTGACATCACGATCACCGATACCGACGCTGCCGAGCTCACTGACCGGTTCGCCACGATGTCGCCGCATCCCGAGGTCCCGGCCGCTCTGCGCCGGCTACGGAGCCATGGCTTCCGGCTGTTCACGCTCACCGACAACACACTGGAGATTTCCGGCCGACAACTCGAGCACGCGGGCGTGATCGACGTGTTCGAGCGCCGTTTCAGCGTGGATGAGACGGTGCGACGCCACAAGCCAGCGCAGGAGGCCTATCACTCGGTAGCCGCCGCCCTCGCGCTCGATCCCGGCGACATCTGCCTGGTCGCCTGCCACGTCTGGGACACCGTCGGTGCTCAGTCGGCGGGCTGGCAGGCTGCCCTCATCCTGCGTGAGGGCAACGCTCCCCTAGATGTCGGCCCGCAGCCCACTTACATCGGGAAGGACCTGAACGAGGTCACCGATCAGCTGATCGACAAGCACGGCAGCGCCGGTGGCGATCGAAACTAACCTGCCCGACGACTGCGCGGGTCCGCTCCCGCGCCCGATGCTGGGTAGCTGTCCGCGGAGAGAAGGGATGAGAAATGGTGGCCTGGGATCAGGTAACCCACGATGACGTGGTGCGTGCGATACAGGAGTACGACCGCCTGGGAGCGGAGCAGTTCTTCTCCCAGCATGGATTCGGCGCGAGCAGGAGCTACGAGCTGGTCTGGGACAAACGCCACTATCCCCACAAGGCGATTCTGGGCACGGCCTATGAATTTGCCACCGGCAAGCGTCTTGCCGCCGGTGACTTCGAGGGCGGCAAGGCGGGCGCCGTGAAGGTACTCGGAAAGCTGGGATTCGCCGTCCAGCCTCTGACCTAGTCGCCACCCTCGCTCCCACGCCCGCCGGGAAGGACCAGGTCAAGCTGGGTGCGGGCGGTAATTCCAAGCTTGGCGAAGATCTTGCGCAGGTGATACTGGACCGTGTGTGCGCTGATGTAGAGCCTGGCGCCGATCTCCGGGTTCGAGAGGCCCGCGCGCGCGAGCCTGGCAATCTCCGTCTCCTGGGCCGTCAGCTGTTCGTTGCGGGGAGCGATGGAGTGCTGGCGGGCGGTTTCGCCGGTGGCCGCAAGTTCGCGCCTGGCTCGCTCGGCGAATGCCGCGACGCCCATCGAGTCCAGCATCGCGAAGGCAGTTCGCAGCTGTTCGCGCGCGTCGGTGCGGCGGCGGTCGCGGCGCAGCCATTCCCCGTAGAGCAGGTGAGCGCGGGCGAGGCAGATGCGCATCCCGGTCCGGTCCAGCCGGTCGATCGCCTCGCGATAGTGGTCGTCCGCCTCGGCCCCTTCGCTCAGCTGGGCCCGGGCCCGGGCCTGGTGGCCCAGGGCCCAGTCACTGCCGCTGGCGTCGGTCATCTCGGCCAATCGCTCGTAAGCGTCGGCCGCGATGTCGGTCTTGCCCGTGCGCACTGCCGCCTCGATGAGCTCAGCGATCGCCCACGGTGGCGTGCCGATGGTTCCGGGGCTCGCGGTGGCTAGTTGCGCGGCAGGCATCGCCTCCTGGTAGCGGCCGAGTCCGAGGAAGAGCAGGGCATTGGCCATGCCGATGGCGGTCATCCCGGCTCCCTCGCCGCGCTCTGTCACCTCCGGCGCGACCGCGTCGACGAGCGTGGCAACGGTTCGCTCGTCGCCGCGAAGACCGGCTATGGCCAGCGCGCTGTAGGGCGCGAGCGTGCCGCCGGTGGCCTCGGTTGCGGCCTGCGCCTGAGCGACCAGGGATTCCGAGGCGGCCAGCTGGCCGCCGAGCAGGAGCCGATGAGCGCGCATGCTCAGCGCCAGCGCGTGCTCGCCGAGTGCTCCGGTCTGCCGGACGAGTGACAGGTACCGTGCAGACAGCCGCTCCCAGGCGTCGTCGTCCCAGACGTGCACCGCGGTGACGCACGCGAGCCAGAGCCAGCGGAGCTCCTCCTCGACGGACATGTCGGTCCCGAACGCGGTCAGCGCCTTGCGCAGGACCGGCACCCCTGCCCCGTATCCGTCGGCGTAATACGCGGCGAGGCCCTCGAGCAGCAGATCAGGTGCACGCACCGGTCCCGAGGGCGGAGGTGCCGTCAGCGCCGCCCGCGCCACCTCCCACAAGCCACCGCCGGGGCTGGCAAGCTGGCCGGCGAAGATGCCCGCGGACAGCGCGTCCAGGTACAGCGACCTGGCGAGCTCGGTGTCCAGCGGCTCCAGGCGTTTCGCCGCTGCCAGCAGCAAGGTCGGCGCCGCGCTGCCGCGACTCGCGGCGAACTCGATCCGGGCCCGGAGCAGCTCGGCGTGTGCCTCGCTGACCTCGCTGGCTGGCCCGGCCTCAGCCATAGCCAGCAGTTCGCGCGCTGCGCCGAGGTCGCCTGCCTGCAACTTCGTGCCGGCGGCTGCCAGCGCGCGGGCCGCCCGCTGGTCGGGCGCTAGCGTCAGAACAGCCGAGCGTTCCAGGAACGCGGCTGCAGCGGCGACGCCGCCGCGCGCTCGTGCGCGGTCGGCTGACTGCTCCAGTTCATCTGCTACCTCCGCGTCCGGTCCGGCCGCCGCCTGCGCCAAGTGCCAGGCCCGCCGGTCAGGGTCGAGCCGGGCATCTGTCACCTCCGCGAGGGCGCGGTGTGCCTGGCGGATTTCCTGCGCCGACGCGGAGCGATAAGAGGCCGACCGGACAAGCGGATGACGGAACCGAACCCTGGCCCCAAAGTCGGCCAGGCCGGCCTCGGCGGCCGGAGTGGCTTCCTCGGGACCGATGCCGAGCCGCGACGCCGCGCGCCACACGAGCGCCGCGTCACCAGTCGGGTCAGCGGCTGCGACCAACAGCAACGTGCGCGTCGGGCGCGGCAGCGCGTCCACTCGGCGACCGAAGCTTTCTGCCATGGCACCCGCGAGCCCTGATGATCCAGGAAGCCCGAAACCGCCGGCCAGCTGGCCCGCCGTCGTTCCCCGCGACAGTTCGAGCAACGCAAGCGGGTTGCCGTGCGCCTCGGCGATGACCTGATCCCGCACCCGCGCGTCGATTGGCCCGGTTAGCGCCGCCTCGAGCAGCAGCCTGGCGTCACTGTCAGGCAGGCCCTCGATCACAACAGTCGGCAGGTGCGCGAGCTCACGTGTGGGCGCGCCAGCAGCGAAGACGAGGCCGACTGACTCTGCCCCCAGCCTGCGGGCAGCGAACGCCAGGACCTGCGCGGACGCCTGGTCAAGCCACTGGCCGTCATCGACGATGCAGAGCAACGGCTTGTGTTGGGCAACGTCGGACAGCAGGCTGAGTACAGCGAGCCCCACGCGAAAGCGATCCGGTGCTGACCCGACACTGAGCCCCAGCGCGATCTCCAGTGCCTCCCGCTGGGGAGCAGGCACGCTGTCGAGATGTCGGAGCATCGGCGCGCACAGCTGATGGAGGCTGGCGAATGCGAGTTCCAGCTCCGACTCGACCCCGGCGGCGCGCGCCACCTGGCAGCTTGCGGCGTGCCCGGCCAGGTAGTCGAGCAGCGCGGTTTTCCCGATGCCAGGTTCGCCGCGCAGAACGAGCGCCCTGCTCTGACCGTTCCTGATCGCCATGACAAGCTGGTCAAGCTGCCGGCACTCAGCGTCGCGTCCGGTCAGACCCGCAGCACGCCCGGCGGTTGGCGAGCCCCAGGCCACGCTGGACTCCCGGACCGGCATGTACCGATCGTCTTCGGATGCCATGACGGCCCTCCCCGTTTCCAGCCCGCACTTGCTCGACTCGCCAGGCTCGGCCACGGTATTGCCTCAGTCACACCTTGCGCGAAGAACGATCGGTTTTGCGCGGCCTTGGCGCCTAGCTGCGACAGCTCAAATTTTAGCGTCGCACCGCCTCATCAGGCCTAGGCAGATCGCGCCGGACGCTCATCGTCGCCGCGCGCGGGCCGGGCTACGCACGATAACTAGCCGACGGGGGATTCGATGAACGCGCACCCTGTTGCAGGCTCCAGCTGAGTCGCCGTTGCGGGCCTTGGATTCGCCGCCAGCCGCCGCGAGCTGAGGCCCGGTCCTGACGTTAGTCGGAAGCGGGGAGAAACGATGACTACTGTCCACCACCGTTACGTCGCCGTCGAGGGGCGGCAGCTGTTCTACCGGGACGCCGGACCGCCGGGCGCGCCCGTTGTCGTACTGCTGCACGGCTTCCCGGCGAGCTCGTTCATGTTCCGCGACCTCATCCCCATGCTCGCCGACCAGTATCACGTGATCGCGCCGGATCACCTAGGCTTTGGCTTCTCTGCCGCGCCGCCAGCCGACGAGTTCGACTACAGCTTCGATGCGCTCGCCGGCCTGACGGCGGCACTGCTCGGCCAGCTGGAAGTCACCCGCTATGCGATGTACGTGCACGACTATGGAGCTCCCATCGGCTGGCGCCTTGCTCTGTCCGACCCCGCTGCGGTCACCGCGATCGTGACGCAGAACGGCAATGGCTACGAGGCCGGATTCACCGACGCGTTTTGGAAGCCGGTCCGGGAGTACTGGCACGAGCAGAATCCGCAGACCGAAGAGGCAGTTCGAGCGGCGCTCACGCTCGATGCCATCCGCTGGCAGTATCTGCATGGCGTGCCGGATGAGAGCGTGGTCAGCCCGGATACCTGGCAGCACGACTTCGCCCAGGTCTCGCGGCCTGGCAACGACCGCATTCAGCTGAAGCTGTTCGCGGACTACGCCAGCAACATCCCGCTGTACCCCTATCTGCACGCCTACCTGCGCGAGAGCCGGGTACCGGTGCTAGCGGTCTGGGGCCGCAACGATGAGATATTCGGCCCTGACGGCGCCCGCGCGTTCGCCGGGGATGCATACCGCGCCGAGATTCATCTGCTCGACGGTGGCCACTTCCTGCTCGAAAGCCACCTCGACGACACGGCCGGCTACGTCCGGCGCTTCCTCGAACAGACCCTGTCGTGAGTGGCCGACTTGGTACTGGCAGGTTCTGGGCGGGGTTGACGCGCCAGCGAGTGCCGTCGCGCGCGACTACCCAGACTGCGCGAGCCGGGATTCCGAGCGCTGGCCCGCGGCGGACCCTCGGTTGGTGGCGTGCAGCGCGTCGATGTCGGCCCGCAGCTGCGCGACGTTGAGGTTGACGGCGTCCGCGTCTTCCTGCGTAACGATCACCCAGGCCTCGTCCAGGCAGGCGGCGGTCCAGGCGAGCGTGGACTGCTGCTCGGCACCCCACGTCACCCAGGTGTCAAACGTGCTTCCATTCCCGGCGACCTTGACGATGCAGTGGCCGTCGTTGGGATCGGGCTTCTCCCCATTCGCCACAGTCCATGGCTGGCCCTGCTCGAACAGCTTGTCCGCGTCGTCAGACAGGTTGACCCCGGCATAGACGCCATGGAATGCGGCCATGGCCGAGTCGACCTCGGCAGTGTTGCGGTGGTCAACCGGTGCAAAGGCCAGAATGACGCCCGCCTTGTACCAGTACAGCAGGAGGTCTGCGATCTGGGCACCTTGGTCCTTGCCATGATCGTAGGCAAGGTACTCGGTGACGAGCTCGTCCGAGGTCTCCCAGGTCTCGACCTCCTTGCCCGCCGCGGCCTTCGCCATCCGGTAATGCTGCCGCCCGGCGAACGTGCAGTCGCCAACGCCGTTCGGATAGCTCGTGCAGGTCGGATCCGGGCCGTTGCCCAGCATCCCCCAGTCTGTGATGCCTCCCGTGACGTTCACCGGATAGACAGGGGGCGGCAGCGGTGCGCGCAGGTACTCCGAGACATACAGGATTTCGAACCTCTCGGCTGGCGGCTTCTTCGGAAGCCGTCCCCTCTTGCCGGGCCTGCGACTCGACATCGCTACTCCTTCAGCCTCGATGGTCGGCCGCAGCCGTGACGAATCGCCGCCTGCGTGCGCGCTGTCGGAGCCACCCTACGAACTACCGTCAGGCAAGGTGAATGCGTGAAACTGCCTATCTTTCCGCCGCGCGACTGCCCGTCGTGACGCTGAGCTGCACTCGGCAGCGAGTGTCCATCGCGGCCCGAGCGCGGGCATCCGGCTTCCGCACCGGACAGTCCCGAGTCGTCCGCTGGGGGCACCGGCGGAGCTACCCCTGGCCAGGCGCGGCGCGACTCGTCAGGTCTGGCCTAACTGACGTTCGCGGCGAGCTTTTGATAGGCAGGGAACAGCTCGCCCATCCGCGCGCCAGAGTCGCAGCGGCCGCGCCCCGCAAGGTGAGCGCCGAGGTCTTCCACATGGACCTGGATGCCTGCGCCATAGCCGGCGAGGTATTCCAGGGGCATACCTCGTTCCTCCCACACGAGGGCGGTCCGGCCGCCGTCTGCCGTCAGCGTGAGCTCGAGCGCCTGCTCGTACGGCTGATCTGGTTCCTTCGACAGCAGCACCAAGCGCTGCCGCGGCTCGCAGGCTTCGATGCGCCCGGTGCCTTCCCAGCCGCTGGCAAAGACGCGCGCGTGATACTCGCCGCCGACGCGCAAGTCGCCGCCGACGTCGCCGTACCAGTGGCCCAACCGCGCGGGATCGGTGAGTGCCGACCAGACGTCGGCGACGTCAGCGTCGAAGCGCTCCTCCATCCGCACAACGGCCTTGCCGTCGGCTGATCGCAGGCTGCCGAGGAGGCGGGGGGCCCCACTTGCACTGCTGGTCATCTCATGCTCCTTCGTTCGTACCGGGGGCAGACACCCTGTCCCCGCTGGCGGGGCGGTGCGTTCTCTGCTGCGACGACGAACGGGCTTGCCCCGAATGGACAGCCGTGACCTAGCCCCGGCACGAGATCGTGCCGCTGCTCACGCGCGTCGCTGGCTATGACACGTAGCGGTCAGCGCGCGCCGCGCGCACCCGCAGGGCGATGGCCAGCACGACAAGCAGCACAGCGATGACAGCGGGCGTTACCGTCCCGGCCCAGTCGAAACCGGGGGTCTGGAATAGCGGAGGGACCGGCATACCCTGGCGGGCAGCCATCGCCCGGAGGACCTCCTGTTGATGGATGCTCGGTCCGCTGCTGGCGGCTGCGCTCGCGGCGACCGCGGCGAAGCACAGGGCGGCGACCCCGGCCGCGAGGGCGATCCTGCTGGCGAGCATGCGCTGCGATAGGTCCGGCGCGGTCGCCTGCGTCGCAGCGGCGTGCTCGACTGGCAAGTCGGCGAGCAGTGCAGTCAGATCTTTCCCGGTGCGAGCGGCCAGGGCGTGCCCAGATCGGTCGTCCAATTCGTCGGCCGTAATTCGGCCAGCCTGGAAGGCCGCGCTCAGCTCGGAGAGCGCCTGATCACGATCAGCATCAGATACCCGGATGTCACCGGGCGGATAATTCCAGCCGGCTCTTTCCATGACTCGTGCTCCTTCGACCCGTTGTTCAGCCTAACACCGCGACGTCTCTGACCCTTTCGCCGGACTTGTGGCCCGCATCCATCCAGCGCAGGGACGTCCGTGGGGCAGACCTAGCTCCTCGGCGAACCCGATCCGACCCGGAACCGGACACTCGGTCGATATCCGGGCCATCCATGAAGAACGGTTCTTCCACTTTTCTTGACGACTTTGTATGACATCTGCATAGTGAATAGCTGGCGCACCGAGGGGTGTCCGGCGGTGCTCTACCTGACAGGTCAGCAACATCGACCGTGGGGGCAGGATGGAGCCGGGAGCGGTCAGCGCGGGCGCCGCTGCCACGCGAGTAGGTGCACGCGCCGAAGAACTCACCGCGCTCTCCAGTTTGCTGCTGCTTCTGGCACTGGCGGCCGCGGCTTTCGGGCAGGGCGCCTTCTTCCGCACAGTGCAGTTCTTCATCGTGGCCATCCTGGCGGTCGCGGTCTTGATTGCCGTCGCTGTGATTCCGCTGCACGTAGCTGACGTCCGCGACGGATTCGTCATAGCGGGCGCATTACTCGCGGCGTGGGCCCTCGTCCGGGCGTGGGCGGCGGGGACCACGTCGGCGGGGATCAGCTGGATACTGTTCGGCGCCGGCATGGTCGCAGTTGTCTTGGTTTGCCGCCGCCTGAGCGCTCAATCGCGCGGCATGCTCCTCGGCGGGTTGCTGGCGGTCGGCGTGGCGGTAGCCATGAGCGGGTGGCTCGGCGTCGCCCTGCATCAGGGGACGTGGGGACTGCCATCGCAGGGCTTGTGGCGGGCCGCGTCGACGCTCACCTATACCAATGCGACGGCTGGACTGCTCGTGCCGCTTGCGCTGGTCGCGTTCGCGCGACTGACAGCCGCGCCACGGTCAATCTCCCTGTCCCTGGCCGCTATGTGCCTGCTGATGACCACGGTGCTGACGCTCAGCCGGGCTGGCATCGCGGCCATGGGCGCCGGGCTGCTGGTGCTGTGCTGGCTGCTCGGTCCGCGCCGGCTGGCACGCACCGCGGCCGGGCCGGCGGTCGGAGCATGTGTGGCGCTGCTCGGTCTGCTTCCGTCCATTCGCGCGGCCGCACCCGCCCGGCCGCTCTACGCCGTGGTTGCCTTGGCGGCTGGGCTGGCAATTGTCGTCGTAACCCAGCGCTCGGGTGGCTGGCAGCCGGTCCTGCCCGTGGCGGGCGCGGCACTGGTGGGAGGCCTGCTCCTCATCATCCTGGTACCGCAGGTCCACGATGCGCTGCGCGCGCTGACACACGCCAGGCTCACCCTTGCATCGCCCGCTCGCTCAGGCGAAGCCGACGCGGCGTTGCGGGTCATCGCGAGTCACCCACTGGCCGGAGTGGGCCCCGGGCACGCCTTGCACTGGACCAGCCCCGGCGGCGTCGTCAACGTGGATCAGTACGCCCACGACGAGTACCTGCAGGTACTCACCGACCTGGGCATTGTCGGGGGGGCGCTTGCTGCGGTTCTTCTTGTCGGCGGCGCGGGCTTGCTGTGGCGGGTGCGGGCCAGTTCCTCGGATCGCGCGCTGTGGGCGGGTGCGGTGGCCGCGGCAGTCGCGTTCCTCCTGCACAGCGGTTTCGACTTCATCTGGCAGGTCCCGGCCATCCCGCTGACGGTGGCCGCCATCGTCGGCCTCGCGAGCTATCAATCAACAACCCGAAGGCGCGAGCCGACGGGCAAACCTGTCCCCGAGAATGAGGAGTTGAGAAATGCAACTTCGTAGCAGATTAGGCCCGGCACTGGTCGGGCTCGCTGTCGCAGGTGGCGCAGTCGCGGCGGCCCTGCTGGGCCCCGCGGGGCCAGCCGTAGGACAGTCCTCGCCTCCGGTCCAGGCGCAGATACGGGTGAGCTCGCCAGCCACGCTCGGCGCGAACGGAGCAAGTGTCGACGTCTCCGTCACCGCCAGTTGCGCGGGCGTCGCTTCCACCGCTGTGCAGGTGACGCTCACCGAGGCCGTACACGGCGACATCGCCACCGGGTTCGGAAACGGGACGGTGGACTGCACGGGCAAGAGCGAGACCGTGGATGTGCCCGTGATCGTACTGATCGGAACCGGGACGGCGACGCCGCCCGAGGTGCCCAGCCAGGACTTCACGACCGGCCCCGCGATCGCCCAGGGCTTCATTCAGGCATGCGATGCCGACGGTAACTGCGCCAGCCAGCAGCCCGAGCGCGTCATCGAGATCAAGAAATAAGCCAGAAGTCGCTGTCCCGAAGGCCTGACGGTGGCGACAGCCCCGGTCTGGGCCGGCGGAGACGTTCTAACGAGAGCAGGGCTCCACGATGTTACTTTCCAAGAGAATCAAGGTATCCCTGGTTGGCCTCGTTGTTGCGGGTGGTGCCGCGGCGGCGCTGGCGCTGGGCCCGGCCGGAACGGCCGTAGGACAGTCCTCACCGCCGCTCCAGCTGCAGATTGCAGTGAGATCGCCGGCCACGCTGGTGGCCAACGGAGCGGGTGTGGACGTCTTCGTTACGGCCAGATGCTCGGGCCCATACGCGGTGTCCGGGTCTGTCGCGATCTTCGGCCTCACCGAGCGGGTCGGCAAATATCTCGCAATCGGCTCTGGCAACGCCGGAACCGCCTTCGACTGCAAGCCGGGCAGGGCCCAGACCGTTGAGTTGCTCGTCATCGCAGACGCTGCAGTAAAGGCATTCGATGAAGGCAGCGCTATACCGCAGGTGACTGTATCCGCGTGCGCGGTCAACGGTCCCTGCGCCACCCAGGGACTCGAGCCAACCATCAAGATCAGCAACTAAACCGCTCGGCCGGCCAACGTCCGGGCATGGCCGCGGCCAGCCCGGGCTCGCCGGGAGCCCCACGCAGTCGGCAAGCCCGGCCCGGCAGGCGGTGTGTTGCGGCCGACTTGGCAGGGCCGGGCGCCGTCGGCGGTTCTGCGCTGAGTCGACCCTGCGCTGAGTCGACCCTGCGCTGAGTCGGCCCTGCGCTGAATCTGCCTTACCCTGAATCCGCCCTACGCTGAGGAAACGACTCGATCAGATCCAGGCCTCGGGGCCGCGATCCGCTGACGGCAGCGAGCGAGGGCAGGTTCGTGACGTGACAGGCAGGCCGGCCTCGAGGCCGTCAGCACCCGGCCTCCGCGCGGCGGGTGCGCGGGTAGCCGCAACGCCGGCGCTCTGGTGCGTTGCCGTCGCACTTCTCGCCGTCGCGGCAGACCGGGCGACCAAGGCATGGGCGCTGTCCCGGCTCGCCGGCGGACGCGATATCACGGTCGCCGGCGGACTGGTCCGGCTGCAACTCGTCATCAATCATGGCGCCGCGTTCGGATTGGGCGCGCGCTACGAGCCCGCCCTCACCGCCCTAGCCGTCGCGGCGGTGATTCTGCTGGGAACCTGGGCGGTGCGCGCCCGCAGCCGCGTGCAGGGCATGGGCGCCGCGGTGGCGGCCGCAGGATCCGCGAGCAACCTCATCGACCGCCTGACCCGGCCGCCCGCCGCGCTGCACGGCGGAGTCGTGGACTGGCTCCACGTCTCGTTCTACGGCCCGACGTTCAACCTGGCGGACATCTGGCTCAGGGGCGGGTTGGTGATAGCGCTAGGCGCGTGGCTGTGGCGGCACCGGGCCGGCGCTTCCCGGCGGCCGTCGACGCAGCCCGGCCAGGCGGAGGGATCACCAGCGACGTCCTGACCAGCGTTCGCACACGGCGTAAGGATCCGCGTCGCTTGAGCCGGCCACCAGCGCGGGCTCGCCCGTACGGTGGTCGCATGTCCGCCACACCGCCAGCTAACCCGCGTCCGCCAGCATCCGGGCCGCATCAGCACCGACAGGTCGCCGAGTCGTTCGGCGGTGACACCGATCGGTACGACCGCACCCGCCCGCCGTACCCCGATGCCCTGGTGAATCGGATCATCGGCGCCAGCCCTGGCCACGACGTGCTCGATGTCGGCTGCGGCACAGGCATCGAAGCCCGGCAATTCCAGGCGGCCGGCTGCTCGGTACTCGGCGTGGAGCCAGACCCCAGGATGGCGGAGTTTGCCCGGCGCACCGGCGTCGACGTCGACGTCGCGACGTTTGAGTCCTGGGATCCGGCGGGCCGGGAATTCGACGCTGTTATCGCGGGCACGGCCTGGCACTGGGTGGACCCGGTCGCCGGGGCGGCCAAGGCGGCGCGCATCCTGCGGCCGGGTGGACGCCTCGCCCCGTTCCACCATGTTTTCGAGGCCCCGCCGGAAGTGACGGAAGCCCAGGCCAGGGTCTACCGGCAGGTGGTTCCGGACTCGCCGTTCAACCGTGCCGGCGAGCCGCCGAGGTCAGCACTGGACCTCTACCAGCCGCTGTTCGCCAAGATCGCCGATGGTATCCGCGCGGCCGCCAGCTTCAGCGAACCGGAGCAGTGGCAGTTCGACTGGGAGCGCACCTACACCAGGGACGAATGGCTGGACCAGCTCCCGACGCTCGGCTCCCTCACGCAGCTCGCGCCCGACAAGCTGGCGCAGATCCTGGACGGCGTCAGAGCCGCGATCGACGCGATGGGCGGCAGCTTCACGATGGCCTATTCGACCGTGGCCGTCACCGCGAGCCGCAACGGCGTGGCCTGACGACGCGCCGCCCTAACGCCCAGTTTCTGACCCACGTCGGCCTCGGCGGTGAGAGTCCGTCCTCATCCGGGTATGCCGGACTGACAGGCCGGGCGTGCTGGGCGGGCGGGGTGTAACCGATCAGGAGCTGGGGGCGCCATGAAGCTGGACTTCCTGCGGCCGCTGTATGACGAGATCGGCGGCTACGTCTCGGTGTACACCGATACCGACCGGATTCATGAGAGCACGCCGCAGGCAGTCGAGCTCCGCTGGCGCGCCGCCAGGGAACAGCTGACCGCCGCCGGCGCAGACGCGGCGACGCTCGATGCCGTTGGGCGGGTCGTGACCGATCGCGACGTCGCCGTACCCGGCACCGCGGTGTTTGCCCGCCGCGGCACGGTCACCCTGACAGCGTCTTTGCACGAGCCTCCCCGCCGGCAGATCGCGCGGTTCGCGGCGCTGCCTCACCTCATGCCGCTGCTGGCCCAGCAGCCACCGCCGGTGCCGCACCTGCGGGTAAATGCCACCCGGGCGGGGGGCGAGGTTCTTGCGGTCGGCGGTACCGGCGACTGGTGGCGCAACTGGACCACCAGCCGCGACTGGCCGCTGCACAAAACCTCGGTGGGTGGCTGGTCTCAGGATCGCTATCAGCGCAGCGTCGAGGAAACCTGGGAGGAAAACGCCAAGGCGCTGGCCGCCGAGGTAGCCAAGGCCGCGTCGGCATTCGACGCGCGCATCCTCGTCGTCGCCGGCGACGTGCACGCGCGGTCTCTGCTGCTCACCCGGCTGCCGAAGCAGCTGCGGGAGGCGACGTACGTGTTCGAGGAGGAGGTGCCCGCGGACAGCCAGCTGCTCGCCGACGCCGCTGACCGCGCGCTGGCCAACTGGACGGACGGCGAGGTACGGAGCCGATTCGCCGACTGGCAGGTGCGGCTCGCGCACGACCATGCCGTGCAGGGGCTGGCAGCCGCCATGACCGCGCTCGCCGACGGCCAGGTACTCGACATGTTCCTGGCAGACAATCCGTCGTCCACCGCCTCCGCCTGGATTGGTCCGGCCGGCCACGACCTAGGCGCTTCGGCGGACGAGCTGCGCGACCGGCAGGTGAGCAATCCGGGTACCGATCGGGCCGACGCCGCACTCGTCCGCGCCATCGCGACCACGAGCGCTGAACTGAACTTCCTGCCCGAAGATCTAGTCGAAACCGGCAGCTCCAGCGCGTTCGGCGGCATCGCCAGGCCGCTGGACGGCGTCGGCGCGACGCTGCGCTTCGCCACGTGACAACGGGGGCGCGCGCCGCGGCGCCTGCACCGCGGCTGCGCAGAGCATGACCAGCGGCAGCGGCCGGAGCTCAGGGTGACATCAGCCGACCCGGTAGGCGTGCTGCGAAGCCGCCGCTACCTCGTGCTTCTGCTGCTCGCCGCCGCCATGGGCGTCCCCATCTCCGCGGTGTCCTGGGGGTTCCTCGCGCTGGTGACGAAGCTGCAAGGGTGGCTGTACACCAGCCTGCCGAGCGGACTGGGCTTCCACCGCGAACCCATCTGGTGGCCGCTGCCGCTGCTCGCCGTGGCCGGGCTCATCGTCGCGCTCGCGATCACGCGACTTCCTGGCCACGGCGGTCACTCGCCAGCCGACGGCCTGCAGCCGGGCACGCCCACGCCGATAGAGCTCCCCGGCGTGCTCCTGGCCGCGCTGGCCACCCTGTCGCTGGGCGCCGTTCTCGGCCCCGAGGCTCCGCTCATCGCGCTCGGCGGCGGCCTAGCGGGAGCGCTCACCCGGCTCTCCCGGCGTCCGGTCCCGCCCAACGTGACGACGCTCATGGCGGGCACGGGCGCCTTCGCCGCGATCAGTACGCTGCTCGGCTCGCCCATCGTCGGCGCGTTCCTGCTCATGGAAATGGCGGGCATCGGCGGAGCATCGCTGGAGCTCGTGCTCCTTCCTGGCCTGCTTGCCGCCGGGGTGGGGGCGCTGATCTTTGTGGGCCTCGGTACGTGGTCTGCGCTCGGCGAGTTCTCGCTGTCGGTGCCGCACCTGCCGCCGTTCGCGCGGCCGGACGCGGTGGAGTTCTGCTGGGCAATCGTGATCGGCCTCGCCGCCGCTGTGCTCGGCCCGGCCATCCGGCGGCTCGCCCTGCTGATCCGGCCGCACGTCGAACGGCGCGCGATGCTGCTGACCCCGGTCGTCGGGCTTGTCGTGGCCGGCCTCGCGATCGCCTTCGCCGAGGGAACGGGGAAGAGCAGCTCGCTGGTGCTGTTCTCGGGGCAGAGTGCCCTCGACCCGCTCATCGAGCACGCTTCCAGCTACACAGCCGGCGCGCTGGTGCTGCTGGTGGCGTGCAAGGGCCTCGGCTACGCGCTGTCGATGAGCTGCTTCCGCGGCGGCCCGGTGTTCCCGTCGCTCCTGCTGGGCGCCGCGGGCGGGATCGCGCTGTCGCACCTGCCTGGCCTTGCACTGATCCCGGCGATAGCCATGGCCATGGGCGCCATGTTTGCGGTCATGCTTCGGCTGCCGTTCACGGCCGTGCTGCTTGCCACGCTGCTGCTGTCCGCCGACGGGCTGGCCACGATGCCGGTGGTCATCGTCGCGGTCATCGTCGCCTACCTGGCCAGCCTGCGGATCGCTCCCGCGTCGTGGGCGCTACCCGGCACGCCCGCACCGGCTCCGGCATCACCCGTGCCGGGTGACGTCACCAGCGCTGCCGCGCGGAAGGATGACCCGCAGGCGCGTACCGGGGAGGGAACGGGGTGACCTGCCATCTCACGATGCCCGTCACCGGCAGCCGACGGGCGCAACCAGTTGGCCGATAGAGCGGCTGCCGATGCCGCGGGGCTAAGCGGCTAGGGAGCCAGGACCATGATCGAGCAGGCGATCGGTTTCGCATTTCTCGCCGCGCTGTCCCCCACCGCGCTGGTAGTCGCGACCGTGTTCCTCGCTTCCGCCGAGCCACGCCGGACGTCGCTGTATTTCCTCTGCGGTGCGCTCGCGATGACCGTGGTCGTCGGCGTGATCATCTTTGTCGCGCTGCGCGCCGGCGGGCTACAGCACGCCGGCGAGCGCGAGCCGCGATACGGCCTCCGCCTCGGGCTCGGCGTGCTCGCGCTCGGCGCGGGCCTCTTCCTGGTTACCCGAAAGCCCCGTCCGGCCAAGACGACCAAGCGGCCCAACCTCGTGGGCAGGCTCGTGGCAAACCCGGGCCCACGCACGGCCTTCACGGTCGGGGTCTTGGTATTCAGCCCGTCGGTGACCTTCATCGCCGCCGTGTCAGTCATCGCCACGGCGCACGAAGAGAGCACGGCGCTCATCGCGCTCGCGGCTCTCCTCGTGATTGTGATCAACGTGCTGCTCGCCTGGCTCCCGCTGATCCTCTACCTCGCTGCCCCAGACGCTACCAATCGCAAGCTCAAGGCCATCGACGGCTGGCTGAGACAGCACGGGCGCGAAGTGCTGATGGGTGGCCTGGCCGTCGCCGGCATCGCTCTCGTGCTCGACGGTGCTCTCGGGCTCGCAGCCTGATCCGCGGGTTAGCCGGTCGCCAGCATCGAGGCCATTTGGTGCCGACCGTGCCGCCGGTCCAGCTCACGGTTGAGGCTGAGCGCCGCGTTGATGAGCGACAGGTGAGTGAACGCCTGCGGGAAGTTGCCGAGCTGCTCGCCGGTGGACCCGATCTCCTCGGAATACAGCCCTAGATGGTTGCCGTAGGTCTGCATCTTCTCGAAGGTCAGCACCGCGTCGTCGATCCGGCCAGCCCTCGCCAGCGCGTCCACATACAGGAACGTGCACAGCGAGAACGTGCCCTCGTCACCATGCAGCCCGTCAGGCGAGGCCGCCGGGTTGTACCGATAGACCAGGCTGTCGGAGACCAGTTCACGGTCCATGGCGTCGAGCGTCGACATCCACATCGGATCGTTGGCGGAGATGAAGCCCTCTAGCGGCATGAGCAGCAGCGAAGAGTCGAGCACCTCGGTGGCGTAGTGCTGGGTGAAGGCCCCGACCTTGGGATTCCAGCCGCGGTCCATGATCTGGTTGTAGAGCTTGTCGCGCTCAGCTTCCCAGCGCGAGACGTTGGCTGGCCAGCCGTGTCGTCTCGCAAGCCGGATCGCGCGGTCGAGGGCGACCCAGCACTGGACCCGGCCGAAGGTGAAGTCCTTCCGCCCGCCGCGCGTCTCCCAGACACCCTCGTCGGGCTGATCCCAGTTGGCGGCGACCCAGTCCGTGAGGCTGGTCAGGCCCACCCAGCCACTGTGCGCGATGGGCAGCCCGTACTCGTCGCCGGTGAGGATCGCGTCCAGGGCCTCGCCGTAGATGTCGAGCTGGAGCTGGTCGGCGGCGCCGTTGCCGATCCGGACTGGCCGCGATCCGCGCCAGCCCTCGAAGTGATCGAGAATCTCCTCGGTAAGGTCCGACGAGCCGTCGACCCGGTACATGATCTTGAAGGGACCCGACCCGTCGGCGCCCTTACTCGTGATGCCGCGATCACGCATCCAGTGGGCGAACTTCTGGGCTTCCTCGATGTACCCGAGGCCAACCAGGGCGTGAATGGACATTGACGCGTCCCTGATCCAGGTGAACCGGTAATCCCAGTTCCGCTCGCCGCCGATCTGTTCGGGCAGCCCGAACGTCGCCGCGGCGACCGGCGCGCCGCTGGGCTCGTAGGTAAGCAGCTTCAGGGTCATCGCCGACCTGGCGACCATCTCCCGCCAGCGGCCGGTGTACGTCGAACTGTGCAGCCACTTCTTCCAGTACGCCGCGGTGTCTCGCGCCAGCCCCTCTAGTTCAGCCGTCGGCAGCGCCTGCGGCTGGCCACCCATGGACTCGAGCACCACGCCGCGGCCGTACTCACCCTCGCGCATCGTGAACGTCGCATGCAGACCGTCGCCGACGCGTTCGACGGCAGCTCCGCGGTCGGCGGCTGGACGGCGCTCCCCGGTGGAATGCAGGGTCAGTTCCATGCCGCCCGCGGTGCGGAAGATGGCGCCGGCGTCGGTGACGTCTACCGTGTGCATGGCGCGCCCGTAGTCGAAGCGCGGCTGGATCTCCATGACGAACCGCATTGTTCCCCTGGCCACCCTCAGGTGGCGGACCAGCCGGTGCCGGTCGGTCGGACCTCCCTCGATGACTGGCATGAAGTCGAGGACCTCACCGACTCCGTCCGGAGTCATGAACCGCGTGATGAGCATCGCGGTGTCCGGGAAGTACAACTGCCGGCTCACGTAGTCATCCCGGTCGGGAGCGATCCGGAAGTATCCGCCACTCTCGGCGTCGAGGAGGGACGCGAACACGCTCGGTGAGTCGAAACGCGGACAGCAGAAGAAGTCGATCGTGCCGTCCGTGCTCACCAGGGCGGCGGTTTGCAGGTCGCCGATGAGACCGTGGTCACTGATGTTCGGGTAGCGGTTCATGGGAGCCCCCTCGCGGCATGCCAACGCGCAGCCTGGCGCGAAGGAGCCTTGCAGCCACGCGCTCGCCCCGCATCACCCGGAGCGGATGGCCGTGCGGCGACGGCCATCCGTCCGGACGTGCTCAGTGCCGGTGGGCCGCCGCGGTGGCCGGGTGGTGGCGCCACGTATCGGCGCCGGCCGCCGTGGCCGCCTTGGCCTTGGCGAACTGCTGCCGGGCGAGCTCGGTCGGCGGCACTTCCTGCTGGTTGATCCATTGCCTGGCGATATCGGCCGCCGCGGTCGCGGTGAGCGCCACGCCGATGAGTCCCATCGCGCAGCCCAGGCCCGCGAGCACGACCCCGCTCGTGAGCAGCCTTGAGTTCAGCTGAATCGTCGCCGTGTCCTGCTGGCACCGTTTCATGGCGGTATCCCCTTTTGTCGTCGCCGGCCGACTGACAACACGCACAGCACTGTTGCCGTCTGCCGCCCGCGCAGCATCACGCCGGGCGGGTGATTGGGGCGTCAGCTAGGCGGGCGCGGCCGCGTTGATCACCCTGCCGGTGTGATGTCCGGATCGGCGCGCCCACGGATGCTTTGGGCATGCGCGCTGGAGCAAGGCGGGTCTAGGTGACCGACTCTCGTAACGGCGGCGCCGTCGACACCGCCCGGAGCATGGTCTGGCCACTGGCCCTCGCCCAGTTCGTAGCGAGCTATGCAGCCTCCAACATGAACGTGGCGATCAGCGCGATCGCCCATGAGCTGAGCACGACCGTCTTCGGCGTGCAGACGGCCATCACGCTGTTCACGCTCACGATGGCCGCGCTGATGATTCCTGGCAGCAAGCTGACCGACATCTGGGGCCGGAAGCGCTGTTTTGTCATCGGCCTGGTCATCTACGGCGTGGGTGCCCTGCTCGCGCTGCCCGCCCAGAGCATCGTCCTGCTGGTGATCGGCTATTCGATCTTCGAAGGCGTGGGATCCGCGCTGCTGATCCCGCCGATCTACATCCTGATCACGGTGTCCTTTCCCGACCTGACCTCGCGAGCGCGATACTTCGGGATGGTCAGCGGCGCGGCCGGCCTCGGCGCGGCGGCCGGGCCGCTCATCGGCGGGACAATCACCAGCGCGATCAGCTGGCGAGCCTCCTTCGGGCTGCAGGTCCTCGCGGTCGCCTGGATCATCCTGATGGCCCGCCGGATCGCCGAGCCCGCACAAACCGGACGGCGGCCCCGGTTCGACCTGACCGGTGCGGTCCTGTCGGCTGCGGGGCTGTTCTTCGTCGTGCTGGGCGTCCTGCAGTCCCGCACCTACGGCTTCTTCGTCGCTCGGCAGGACTTCGCCATCGGCGGCACCGTGCTGATACCCAAGGGCAGCATCTCTCCCGTCTGGCTGTTCGTCGCCATCGGCGCCGCGTTCCTGGTCTGGTTCATCCTGCACATCAGGTCCGCCGAGCGACGCGGTCGCGACGTGCTGCTGCGGCTCCGGCTGTTCCTGAATCGCACCGGCAACCTGGGGCTCGGCACCCAGCTCGTCCAGTGGCTGACAATGCAGGGCGCGTTCTTCGTGATATCCGTGTACCTCCAGGAGATCAAGCACTACAACGCCGTCCAGACGGGGCTCATGCTGACCCCGGCAATCGTTGGGGTGCTGGTCACCTCGGCCGCTGCTGACCGGCTCGCGAGACGCCACAGCCAGCGCGCGCTGATCATGGCGGGCTTCGGCGGGGCCGTCGCTGGGATGGGCCTGTTGCTGGGGGTCGTCCGCTCTGACACCGGGATCTTCAGCTGGATCCCTGGCCTGCTGGTGCTCGGCGCCGGGCTCGGCGTGATGCTGACGTCCTCCGTCAACGTCGTTCAGTCGGCCTTCGCCGACTCCGATCAGGGCGACATCTCTGGCCTGTCCAGGAGCGTCTCGAACCTCGGTTCGTCACTTGGTACCGCGCTGGTCGGCTCGGTGCTGGTGGCTGCCAAGCTGCCCGGCGGTGGACCGTTCGCTGCCGCGCTGACCGTGCTCGTGGTGATCACGCTGATCGGCCTGGTCATCGCTGTCCTCCTACCGCGACGGACCGCCGCCAGCCCGGGCAAGACCGCATCACCCAGGGCGGGTGATGACGCCACTGCCAGCCGGGCCAGATCGTTGTAGACACTCATCCAAGCCGGGCGGGCACCTTGCCCGTCTGCCCATCGAGCGGGGGACAATACATGGCAACTCTGACGGCCTGGAAGTTCGGTTCGCCCTACGGCGCCGACGACGCCCTCGCGACGCTGGAGAAGCTGCAGAGCGAGGCCCTCATCCAAGTGCAGGACGCCGCGGTGGTGAGCTGGGAGCCGGGCCGCAGCAAGCCCAAGACCCGGGAGATGCACTCGACAAAGAAGGCCGGCGCACTCGGCGGTGGCTTCTGGGGGCTGCTCTTCGGCCTGATCTTCTTCATCCCGATCCTGGGTCTCGCCATCGGCGCGGCTACCGGGGCGCTGTTCGGCTCGCTGGCCGACGTAGGAATCAGCGACTCATTCATCAATAGCGTCCGCCAGAAGGTGACTCCCGGTACCTCAGCGCTGTTCCTGCTCAGTTCCGACGCTGTCATGGATCGCGTTGCGACGGAGTTCAAGGGCACCGACGCTGAGCTCATCAGCACGAACCTGTCGGCCGACCAGGAGGCCACGCTGCGCGAGGCGTTCGGCCACGAGGACTGACGCCGACCGCCGTCGGCACGGCAGATCGCCTGCGCTCACCGGAGGACGATCACGTTCCCGGTGATGAGCGCGGCCTCCTCGGACGCCAGGTAGGCGATCACCTCGGCTACCTCCGCAGGGCTGGCGATATGGATCAGCTCGCGGCGGGCGGCCACCTCGGCCCGGACGGCGTCGGTGACCCAGCCGGTGTCCGTGACGGGCGGATAGACCATGTTGGCCGTGACGCCGAACGGCGCCAGTTCCAGCGCGGCGGACATCGTGTAGTTCGTCTGCGCTGCCTTGGCCGCCCCGTAGGAGACCTCCTCGGGGAAGCCGAGGTCGCCCCCAGAAGTGAGACCGATAATGCGCCCCCAGTCAGCGCCGCGGGATCGATGCCGCCGGGCGTACTCGCTGATCATCAGGGCGGCGCCCATCGCGTCAACCCGGAACTGCTGCTCCCAGCTGGCCGCGCTTACCGCGCGCAGCGATCTGCCAAGCCGGTCAGTCGGCAGCGGGGCAAACGTATCCGCCAGCCAGCCGGTGGCGTTGTTGACCAGGATGTCCACCGGACCCAGCTGACCCTCGGCAGCGTCGAACAGCATCGCTGGCGCGGCGGGATCGGACAGATCGGCCTCCACCGCCATGGCTCGGCCACCCGCGGCAGCAATCCTGGCGACCACCGACGCGCCGTCCTGCGCCCGGCCGTCCCGGTACGCCTCTGGCGTGCCAGGGTCAGGCGGGTCTTGGACCCGCAAGAACGTGCACAGGACTGCGCAGCCGCGCTGCGCGAGCGCCTCGGCAGTCGCGGCGCCAATGCCATGGTTCGCGCCGGTGACGATCGCCGTGTGGCCAGCAGTCATGGTCCCTTCCAGCTAATCGAACACCGCAGTGACGGAGCCCAGCTGGTCAAAGGTCGCCGTCACCGCGTCACCAGCCGCGACTGGAATCGCTGTCGTGATCGTGCCAGTCAGGATGACGTGACCGGCTGCAAGCTGCGCACCACGGCCGATCAGCTCGTTCGCCAGCCAGGCCGCGGCGTGCAGAGGCGAGCCCAGCGCCGCCGCCCCCGCGCCGGTCGCGACGATGCGGCCGTTGTGGCGCAGCACGCACCCGGTCAGGGACAGGTCCGCCCGATCGAGCGGCAGGGGCGCCTGCCCTAGCACGAAGCCACCGCTCGAGGCGTTGTCTGCCACCGTATCCAGCAAGCTGATCTGCCAGCCCGCGATCCGACTGTCGATGATCTCGATCGCCGGAATCGCGTAGGCAGTCGCCGCGATCACGTCACTCACGGTGACCCGCGGGCCGCCCAGCGGCTTGCCGAGCACGAGCGCGATCTCTGGCTCGGCCCGCGGCTGCAGGAAGGCGCTCACCGGCACCGGGTTGTCGGCGACATACTCCATGTCCGACAGCAGATGACCGAAGTCGCAGCCGGAGACGCCGAACTGCCGCCGGGCTACCTCGGAGGTCAGCCCGATCTTGTACCCGGCGATCACCGCGCCAGCGGCGAGCCTGGTGCGGATCTGACGCTGCTGGATCGTGTACGCGTCGTCCAGTGTGAGGCCCGGGTAGGTCTCGGTGAGTGGCGGCAGCGGCGTACGGCTGGCAGCGGCGTCGAGCAGGGCCTCAGCGAGCGCGTTGAGATCGGTCACCAGGCTGCACTTCCCTTCTTCAGGCGTCATTATCACCCGGCGTGGGATCGCCCCCCGGCACTCGCGTGCGGGCAGAATCGGCGCAGTGCCCGCCGCGAGGAAGTGGGCTGGCCGGGAGGATGCGGGCTTGCAAGAGCTGACGGTGGTTGAGATCTGCGCGGGCGCCGGCGGCCAGGCGCTCGGCCTCGAGCAAGCTGGCTTTCACCACGCCGCCGCCATCGAGCTCGACGCCGACGCCTGCGCCACGCTGCGAACCAACCGGGGCGACGACTGGAAGATAGTCGAGGACGACGTGGCGAACGTCGACGGGCGTGGCTATGCCGGCGCGGACCTGCTCGCCGGTGGCGTGCCGTGCCCGCCGTTCTCCGTTGCCGGGCGTCAGCTGGGCGCAGATGACGAGCGCGACTTGTTCCCGCAGGCGCTGCGTCTGGTCGCGGAGATCCGCCCCCGCGCCGTGTTGCTGGAAAACGTACGCGGCCTCTGCGCCCGCCGGTTCGACGGCTACCGGGCGCAGGTATGCGGGCGGCTGGCGCAGCTCGGCTACCGGTCCCGGTGGGATCTGGTCAACGCGAGCGAGCACGGGGTCCCGCAACTGCGGCCCCGGTTCGTGCTCGTCGCGCTGGCTGACCCATGGGCTGCTGCGTTCCGCTGGCCGGAGCCGCAGCCTGGGCCGCCGCCAACGGTAGGGCCGACCCTGGCGGACCTGATGGCTGCCGCGGGCTGGCCGGGCGCGCCCGGATGGGCGGCGCGAGCGGACCTGATCGCGCCAACGGTCGTCGGCGGCAGCAAGAAACACGGCGGCCCGGACCTCGGACCCACGCGGGCCCGGGCGGCGTGGCGGGCACTGGGCGTCGACGGCCTCGGCATCGCCGACGGACCGCCGGGACCTGATCACCCGGCCACCCAGCCACCCAAGCTGACCGTGCGGATGGTGGCGAGACTGCAGGGCTTCCCGGACAGCTGGCAGTTCGCCGGCCGCAAGACCGCGGCGTACCGGCAGGTCGGCAACGCGTTCCCGCCGCCGGTCGCCCGTGCGGTCGGCTCGGCCATCGCGAGCGCGCTGACCTCTTCGGCCGGCTAGCCCACTCTGCGGGCGACCAGGCGCCGCCGGGTCGCGGGCTTGGGGCCAACGTCGTCCTGGCTGACCACCTGAAAGCCGGGCGGCAGCAAGCTCGCGGGTTCTCCTGCCCGGACGCACCAGCTCACCGGCAGCCGCGGGTTCGCGTCGCGGGCGGCGAGCGACAGTGCCTGCCAGCCGAGCACGCCGCCGGCTGCGACCACGCTGGCGGCGTCGCCGAACAGGGCCCGGTCCCAGTAACCGATGCACAGCACGAGCGCATAGGCCGATCCGGGTGGCGGCCGCCAGGTGATGAGGTCGGCCGCGATGAGCGTGATCAGGTAATCCACCCGCCGCCGCCGGGCCTCGTCCGCGAGCAGATTGAGCGCCACGTCAGAGACGTCCACCGCGGTCACCTCGCGACCGCGCTCGGCGGCCAGCAGCGCGCCGCCGGACGGCCCGCAGGCGAGCTCGAGCACCGGGCCGTCGGGCAGCGGCATGCCGAGCACCAGCTCCGCCAGCGGATGCGGCGTGAACGTCGGCGGAGCGTACTCGCTGGTGGCGTACCGGTCGTTCCACCGGCGCCGGTCCGGATTGTCCACGAGCTCGGGCGGCACGCGCGTCATGCCACGCACGATAGCTGGGGCCAACCATGGCGCGGCTACCGCTCGTCGGGCTGATGCGGCTACTGCACGTCGGGCTGGTGCTGCTCCAGGGCGCTCAGCCGAAGCTCAAGCTGATCGACCCGGTGCCGGAGGATCTCGAGCTGCGCTTGGTCAGCCAGCTGACGCTCAGCCGCGTGGCGCAGCCGCGGAGACGCCTCAGCTCTGGCCGCGACCAGGGCGAGCGGCACCAGCCGCTGCGGCCCGTGCGGGCCGTCCACGAGCCGCGACGGGATCTGTCCGCTGCGGTACCAGCTCCGCAGCGCCGCCCTCGAGGCGCCCGTCGACGCTGCCGCTCGGTCCAGCGTCACCCAGTCCGACCCGTCGAGCTGGGCGTTGAGCTCGATCTCGAGCTCCCACGCATCGAGCCGGTCTTCCCAGTCCATCGCCGCGCCTCCGCACCCACCATAGTCACGGTGACCCTATTAATAGCAGTGTATTGACAGGGTTCATAGCGTCCTCCAGGGTGGGTCGCATGTTCGAGCGCTTCACCGACAGAGCCCGCCGCTGCATCGTCCTCGCGCAGGAAGAAGCCCGCCGGCTGCACCACGACTACATCGGCACCGAGCACATCCTGCTCGGGCTGCTCGCCGAGGAGACCGGACTGGCCGCCAAGGCCGCCGAGCGCTTTGGCCTGACCCTGGCCGTCGGCCGTGACGACGTGATCGCCATCATCGGCCGCGGCAAGCGAGAGCGCCTCAGTGGTCACATCCCGTTCACGCCACGGGCGAAGAAGTGCCTGGAGCTCGCGCTTCGGGAGGCACTGCAGCTCGGCCACGACTACATCGGCACCGAGCACATCCTGCTCGGCATTGTCCGGGAGGGCAACGGAGTCGCCGCCCAGATCCTCATCAAGCACGCGGGCAGCCTCACCGAAGTCCGGCAGGCGGTGATCGACCTGCTGCCGGCAGAAGCCGGCGAAACGCAGCGCGCGGGCTTGCTGCGGCGGCTGGCCGGCCGGCGGACCACCGCGATCCAGCTGCAGCCGGAGCCACCCGAGCTACGGACGACCCCGGCCGCCGACACCAGCCTGGCCGAGGCCGCTCGCCTTGCCGGAGCGGGCGCGCTCGGCTCGCACCACATCCTGCTGGCGGCGCTCGCCGACCCGAACACCGCAGCTGCCCGCGCGCTCGTCTCACTCGGAGTGGACCTCGACCGTGCACGCGACGCTCTGCGCACCGCTGACGTCACCGGCAGCAGCGACGAGCTGCCCGAGGAAGCGGGCCGCAGGCAGATGCTGATCGCCGTCACGGACCACGTCACGCTCGAGGCGACCGACCCCGAGATCGTCCAGCTGGCACGCGCGGCGGCCGAAGGCCTGCGCTCGACCTCAGGCGCCGCCTCGCCGCACGGCGAGTCCGCTGCCGTCGGCGACCCTGGTGACACCTCCGGTGCGGCGGAACCAGTCTCGTCCGGCAGCCACCTGGTCATCCGCGGCGACCACCCGCTCAGCGGCAGCCTCGCCCTGGTCTGGCAGGCACTGCACGACAGCCTGGAAGACATCAGGAACCGATCGGCGGCGGAGGCACGAGACGCAGCGGCGAGGGCAGCCGGCGAGACACCGGCCGCCGGCGGAACCCCTGGCAAGGGCGAGACGCCGGCGGCCGGGGAGTCGCCGGCCGGGCCAGCCGGAGAAGTCGCAACCGGCGACTGAGTGCCGGGCAGGGCAGCCGTACGGAGGCTCGCCTGGAACGCCG
>JASHOE010000031.1 GCA_030041275.1 Streptosporangiaceae bacterium
AGGTCGGCATGGCCGGGCGGCAGCTCCGCGGTGAGGTCGAAGTCCGCGTCCGGGTACAGCAGATGGGCCTTCACGGGGCCAGCCGCCTGGTCAGCTGCTCGTAGGTCACCCGGTGCTTGTCGGCGATTGCCAGCGCGTAGGCCAGACCGTCGGCCGGCTTGCGCACCACCTTGTACGTCCGCTCCGCCGGGTTGGCCGGGACCACGGTGCTCGCCATGCTCACCACGCTCGGGCCGAAGGCGGCCAGTTCGTCGACGAACGTGACGTAGACACACAGCACATCGTTCTCGACGACCTTCGCCAGCACCTTGCGGCCAAGGAACTGGGCGTCACTCAGAGTGGTCGAGGCGAAGATCTCGTTCATGATCACGATGCTGGCTGGCGTGGCCGCGAGCAGGGCCCCCTGAATCCGCAGCAGGTCGTCTTCCAGCTTGCCGGTCTGATTGGCGATGTCCTCCTCGCGCTCAAAGTGGGTCAGGATCTGATCGCACAGGAAGAGGCGGGCGGCGCTGCCCGGCACCGGGCAGCCGATGGCGGCCAGGTGGTGCAGCTGCCCGAACATCCGCGCGAACGTGGTCTTGCCACCCTGGTTGGGTCCGGACACGACGATGATCCGCTCTGCGCCCGTGAGCTGGAAATCGTTGGTAACGACGGTGCTGTCGCTCCCGGTGAGCTTGGCCGCGAGCGCGAGATCGAAAGTCCGGATGGCGCACACTGCCTTGGAGTCCGCCGACAACTCCGGGAAGCAGAACTCCAGTCCGGCGGCCTGCACGGGCCGGATGTAGTCGAGGTAGGAAAGATAGAACTGCAACTCGCGGTCGAAGCGGTCGATGACCGGGTCCACGAACACCGCATGTGCCTGGCAATACCCGGCGAGGGCGGTGAACTCGGCGGGAAACAGCCGGGCCACGAGCTCGACGATCTTCGCCCCGACGCCGGTCATGCCTGGCCACACCCGGTAGTGCACCCGGTAGTCGTTCGCCTCGCCCTGCGCGAAGCGTGCGAACGTCGCCTCGATCTCCGCACTGTAATCCGGCGCGCCCTCGTAGCGGCTCACCTCGACCCGCGGGCCCTTGATTCGCACGAGGTAGCAGACGCCGGCGAGGTCGGCCTTGCGGGCCGCGGTGTCGGCAGCCAGCCGCGCGAAGGCGGGCGAATCCGCGTAACCGGCCAAGTAGTCGCGGAAGGCCAGCAGGCCGCGCGAGGAGATCGGCAGCCGGCCAAGGCTCGCAGCGAGCGTGCGGACTGCGTCACAATAGATCGCGGCCGCGTCCAGGAACCAGCCCTGTTGCTGCTGCGCCGAGTGCATCCTGGCTAGCTCGCGCAGGTGGACCCGAACGTCTCGCATCCGGCCGCCGAACCGATCGACGGCGGCGAGCACGTCGCAGTCCGCGAGGTCACGGAAGACCTCGTGCCGGTACAGCAGCGTGCCGACGTCCCTGACCTGCCGGTAGAGCACCTGCGTGATGAGCTCGTGCTGCTCCCGGTCCGCTGCGATCGCTTCGATGACCTGATCGAGGTTGAGATCGGCGGCGAAGTCGCGGCCCGTCGTATCCTCGCCTGGCAGGGCCTGAATCGGCGTTGGCGACAGCAGGCCGGTGAACGCCTCAAGCGCGCTGCCCGGTGTGCCGGGACGGACGAGCGCGGCGGGGTCCGAGCGGTCCGGCGCGGGCGACGAGCCCGCGTGTGTCACGGCCGGATCGGTGCGTGGACCTCCCATGGCTGCTCCTGTCCCGCCACGTGGGCGCTTAGCAGGAGCCATCAGCCATCGGAGGCACTGTGCCGGCGAGCCCCATCGCCAACCCCATTTTACGCGGCTCAGCGCCCAGTGAACGCTGGCGGCCGCTTCTCCATGAACGCGCGCTGACCCTCGCGGTAGTCCTCGGACCTAAAGCACGCCTCGACCATCGCCTCGACCCTGGTGAGGTCGCGCCGCTCAGGCGGCCGGCCGGCCTCCCGAATAGCTGCCTTGGCCGCGGCGACGGTAAGCGGAGCGTTACCGGCGATGGCGGCTGCCAGCGCCATGACCTGATCGCGCAGCTCGGCCACCGGCACAACGCGGTTGACAAGACCCATCTGCAGAGCCTCGGGCGCCGAGAACCGCCGCGCAGAAAACAGGATCTCCGCAGTCCATGACGGGCCCACGAGAGCCGTGAGCGTGGTGACGCCGGAAAACCCGTACCCGAGCCCCAGCCTGGCCGCCGGAACGCCGAACTGGCTGTCATCGGATGCGATGCGGATGTCTGCCTGCAGCGCAGTCAGCAGGCCACCGCCCATGCAGAAGCCACGGATCATCGCGATGACGGGCTTGTCGAGGCTTGCCCACGACGCGAGCAGGGCCGCCTGGCCCCGGTCGTAGTCCGCCCGTGCCGTGGGCGTGGTGCGCTGTTCGCCGAACTCAGAGATGTCGGCGCCCGACGCGAAAGCCTTGTCACCGGCGCCGGTGACCACGACGACCCGGACCTCCGGGTCGGACTGCAGCGCCGCCAGCGCGCCTGGCAGCGCCGCTCGGATCTCGCGCGACAGCGCGTTGCGCTTGGCGGGGTTGTTAAAGGTCACCACGGCGACCGCGCCGGCGGCTTCGACGAGCAGCATGTCCGTGCCCGTGTCGAGTTGAACCGGCGAGTTCGATGACGTCATACGGGTCCTTTCCTTGTTGCTATCTGCAGATGGGCCGCTCAGATCACGCCGTCCGCGCGGAGCCGATCGATCTCGGCGGCCTGATAGCCCAGCTCGCCGAGTACGTCGCCGGTGTGCGCGCCAATTTCGGGGCTAGGCGCGCGAACGGTGAGCGGCGCGTCGCTCATCTGCACGGCGTTGCGGACAATGTTCAGCGGGCCAAGTATCGGGTGATGGACCTCTTGGGTCATCGCCAGGTGCTCTACCTGCGGGTCGGCGAACACCTCGTCCATCCGGTACACCGGACCGCACGGCACGCCGGCCGCGTTCATCGCCGCGACCCACGCTGCCGTGGTGCGGGTGCGCAGCCGCTCGCCGATCAGCGCGTTCAGCTCGGCCCGGTTGGCCGACCGCCTGGCGAGCGAATCGAAGCGCGGGTCGGCAGGTATCCACGGCAGGCCGACCACCTCACACAGGCTGGACAGCAGCCGTCCGTCGGCACCACCGATGTTGACGTAGCCGTCCGCGGTGGCGAAACAGCCCATCGGCACGCTCATCGGATGATGGTTCCCGGCAGGCTCGGGCACCTCGTTGTCGATGGTCCAGCGCGCCGCCTGAAAGTCCATCATGGCGATCATGGATTCCAGCAGCGACGTCTGCACCCAGCGCCCGCTGCCTGTTCGCTCGCGGTCGTGCAGCGCGACCAGCACGCCGATCGCCAGGTACAGGCCCGCGGCCAGGTCGGACACGGGGATCCCGGCTCGTGTCGGCTCGCTGCCGGGCAGCCCAGTGACGCTCATGAGACCGCCCATGCCCTGGGCGATCTGATCGACGCCACCGCGTTCAGCGTACGGGCCGTCTTGACCGAAGCCGGAAATCGATCCGTAGACCAGGCGCGGGTTCCGGGCATGCACCGACGCGTAGTCGAAACCCAGGCGCTGCTTGACCGGCGGCCGCATGTTCTCGATCAGCACGTCGCTGCCGTCGACCAGCCGCATGAGCACCTCGGAAGCGCCAGGTGCCTTGAGGTTGAGCGCCAGCGATCGCTTGTTCCGGTGCAGGTGCTGGAAGTCTGCGCCGTGCCGGCTGCCTACCAACCCGGTCGAGGCGGGGCTCGGTGGTGGCTCGACCCGGACGACGTCGGCGCCCCAGTCAGCGAGCTGGCGAACGCAGGTCGGCCCCGCCCTGGCAACCGTCAGGTCGATGACCCTGATGTCGTCCAGCGGAAGTTTCGTGGTCACGCCGCACCGTCCGTTACCCGCCCTGATGACCGTCTCGCTCCTATCATCCCCGGTGGCCGGGGCGTAGGACAGCGCGCGGATGGGCCAACCGTCGAGGTGGTGGCAGTGCGGGTCAGTTTCCGCCGCCGCCATCGCCGCCACCGTGGTGGTGGTGCCCGAAACCGGGCAAAGCGGCGGTGACGGTCACAGTGCTGCCGACGGGGACCGGTCCGCTGGGATCGACCGAGAGCACCGTGCCGGGATCCTGGCCCTGGTCGCTGGTGATCCACGTGATGGCGGGGGTCAGCCCGAGCTGGCTCAGCTGCTGGCTCACGGCTGAGACGGGCTGGCCGACGAGCGCGGCGTTGTTCACCTCGACGGTCTGCACAGCGGGCGAGCTAGGGTGGTTGACCGGCGCCGACGGGCCCCCCTGACTGGTCGGCGAGCCGGACAGTGTCGCGGCGAGCACTCCGCCGCCCAGCGCGGCGACCGCGGCGACGACGGCCGCACCCAGCAGGCGGCGCCGGATATTCCCGCCCGGCTGCCGGCGCTCGTACCTGCCATCGTCTGCGTCCCGCCAGGGCGGGTAGGCGACCGTGGCAGGGTGTGTCGTAGCCAGCGGCGAAGCGAACGGGCTCGCTGCATACTCGGCCAGCCGGCTGTCCGCGCCGCCAGTGAGCTCATCGCGAAGCCGGGCTGCGCGAGCGGCCACCTGGCCCGCGCTGGCGGGCCTCGCCGCCGGGTCCTTCGCGGTCAGCTGAGCCACCAGCGCGGCCACGCCGGCCGGTACCGACGCAGGGAGCGGTGGAGACTCGCGGTGCTGGTGTGCGGCCGCGATCTCCATCGGCGTCCCGCTGAAAGGCGGCGCACCGGTCAGGCACTCGTGGCCAAGCACGCCGAGCGCGTAGAGATCGCTTGCTGAGCTGGCCGGTCCGCCAGCGACGCGTTCCGGTGCTAGGTAGGCCGGCGTGCCAAGCACCAGGCCAGTCAGCGTGATCGGCGCTGAGCCGACCGCGTGCGCGATCCCGAAGTCGGTGATCTTCACCCGGCCGCCCGGCCCGACGACCAGGTTCGCCGGCTTGATGTCCCGGTGCACCAGGCCCGCGGCGTGCGCGGCGGCGAGGCCGGCCGAGGTCTGCGCGAGCACGTCCATGGTTGCGGCTGGGTCGAGCGGTCCGGCGCGGAGCACCTCAGCGAGCGACGGGCCATTGACCAGCTCCATCACCAGGTACGGGAGCTGCGACGGTCCGTCCTCGCCGTAGTCGTAGACCTGCGCGATCCCTGGGTGGGAAACCGATCCGGCCTGGCGGGCCTCGGCCCGGAACCTGTCGAGCGCCTGGGCCTGCCCGGCGTACTCCGATCGGAGCAACTTCACCGCTACCGGCCGGTCCAGGACGAGGTCGCGCGCACGCCAGACCTCGCCGACGCCACCAAAATCGATCCGTGCGTCTAGCTGGTAACGGCCCGCTAGCAGAACACTGGCCTGGCTCATCGCTGTCCGACACTACCTCGCTGCGGCCGGTTAACCGCCAGGAACCGGCGGAGGACAGCGGCCAGGCGGCGTGCCTTGCGCCAGGTGGAAGGCCATTAGCCCGGCGACGGCTGCTGCCCAATCATGGGGACATGGCGAAGCTCGATCTGGCGTCCTTCCCGCTTCTGGCGGAGCACAACGCGGCGATCCCGACGCGCGACGGCACCCTGCTGCGCGCGGACACCTATCGGCCAGCCCAGGGTGGCCCGTTCCCCGCCCTTCTTATCCGGACCCCGTACGGCGAGCCCGCGATCCGGACCGCACCGGTGCTGCCGGCCCTCGACGCCGGGTTCGCCGTCGTGCTGCAGTACTGCCGGGGCACGGGTACCTCCGACGGCGACTTCACGCCGTTCGAGAGCGAGGCGAATGACGGTGTGGACTGCATCGAGTGGTGCGCCCGACAGGACTGGTGCGACGGCCGGGTCGGCATGTGGGGGTCCTCGTACGTCGGCATGGTGCAGTTCGCGGCGGCCGTGCAGGCGCCGGCCGCGCTGAAGTGTCTCGTGCCCATCGTCACCCCGGCGGACTACTACGGCGGCCTGGCCTACCGGCAGGGTGCCTTCCAGCTCGGCCAGCTGCTCGGCTGGTTCACCATGAAGTCCGCGCAGACGGTCGGCTACCGGGCCATGGCGGGCGAAGACGTCAGCGCGGACAGTGCCGCGCTGATGGCGCACACGGCGAGCCTCGGCGCTGCCTACCGGCACCTCCCAGCGCGCGAGATGCCCGCGGTCAGCCGCATCCTGCCCGGCTGGCAGCGCTGGCTTGACCACGAGCAACACGACGCGTACTGGGCCGACCTGTCCTACGCCGCCAGGCGGGACCGGATCAGCACACCCGCGCTGCACGTGGGCGGCTGGTTCGACCTTTTCCTCGGCGGCACCCTGGACAACTACCGCACGCTGCGCCAGCACGCGGCCACGGAGCATGCGCGAGGCAACCAGGCCCTCATCGTCGGCCCGTGGACGCACGGCGATCAGACCGGCACCGCCGGCGAGCTGAGCTTCGGGCTGCTGGCGTCCGCTCCCGCCATCGGGCTGGAACAGCTGCAGATCGGCTTTTTGCGCAGGTTCGTCGCGGGCGAGCCAGCGGAGGGCACCGGGCTTGCCGTCAAGCTCTTCGTCATGGGCGACAACGTGTGGCGGGACGAAGAGGACTGGCCGCTGCCGCGCGCCGAGTGGACGCGGTGGTATCTGCACTCAGGCGGCGCGCTCTCCCCGGCGCCGCCGCCTCGGGACGCCACGCCGTCGCACTACCGGCACGACCCCGCTGACCCGGTGCCGACGGCAGGCGGGCAGGTGCTGATGCCGCCAGGCCCCGACGGCGGAGTTGGCTGGATGGCGGGTCCGCGTGATCAGCGCGCGGTCGAGGCCCGGTCCGACGTGCTGTGCTTCACCAGTGAGGTGCTGGCCACTGACCTCGAGGTGACCGGCCCGCTCGCGGTCACGCTGCACGCGGCGACCTCGGCGACCGACACCGACTTCACCGCCAAGCTCGTGGACGTGTGGCCGGACGGCCGGGCGATGGGCCTCGCCGACGGGATCGTTCGGGCTCGGTACCGGGACGGCACCGGCCAGTCCGCGCCGATCACGCCGGGTCGGGTCTACGAGTATGCGATCGACCTCATCGCGACTAGCCAGGTATTCAAGGCGGGCCACCGGGTCCGAGTCGAGGTCGCGAGCTCAAACTTCCCGTGCTTCGACCGCAACCCGGGCAACGGCGCGGCGGCAGCGACGGCGACCGAGCGGGACTTCGTCGTGGCCGATCAGACCATCTGCCACGACGCCCAGCACCCGTCCTACATCACCCTGCCGGTCATCCCGCGGAGCGTCAGAAGCTAGTCCTGGACCTCGAGGTGTACCAGGCCTACCTCCTTCACGCGCTGGGGAGCAACCAGGTACAGGACGACGAGGTAGATAAGGCCGATCACCATCAAGCCCCCGACCCAGAATGCCATTTCGGAGTACGGCGCGGACAGCGGCGTCACGAAGGAGAACACCTTGATCCCGGCCGCAGTCAGCCACGCTGGCACGAACGCGGCGATGCCGAGCACCGGGATAACCAGGTGCGAGAACCAGTTGAAGCCGCGGCCCTGGCGCGCGAAGTAGCCGATGCATGCGGCATTCATGAGGATGTAGACGGCGACCAGCAAGATGACGATGCCCGTCCCCACCATCGCGAACGCCACCTGTGGCGTGTAGTGCAAGCCCAGCCCGAGCGTCACGGCGACCGTGACGACGAACGCGGTCACGATGGCGACCACCGGGGACCGGTGCTTGACGTTGAGTATGGCGAGCTGGCGGGGCAGCGCCCCGATCCGGCCCATCGCAAAGCCGGTCCGGCTCGACACGTTGATGCCCGCGTTCGCGTTCGCGATCGTCGAGTTGACGATCGCGAGGAACACGAAGAACCAGAAGATCCCGTAGAAGGACCTGGCCATGCCCTCCCAGGACGCGCTGCCGGTGCCGGTGGTGAACGTCGCGAACTTGGCCGGGCCAAAGGCGACGTCGACCGCGTAGGTCGTGAAAACGTAGAGAGCTCCGATGAGCAGCGTCGCCAGCATCACCGCTCGCCGGATGGTGCGCCGCGGATTCCTGGCCTCCTCCGCGAGCGGTGCGGCGCCCTCGAAGCCGCCGAAGGCCAGGATCGTGAAAACCGAGCCGGCGAGCACCCCGGAGATACCGCGGTACCCGTGCGGCGTGTAGCCGGTGCCGAATACCGAGCCGGTGTTGTGGCCGCTGGCGTGCACCACGAAGAAGATAGCGAGGACCAAGAACACCGCGATCTCGATGACACCGAGGACGGTGCCGAGCCGCGTCGACGTGCGGATGCCGTAGAAGCCGGCGACGAGGATGATCACCGCGCCGAGCAGCGACCAGGGCCACCAGAGGGTCTGCGGGTAGCTCGACCACTCCGAGTTGATGGTGGCCGCCGTGGTGAATCCCAGCTGCAGCAGGACAAGTGGCGCGATCAGCAGGCCGGCGATGAGGTAGGCCCACGCGACGAGATAGCCGACGGCGGGATGTAGCCCGCGGGCCGCGTACGTCGCCATCGAGCCGGCGGCGGGCATCTCGCGCGCGAGCAGGCCGATGCACCACGCGCACAGCAGGCACGCCACGAGCGCGAAGATCACCGACAAGGGCAGCGAGCCGCCAGCGAACGCGACGCCGGCCGGAATCGACGCCGCGATCGCGGCGCCGGGCGCCATGTCCGTGATGCTCTGGAACAAGACCTCACGGAGCCCGATCGCGTTCCGGCGGAGGCCTACCTGTGTGGTGGTCGGGGCTGCTGCGGTCATAGCTGTCTCCGGGGGCAGAGGGACGGCTGCTGCGCCGATAATCCCACGTTGGGCTGGCGAGAAATAGCCCTCGGGCACAGGTAGGCTGCCGCCGTTACCGCGGTAGTTCCAACCACGGGGGTCGCGCGTGCCGCACGCTCAATCTGCCGGTTGCTCGATCTACTACGAGACCGAGGGTGATCCGGACGGGTCCCCGCTGCTGCTCGTGGTCGGACTGGGCGCGCAGCTGACCTGGTGGCCGGCGGGTTTTCGGTCCGCGCTTGCCGACCGCGGATTCTTCGTTATCTGCTTCGACAACCGCGACGCGGGCCTGTCGACGTGGCTGGACGACCTCGGCCCGGTTGATCTGCTCGCCGTGCTGGAAGGCACGGCGCCGCCGCCTTACCTGCTCGCCGACATGGCCGCGGACGCGGTGGCGGTGCTGACCGCACTCGACCTGCCGTCCGCGCACGTGCTCGGCGCCTCGATGGGCGGAATGATCGCCCAGGCACTCGCGATCGACTACCAGGAGCGGGTTCGCACGCTGACCTCCGCCATGTCCAGCACTGGCGACCCAGCTGCCGGTCAGCAGCGACCGGACATCACCGAGATGCTGCTGAGCCCGCGGCCGGCGGACAAGGCCGCGAGCGTGACTCAGAGCGTGGCGCTCGCGAGGGCCACAAGCTCGCCAGGGTACGGGTTCAACGAGGCGCGCACCCGCGCTCGGATGGCGGCCGAGTATGACCGCGGAAACCATCCGGATGGTGCCGGCCGCCAGCTGGCGGCCATTCTGTTGTCGGGCGACCGGACGGCGGCGCTCGGCTCGCTGTCGATGCCGGCGCTGGTGATCCATGGCGAGGCTGACCCCATGATCGACGCCAGCGGCGGCCGGGCGACGGCCGCGGCCATCCCCGGCGCACAGCTCTGGCTGATCCCCGGCATGGCGCACGACCTGCCTGACGCGTTGTTCGGCGTGATCGCCGACGCGGTGGCGGCCCTGGCGGCCCAGGCGGACGGCCCGGCGCCCGGCGCGCGGTCGCAGGCCGCCAGCTAGGCGGCTGGGCTGGCCGCGACGCAGTAAGGTCAAAATATGGGATACCCGGAGATAGCTCGCCGGTTCGCGGACGAGGTGCTGTTTCCCGCCGCGCTGTCGACAGAGTCGAGCGACATAGTGCCGCGCGAGCTGCTGGACGAGCTGGCGGGCACTGGCCTGTACGGCGTCGGCCTCGATGCTGACTTCGACACCGCGTGCTCGGTGCAGGAAGAGCTGGCCAGCGGCTGCCTCACCACCGCCTTTCTCTGGGCGCAGCATCTGGGGCTGGTGCACGCGCTGGCCGAGGGTGGCGCGGGTGAGGCCGCCGCGCGATGGCTCGCCCCGCTGGCGGCGGGGCAGATCCGGGCAGGGCTCGGGCTCGGCGGCGCGCT
>JASHOE010000216.1 GCA_030041275.1 Streptosporangiaceae bacterium
ACCGAGCCGTTGGCCGCGAGCCGGATCTGCTCGTCCCCGGACCGGCCGACCGACGTGATCGTGACCTGGCCGCCCTTCCCGACGATGGCCGCGGCCTGGCCGACGACCTCGGCGGACAGCACGCCCACCGTGCAGATGGCGTGGTCCGCGAGCTGGCCGCGGGTCAGCTCCGTCACCGCACTCTGCGCCTCCGCAGCTGAGCCGAAAACGTGCGTGGCGCCGAACTCCGCAGCTTTCTCCCGTTTGAACGGAACGGGGTCGACCACCACGACGTTCTTCGCACCTGCGTAGCGAGCTCCCTGCACCGCGTTGCTGCCGACGCCGCCGACGCCGAAGATCACCACGGTATCGCCGGGCGCGACCCCGGCCGCGTACACCGACGTGCCCCAGCCGGTCGGCACGCCGCATCCGGTCAGCGCGGCGACGTCGAACGGGATGTGGTCGTCAAGACGTACGCACGAAGCCTGCGAGACAACCGCGCGCTCGGCGAAGGTGCCGAGCGCGCAGAAACCGCCGACGTCGGTGCCGGAATCGTCGTGGAACCGGAACGTGCCGTCCGGGAGCAAGCCGGTCATCATCTGGGCGCCCTGGTCGCACAGGTTCTGCCGCCCGGTCGAGCAGTACCGGCAGGTACCGCAGACCGGAATGAACGAGCAGACCACCCGGTCACCGACGGCAACCCGGTTTACCCCTGGCCCGGTCGCCTCGACGATTCCGGCGCCCTCATGGCCGCCGACCATGGGCAGCCGCCCGGTCGCGTCGCCCGTGCGCAGATGCTCATCCGAGTGGCACAGGCCCGCGGCCGCGAACCTGATCTGAACCTCGCCGGGCCGCGGCTCGTCGAGTTCCAGTTCGGTGATGTCCCATGGCTTGCCCGGCTGCCGGACGACTGCTGCCTTGACCCTCATGACGACCGCCTCACGCAGCATCCGCGGCGTCGTGGCCCGACGGCCGTGACGGCGGATCGGTGCGGCCAGGGTAACCACGGCTACCCGGATTGTCCACAATCTTGTGGCCAACGCGGTGGGCGTGCTTAGCTGATCCGGAGAACGTGACTGATCGCGCGGGCTGGAGGCTGCATGTCTGGACGCGAGAAGCTCCTCGACCCCACCGGGTTCGACGAACGGTCCGCCGACACCACGCTTGCTCCCCGGCCAGCGAGCCTCCGCGGGCTGCGCGTGGGCTTGCTAGAGAACACCAAGCCGAACGCCGCCCCGCTGCTCGCCAGTGTGGGCCGGGAGCTGCAGCGTCAGCACGGCGTCGCGACCGCTGTCATGTTCGCCAAGAGCTACTTCGGCACGCCAACGGAGGAGAGCCTGATCCTCCGCATCCTGGGCAACTGCGACTTCGTGGTGGCGGGCGTCGGTGATTGAGGCTCGTGCAGCGCGGCCAGTTTGGCCGATGGGATCCTGCTCGAGCGGGCCGGCGTGCCCGCGGTGAGCATCTGCACGGACGCGTTCATTCCGGCAGCGCAGGCGATGGCGAAGGTGTATGGCTTCCCCGGTTACCGCTTCATCACCATGCCGCACCCGCTGGCCAGCCTCGACGAGCGGCAGCTCGACGACCGGGCGCGCGACCTTATTCCTGACGTGCTGAGCATCCTCGGCGTGGAGTCCTGAATGGTGGCCGCCGTTAGCCACGACGCGCCGACAAACGAGCCGCCGCTCGTCGACGGCGCGGAGATCCGCGCCGCGATGGAGTACTACGCGCGGCAAGAGTGGACCGACGGACTGCCGGTTGTTCCGGTCACCGACTCCTACCTGGCCGAGTTCCTCGCGCAGACCACCAGGCCGCCCGACGACGTGGTGTTCGCGATGCCGCACCTGAACCGGACCTGCACGGTCCGGCTCGCTGCGATCAACGCGGCGATGGCCGGCTGCCTGCCCGAGTATTTCCCCGTCGTGCTGGCCGGCTGGGAGGCCATCGTCGCCGACGGCGTCGCCGGACGCGGTATCTGGCAGAGCACCACAGGCACCGCGCCGCTGCTCGTCGTCAACGGGCCGGTCCGCCAGCAGATCGGGCTCAACAGCGCGGGCAACGTGTTCGGCTCGGGATTCCGCGCGAACGCGACCATCGGCCGGGCCATCCGGCTCACCGCCATCAATGTGTTCGGCCTGCACCCGCACCTGCTAGACCAGGCCACCCAGGGCACGCCGGCCAAGTACACCTGCTGCATCGCGGAAAGCGAGGAGCAGAGCCCCTGGGCGCCGCTGCACGTGGAGCACGGCTTCGACCCCGCTGACAGCGCGGTGACAGCGATCATCATCAGGTCGGTCGTGCACATCGAGGCCCGGCACACCCAGGTGCCCGAGCAGCTTCTCCTCGACATCACCGGCACCATCGCGCGGACCGGCGCGCTGATCCACCAGACCACCAGCTCGCTCGTGGTCATCTCACCCGAGCACGCGAGCATGCTCGCCGACGCCGGGTGGAGCAAAGACGACGCGCGCGAGTTTATCTACGCGCACGCCGCCAACAGCCTGACCGAGCTGGCGGCGGTCGGTAAGGAAGCGACGTCCCGGCACACCGGCTGGAGGCTCCCGGCCGGGCATCCCGACGCGCTGCCGGTCGACGAGGGCACCGACCCGGTGCCCGCCCTGAACTCGCCAGCGGCCGTGCAGATCATGGTCGCCGGTGCCAACAACGCAGGCGTATCCGCCGTGATCGAGACCTTCGGGCCGCGCGGCAAGCCCCCGTCGATCGCGAAGGTGAGGACTATCGATGACTAGCGACGCCGCGAGCGCTTCCG
>JASHOE010000217.1 GCA_030041275.1 Streptosporangiaceae bacterium
CCGGTGCAAATACGTCGAGCTCCGCCACCGCGGCACATGTCCCGGCTCTCCCGGCTACCAGCCTCGCTTCGTGCCCGAGCGGCTGCCCGTGCTCCCTCCGTGGCTGTGCGAACTCGCCGGACCGCCGCTGCCTCCCGTGGTCATCCGCCCGGCCGGTCACGCCAGCCCGGCACGGACGTGGAACCGGCTGCACGGCATCCTCGAGCGGCTGATCGGCACCGAGCGCGGCGAGCGCAACCGGATGCTGTACTGGGCCAGCACCAGGGTTGCCGAGCTGGTAGCCGACGGCGCGGTTGAGCAGGACCAGGCGCAGAAGATGCTCCGCGACGCAGCTGCCGAGATGGGCCTTGTCGCTGAGGACGGCGAAGGTGCCGTGCAGGCGACGATCACCTCCGGGCTGCGTTCGGGGGTGATCGCATGAGCGGCGACGCCGCAGACAGGATCATCGCTGAGGCCCGAGTCGATGGCCGCGACTACGACGGCGACGGCAACCTCGTGCATGACCGCGCTGACCCGCTGGCTCCCATCAAGGAGGCGGTCAAGGCTGCTCCGGACGAGGACCTGATTCCCGGCCGCGTCTACGCAGCTGTAGAGGCGATGGCGCGGTTCGGCATGGATGACTCCACGCGGGTCACCGTCCGTGCCTACCTGGGCAGGAACCGGAAGCTCGGCGTCGGCCTGGCGGAGTTTGACTCGACCGTTGACCGCGCCCGGCGGGCCCGCAAGCGAGTCCTCGCTAATACTTCCTCCCCGTCTCTCCCTCCCGCAGAGGATGCACACCTGCACACCCCGCCGAAATGGGCGGCTGAGCAGGACATCCTGGCGCGGGCGGTGCGCACGCTCCGGGTGTGCATGCGCCTGGTGGGCGAAAACCGGAACGCCAAGCTGGTCTACCTGGCGCTCACAAGCCGGCTGCTCGACAAGCAGGTCAACATCGTGGTGAAGGGCCTGTCCGCGAGCGGCAAGTCCTACACGATCCAGTGCGTCGCGGTGCTGTTCCCGCCCGAGGCGGTTTACACGATGACCGCGATGAGCGAGCGGGCTCTCATCTACCTGGATGAGCCCCTCTCGTATCGCACGATCATCCTGTACGAGGCGGCCGCGCTGCGCGAGGGCCGCGAGAAGCTCGAGGACAACCAGACCGCCTATATTGTGCGGTCGCTGCTGTCGGAAGGGCGGATCGAGTACCCGGTCGTGATCCGCCAGGACGACGGGACGCTGCGCACCGAGAAGATCATCGTGCCCGGGCCTACGAACTTGGTCACCTCGACCACGTCGATCAGCCTGCACCCCGAGAACGAGACCCGGATGATCTCGCTCGCGTCGAACGACAGCAAGGAGCAGACCCGGGCGGTGCTTATCAGCGCCTCGGATGATGACGAGCCTCCCAGTCCGCCGGATGTCGATGACTGGCACGAGTACCAGCGGTGGCTGGCCGGCGCGAACCGGAAGGTGACCATCCCGTATGCCACATGCATCGCTGCGCAGGTCCCTCCGGACGCGGTGCGCCTTCGGCGCGACTGGAACACCGTCCGCGCGCTCATCCGGGCGCACGCGATGATGCACCAGCTCAACCGGGAGACCGACGATCGCGGGTACGTCATCGCCACCCTGGGCGACTACGCAGCCGTGCGGTCGCTGGTCGGCGAACTCGTGGCGGAGGGCATCGGCGCGACCGTGCCGCCCACCGTGAGGCAGACGGTAGAGACCGTGCGGCGGATAGTCACGGAGCAGGCCGAGCACTCCAGGGATGCGGGGCACCTTGGTGACTGGGACGGGGCGTCACGTGGCGCAACCGTCGCCGCGGTGGCCGCGAAGCTCGGGATTGAGCGCCCGTCCGCCTCACGACGTCTTGCCACCGCCCGGGAGAAGGGTTACCTGGTCAGCGCGACCGCCAGCGGCAAGGCCAGCCTGTACACGATCGGCGAGGCGATGCCGGGCGAGACTGCAGTTCTGCCGGATCGCACCGCTGTCTGCACAGGTACTTGCAGCCACCTTTCCCGGAGTGAAGGCGCAGGTCAGGACTGCGATTGCACGGGGGTGTGCAGGTGTGCAGACAATGCCGAGGGGATAGCAGGGGGGGATATAGGTGCGGAGCCCTCTGCCGGCGATGCTACCTATCCGTCTCCCCTCCCTCCCGCTACCGATGCACACCTGCACACCCCGCCGGAGCACCCCCGAGTCGCCCGCGTGGCGGCGCCGACTGTGACCGGCGTCGCGCTGCTCGAGCGCGAGCTGGGCGCCCAGCCCATCGATACCCCGGCCGGCCATCGCTGCGATGCCTGCGGCGCCCCGGGCACCCGGTACCTGTCAGGGATCACGCTCTGCGGCTCGTGCAAGGACCAGCGGGACAGCGCCCAGCGGGCGCAGCGCCTCGCCGACGGCGACCTGTCGGCGTGCCGGCTCTGTGGTGCTGTCACCGTCCTGGTCGACGGCGAGCTGCGGTGCACCAGGACGGCCTGCACCGCGGCGTCACCCGCGCCAGCCCGGTGCATCGCGCCCGACTGTCCTAAGCCCGCACGCCGCGGGTGCCGGACCTGCTGGGAGCACGCCAGCGAGTACGAGCAGCCAGGAGATGCTGATGACTGACGGCACCACGGCCGAAGCCGTGCGCAAGCTGGTCCGGGGCGCCGAGGCCGCGGGCTGCAAGCCGGTGCTGATGTCCACCGGCCGGTGGCTCGGACTGTGCCCCTGCTGCGGAAGCCTGGAGCTGGTGATCGGCGGCGGCGGCCCGATCACGCCAGCCGAGCGCGACGCGTGGCTCGACGCCCAGCCTGCGGGAGCGCCGAAGTGAGCGCGCCTTCCGTAACAGAGCGTCCGTGCCAGCACTGTGGTAACGCGTTCACTCCGGCCCGTCCGCACGGCAAGTTCTGCTCCGCCCGGTGCCGCGTGGCGGCTGCCAGGGCATCCCGCGCCGGCGGCCCGGTTACGCGTTCCGGCGACGTGGTGCAGTTCCCTGTTACGCGGCCTGATGACCACGCCGGCGCCGGGGAGCCGGTCGCCGGGCGCTGGACTTGCTACTACTGCGGATGGCGCCAGCAGCAGCCAGGGCAGGCGCACTGCGAGTCCTGCGGATGGCCGGCCGGAGTCGTGCGATGAGCCCCGCCACGCTCGACGTCACCGGCCTGCGTCCCTGGCTGGACGCAGTTACCGCGAAGTACGGCCACCTGCTCGAGGCCGTGCTGCTGGTCGGCAGCCGCTCGGCCGGCTACCAGCGGCCGGACAGCGATTGGGATGTCGTGCTTTGCCTGCTCGACGACGTCTACTCTGACTGTGACGCCGCAGTGCGCGCCGAGCAGGCCATCGCCTTCGACGCCTCGCTTCCCCGCCCCGAGCAGCGGCTTGACCTGTTCATCGTCCGGCCTGATGGCGAGCTGGTGCGCTGGGAACGCTGGCCGGACGAGGACGTGAGGGACGAGCCAACGGGTCGGTTCTGCGGCATGTGGCCGATTGCCAACGGTTACGTCCAGGGCCCGACGGGCGACTTCAGTCGCTTCTTCAGGGAGTGGGGCCGCGACTGCCCGGTTATCTGGGCCAGCACCGAGCACGCGTCGGTGTCCCGATGAGCCCGGCCTGGGCGGCTGCTCGCAACCAGCGCCGTGCCCGCAGGACCGCGACCAGGTCCCGCACGCCGTCGCCGTCCCGCGACCGCGACGACGAGCTTGCCCGGCTGAGGCCGATCGCCGAATTGATGCGCCGCGGCTGGGTCCGCCCGCTCGAGGAGCCGCCGAGTTTGCACCAGATGGCCAAGAGGCGCCTGGCCGACGACACCACCACGAAGGAGAACGAGTGATGACCGACACCACGGCTGCGGCGACCCGCGAGGCCCACGACTTCGAGTACGCCTGCGTCTGGCTTGACTGCCCGCGCTGCGGCTCGCACTGCCACTACGTCAACATCGGCCGCGGTCACTGGGGCTACTGCGAGGCCTGCCGCGTCATGTGGATGTTCGGCTCCAACCTGTTCAGCCACTGGCGGCTCGAAACGGAGGACGCGCAGCGTGCCCGCTACGCCGAACTCGGCCTCGATGACTTCGAGCACGTTGAGGCCGGCTGGCATCCGGACACTCAGCGCGCCTACGAGGCGAGCGAGTTCGCCGCCGGCCAGGGCGGCGTGGCGTCGGTCGAGGATCCGTGGCCGGCGACGCCAGCCCTCGCGGCAGCTCGCGGAGAAGCCGGTGACTGACACCCAGCTCACGCTTGACGACGCGGCGGCGCAGGCCACCGCGGGCGCAAGCGGCATCATGTGGGGCCGCTGCAAGTCCGGTAAGCGGTGGTTCTGGTACGCGGTGGAGTGCGGCCAGGATGATCGCAGCCACTACGGCAGCTGCACGGACCCGGCATGCTTCGGCGCCGGGCCGCACGAGCACGGCTGGGCAGGGACTGAGAGTGCCGCCGTGGCGGAGGCAGCTGAGGCGGCCCGGCGGCTGGTCCCGCTGCCGCGCTGGACGCTGCAGCGGGCTGGCGTCGCCGCCGACGCGCTGAAGCGGATCAACGCGGCCAGGCGCCGCGCGCGCCCCGCGAGCGGAGGCACGGACGCCCGGCCAGTCGGCTACCTGTACGTCCCGTGCACCTACGTGCCCTTCGACGACTACCTCGCCGAGACGAAGCGGTGGGTGCAGGAAGTGCCGATCGTCAGGACGACGGCGAAGCGGATCTACTACGACGTGTCCGGCGACTGGGACCAGTTCAGCCAGGTCGTGAAGCTCGGCTTCATCGACCGCCAGGCCTTCGAGTCTGACACCCGGTGCGCCGTGCCGTGCCCGCGCGCTATCCCCGCCGGCCTGGTGTGCGCCCGGCACGGCCGCGGCCGCGCGCACTGCGTGCATCTCGGGGCGATGGACCGGCGCTGCTACGCGCCACTGGGCTGCGGCGAGAACTGCCTGCCTGACACGCCCGGCTTTCAGTGCGCGGAACATGGCTACACCTGGGATCACTGCCCGAACGGCGAGAACCCGTGCCGCCACGGCTACCCGGCCGGCCAGGTCCGCATTCCCGGTGACCACCAGCGGTTCTGGAATGGCAGCACGTTCTTCGCCACCCGCGAGGACGCCGAGGCGGACCTGCACGGCCCTCAGCGCGAGCGGGAGCGCGAGGAAGCCGGGCCCGAGCTGGGGCGGCTGCGCACGGAGATGGCCGATGCTCACCCGGACCGCGGCGGCACGAGTGAGGGGTTCATCGCCGCCAGGAAGCGCTACGAGGAAGCTGTGAGGCGGGTGTCGTGACCACCACCCGCGACCTCGCCAGCCGGGCCAAGGAGATCATGCAAGCGTCCGATGGCCTGCGGAAAGCCGCCGCCAGGTGTGTCTACGTGATCTGCGCCGACTCACCATCCGCGGACGTGGCGCGATCGCACCTTGAGGCGCTTACTACGCCTGACCTCCGGAGGGCGGCGCTCGGGCTGCTGGACGAGCTGGCTGCTGAGGGGAGCATGACGTGAACGGGTGCCCGTTCGACCTGAGCGGACCGGATGGCGAGACGATGGCGCTCGCCGCGGAGGCAGCGGCGCGGGGGATGCGGTCACCTGGAGGAGGCGCTGCGCGCGGGAGCCGACGACATCATGGCCAGCGATTACGCGGGTTTCCGGGCAAGTTTCGCGGGAAGAACGAGGTATCGGGAACCTGGGGGCGCGTTTCCATCAGATTTTTCGATGAGGATTCTGTCACAGTTTGACGTTTGGAATTGACTTGCTGGTTCGCTCGTTGTTTTATGTGAGCGATCCCCCCACTCGCTTCGGTGGGTGGGCGCGGGACCCCGTCCTAATAGGCGGGGTCCTTGCTTTCGGGCAGGTTATGCCCCCGCTACCAGGTGCTAGGGCGCCTGAACTGCCCGGTGCTGTCGGCGAGGACGGCGGGGAACTGGCTCGCCTTGACAGCATTTGATCTGATTTGCTTGAAAAAGACCGGGTTCAAGTTCAGTAGGTCGCGGCTGCGGCGGTAGACCGGATGCGGGTTCAGCAGACCGACCGGGATGCCGAATTCCTGCATGACCACGCGAACAGGCTCCTCGAGGTCGGAGTCGTTACTGACGACGACGGCGAGGTCGCATTCGCTTCTGAAGGCATCGCGGAGCAGGTACGTCGCTAGGTTAACGTCGCTGCCCTTCTCTTCTGTCTTGTAGACCTTGACGGTTCTCGCGCCGGTCAGCGGCGGGTTCACAAGCGGCATGTACACCTTGGTCTGCTGGAAGTGGCCGAGGTGGACCGTGAGGTGCGGGATGGTGGCAAGGGCCCGGAGGTATGTGTCCTGCCTGACTGGCGCATCGAGGTCACCGGGTCGCGCCGAGACCCGCGCCGTGAAGTACCGGATGCGGTTGATCGGGTTAGCCGGGATCAGGTGCTTGCCGAGGAGCGTGTCGAGGTCGAGCCACTTGTAGCCGGGTCCCTTGTCCTTAAGTGCGCCGTAGTACAAGTTGAAGCCATCGACGTACACGTTGGCTCTCATCCCGGCGAGGCTGACCTTTGACGTCACCCCAGAAAGGTTAGTTGCACTGCTCGACATCTGCTGGCAGGCGAACCGTCACCAGCGCAACTGGTTTTCGCTATGGAATGGCTCACGGCAATCGGGGGCGCCGATGAGCTTGTGTCGTCACCAGCTCGCGAGGCGAGGGACACTGGTCTCGTGCTGTCGCCGTTGCTCTGGACGCCCTCCGAGCACCGCTGGGGCACCCTGCCATCGGCCTGCCCTTCGTGCGGCTGGACGTTCCGGCAGTCCGAGGTCGAGCCTTACTGCTCGAGGCGATGTGCCGGCCGGGCGGTCATGGCGGGACTGTTCCGCGCGGTGTACGCGGGGAGCCTGGTAGACGCGCAGGGCACTTAGCTCTCGTCGAGGATCCGGAGCATGGTCTCGGCCTTGTGCCGGCGCCACAATCCCGACGCGCCTACAAGGAGCGCTAGCGCGACGAAATTCCACCACGGCAGGGTGTACGGCTTCACGGGCCACTGCCCGCGCGCGGCGCCCATGACTCCTACCTCGGCGATCAGCACGGCAGGCCAGACCACTCCCAGCAAGGAGCCGGCCGGGCTCTCCCCTCGAAGGGTCCGCCCGACGCGCCACGACGACACGCCAGCGGCCACCACCAAGGTGGCGTAGATGACCAGAAGTGCCGCGCTGACCTCGGGCTGGATCGGGAGGCCTCCCAGCATGAGGCCCACGGCAACCGCGCCGCCGCCGGCGACCAGGGCTGAGCTGCACTCGCGCAGCCACCGCGCGTAGGACTGCGCCTTCTTCATGCGCCGGTCGAGATCCGCCGTCGCCTCAGGGACTTGCGCCTCCAGAGTTGCGAGCCTCTCCGCGAGAGCTGACCGCCGTGCCGCGATGGCCGCCTTCGACTGCTGGTCACCCGGCTCGGCTGCCTCGGCGTCAGCGTTCAACTGCTCGAAGTCGGCCAGGAGCTGCGTGAGGGCGTCTTTCGCCTCGCTGAGATCGTCTGCACCGGCCACGCTGAGGATGGTATCCGGGGGCGCGCCGGCCGGGCAGTTATGACAGTTCGCCGCAAGTGTCCGGACCGGCCGCAAAACGCGTCGCGACCTGCGGAAACAAGCCGGTTCCGGTAGAATTGAGGCATGGCTGACGACCCGGTGCCCGTGCGTTCCGAGGTGGTCGACGCGCTCCTCGACTTGTGGCATGACGATGAGCCGCTGACAAGCCGGCAG
>JASHOE010000218.1 GCA_030041275.1 Streptosporangiaceae bacterium
GATGCTGAGCCGCCGCTTGTCCTCCGGGTTCACAGGCCCTGGGTCCGCCGCGGGCGGGTAGCGGGGCTGCGGCGCCTCCGGGAGCGGCTCCAGGGGACGCAAGTCCGCGTCGCCCGGCCGGTTCGGACTTCCGGCGGAGACCTCCTTAGGGTCGCAGATCGCTGGGCTGAGATTGAGGAGTTCATCGATCACGTCCAGCCACCGGCGGGCGGGGACTCCTACGCCCGCCTCTTCGAGGAGCTCGGACGTCTCCACACTGCGCTCAAGGCAGTCTGGGAGCCCAGTCCGCCCGAACCCCTCGACGACCACAGAACATTCGGGCAACTGCGTTACTCGGTCGGCTTCACACGCCGCAGGCTCGGACCCCGCAGCGAGCCGGTCGTGCGTCGGATGCGCCAACTGACTGGCGAGCTCGCCAAGCTCCGGAAGGGCCTCGAACTGCCACGCACGCCGATTCATGGCGACTACAAGCTGGGCAACGCGGGAGAACTGTCAGACGGCTCATGGGCAACGTTCGACCTGGATTTCGCGAGGGTCAGGGAGCGGCTATACGACGTCGCGGGCAGCCTGCACCATGTCGACCGGAGCGGCGCATTGCTCGAGCCCCGACGACTTCTCGACGCCTACCAAGGTACGGCTCCGGAACCGCTGACTCCCGACGAGCACCGTTGGCTCCCCGGGGCTCTGGCACTTGTACCCTTGCACTGGGCTGCCACCGCAGGACTCGTGGGCGATGGCATCCGCGAGGCCGAGAGCGCAATGACCGCCGCCGAGGCCTGGTGGTCGCGCCGGGGCGAGCTGTCGTCGTAGTCGGCGGCCGCGCTCTGACGGACTGATCGATAATTGCTGGTCTTGAACAGTCACCGCATCGTTGCCGCCAGCTCTGGTGCAGTCGCGACGGCCCTGTCGATCTGAGAGTGCCGGATGGCGGGTCTGTCACACCACTCGACTGCGAACGGGACGCCCATCAGCTGGGCGGTAGCCGGCCCGGCTGTCTCCTGTGCCCGGCGTGAGATGCGTCACTGTCACCGCACAGCGGCACGCCTCCCGGGATAATGAGTCGTGCCACGAACTTCTGGCATCAGGTAGCGCTCCCGGGGGGGAACGCGCAATGCCGCCTTTGGGAGGCGAGACCATGCGCATGATCGACCATTCACCTGCGGTCGCCCACGAGTTTGAGACCTGCACTGAACCCGAGTGCACGGAAGTGCTCTGCGTCCACTACCGCGCCGGCCTGGCCGCCGGTCACGACTACATGCGTGCCACCGCAGCAGGGTTAGCCCGCGTCCGCGCTGCAGCCAGGCAGACCACCGGTGAAGTGCAGGAGCGCTGACCGAGCCCTGGCGCTGCCAGGCTTGGTGGCCATGGCACCGGGCGACGCGTGTTACGGGCAACGCTTCTAACCTCAGACGGCGCGACGGTGTGCATTGCCGCACGCTGCGGTCCTGTGTTCTCTTTCCCGATTCGTCAGCTAACCGCGGCGGACGGTCTGAGGGCTGCCCGGATTCACTCGCACCTTCGTCACCTCGTGGGCGTTCCCTGATCAAGTGCGCGGTGGTTTGCGGCGAGGAATCCGGCAGCAGGCGCGGCTAGTGGCGGATGCAGCGCCGCGTCGATAGCCCGTGCGCCCAGATGGAGATGATTTCGGACTCGGACCCCGTGAAGGTGCGCCGAGTGACCGAGGCCATGTTCACGATGAAGAAGCTGGACCTCGCCGCATTGCGGCAGGCGTACGCAAGCGCCTGACGGCCAGGGGCCTCATGCCCCTACATGTCCTGCAGAACCTCGATCATGAGCGCAACCGAGTCGTCAAGCGACAGCGCGGCGGCCTGCAGGTGATGGAAAGCCATGTTGTACTGGTGGACCTCGTCGGCGTCCTCGATCCATAGGGCGCCCGTCGGGTAGCCGATGCCGACAACGTCGAGGTCGGCTGGATCAGGAAAACCGAGGACCACGAACGGCGGGTCCATGGCAATGTGCGCGCCGACGGTGAACGGGATGAGCTGGAGGAAGAGTTGTGGTGTCGCGCTCAGCCCGATGAGGTGCTCGATCTGGTGGCGCATGACCTCCCGGCCGCCCACCTCGCGCCGTAACGCGGGCTCATCCAGGACGGCCCACACCTTAGACTGGCTGGCCGCAGCGCGCCGCTGCCGCTCCATCAGCATCTCCACGATCCTGTCCGCCGGACCCGGATACCTGCCCGGCCCCGCCCGGCCGCCGCTGACTACAGCGCGCGCGTAGTCTTCGGTCTGCAGCAGGGTCGGTATGCGGGTCACGCCGTAGTGTCTGATCTGCGACGCTTCGCTTTCCATCCCGATGTAGGTAGCCATGTGCGGCTCGACGCTGTCACCGTAACCCTGCCACCAGCCCTTCTGCCGCGACTTACGGGCCAGCTCGATCAGGCTGTCACGCAGATCGCCCGTCACGCCGTATATCCCAACCAGGTCGCGGACATCGCGCGGGGACACTGACACGCGCCCCGTCTCGATGCGGCTGATCTTCGATGCGGAACAGTCCAGCCGCGCGGCGACCTCGTCGCTTGTTAGGTGAGCCGCCTCGCGCAGGCGCCGTAACTCGGCCGCAAGACGCCGACGCCGGACCATGGGAGCGCCTTTCTTAGCCCGGTCATTATGCGCACAATGCTACCCATCCGGCATTCGGCCTGGGATCATTTCGCACCAAAGCTTCCGTATTCGAATACGTGTTCTAAGCGTGTCTGAGCATGGCGCCGCCAGGCTGCCGTCTCATGGCGTTCGGGTGGATGCGCGAAGCGTCGCCGAAGTCGAGCTGCGAGGTCCTGGCTCGGGCAGGTAAACCGACTGGCCCGCTTGCGCGTCAACTAGTTGTTCCTGGGAGAGCGGGGCCTGGGAACGCTGAGGCCCGCGCCACATCGGCGCGGGCCTCATTGGCGCGAGCACACCGCACAGCGAAGGTGGCACGTGGTGTGCGCTACAAGTCCTTCAATACCGAGGTCATCAGCGCCACTGAGTCATCAAGCGAGAGCGCAGCCGCCTGCAGGTGATGGAACAGCAGGTTGTACCGGTCAGTCTCGTCGAGGTCCTCGACCCACAGCACTCCGGTGGCGTAGCCGATCCCGACGACATCCGAGTCGGCTGGATCCGGGAAGCTCAGGATGGTGAATGGCAGGTCCATAGCGACGTACTCGCCGCTGCTGAATGGGATGAACTGCAGGAACGTAGCCTTTGTTGAGGTCTTTTCGATAAGGTGCTCGATCTGCTGGCGCATGACCTCCCGGCTGCCGACCTGGCGCCGCAGCGCGGCCTCGTCCAGGACGGCCCACACCTTAGGCGGGCTGGCCGCCGCGAGCCGCTGCCGCTCCATCAGCATCTCCACGATCCTGTCCGTCGGACCCGGATACCTGCCCGGCCCCGCCCGGCCGCCGCTGACCACCGCGCGCGCGTAGTCCTCGGTCTGCAGCAGGGTCGGTATGCGGGTCACGTTGTAGTGCCTGATCTCTGAGGCCTCGCTTTCCATCCCGATGTAGGTAGCGAGGTGCGGTTGCACGCTGTCGCCGTAGCCCTGCCACCAGCCCTTCTGCCGTGACTCGCGGGCCAGCTCTATCAGGCTGGCACGCTGCTCGTCAGCTACGCCGTAAACCTCGAGCAAGTCGCGGACATCGCGCGGGGACACTGACACGCGTCCCGTCTCTATGCGGCTGATTTTCGATGCGGAGCAGTCCAACCGCGCGGCGACCTCGTCGCACGTGAGATGGGTCGCGTCGCGCAGGCGCCGTAACTCGGCCGCGAGACGCCGACGCCGGACCATGGGAGCGCCTTTCTTAGCCCGGTCACGATGTCGGCAATGCTACTCATTGCCCCTACAACCATGGACTCTTTCGCGTTACCGGCGACCGGTTGTGCACGCGGGCGCGCCTACCGGCAAGCGAAAAAAGTACAGCTGCGATCAAGACCTGCGTGCAGGGATTGAGCGTCCGCGTCAGTTGAGCGCGGCGGCGCCGACGCCGCCGACCGCCTGGCCGCCGAGGCTCACCCAGCTGCTGGAAAGCGTGCGGACCCAGATGGCGTGGTCGGTGCCCTCCGCTACCGGCTCGAGTGCGGAGCCTGCTGTCGCGATTGCCGGGTCACCGACGAGCGATCCGCCCAGCGGACCGATGGGAGACCAAGTGGCTCCGCCTGCGTTCGATTCCCAGAACTCGTGGTCGTCGCCTTGGCACACGAAGGACGTGTTAAGGACCGGGACCCCGTTGACAGTTTCTCCACCTACCGGCCATGCGGAAGCGTTCGGCTGCCCCAAGCAAGACCAGTCCGTCTCCGAGTAACCCGAGCTAAGCGTCCTGATGTAGATCCGCCCTGTCGTGCCGAGCGCGAAGAACGTGATCGTGCCGTTGACCGGCGCCACAGCCGGCCCGGCTGTCAGCACACCGCCGAGATCCTTCCAACTCGAGGTGAACACCGGCAGCCCGGAGGATGGAAGGCTGGCAGAGTCTTCCCAGAGTGCGTTGTTCAGTCCTCGGCAGGCGACTGTCAGCGTGAAGGGGCCGCTCGGTGCGGTTCCGGTGATGGAAGCGGCGGGTGCACCGATGCACGAGGCTGCGACTGGCCCGAGCTCTTCCCAGCCGGCCGTCACGGAGCGGATGTAGAGATTCTTCGTGGTGCCGGTGGCCACGAACAGCGGTGCCATCGGCGGCGACCCGGCGGTGCAGCAGGTGACCGGCGGCGCGACAACGGCAGGCGGCGCCTTGATCTTCCCGCCGAGCGAATGCCAGCCGGGACCAAGCTGCGGCGCTTGCACCCACAGTTGACCGTCGGTGCCCTCGACGCCGATCGCAGCCAGTTGTGTCATGTTCAGCGTGAATGCCTGCGTGGCGGTACCCACGCTATTGCTGGCGGTGATGGTGAAGTCGTACACGCCTTCGGTGCCGGGCGGCGGAGAGCCCCAGAGAAGTCCTCCGGGGTCGATCTGCACATCGGGGGGAAGATCGCCGAATGCGGTGAACGCGCACGCTGGGTCACAACTGGCGGCGACGATATAAGCGTTGTTGCCCTCGGTCTGGAACGTCGCAGTCGGCGCTGACGTAAACACCGGCTGGCCGGTGGCCGCGGCTGCGCTGCCTGCGCCCATCACTATCGCCCAGAGCACGCTGATGACACCGAGCGCGGCGACACTGATAGCCGGCCGAGGTCGCCGCCATGGGTACCAGAACTTGTGCGTAGTGCCTTCGTTCGCATCCAATCTGACATCCAGATACTTGTAGTTGTCTGTCCTGGCGTGGCAAGAGGCCGCACCAAGCCTGCGCGAATGATCAGGAGCGAAGCAGGTCGCGCGCCGACGCGCGGGAACGCATCCGCCAGCTCCCATCGGAGAGCCTTACCAGCTCGTCGGTGTACGTGAAGTGCGCCATGACCGCGGGCGGATCTTGCGAGATGTCGATGACCATGCCGTAGACGACGCTCTCGAGGTAGTCGCCCTTGTCGGTCAGAACCGGGGATGCGTGCCAGTGCCGGACCCGCAGAGCCCGCGGCGCAGACTGGAGCTCGACAAGCGCGGCCCGGCCGGTAAATGTCCGCCCCGCGCGGCCTGGTGCACCTGGGTTGTCGTCGTAGATCCGCTTGCCGTCATCGGTGAAAGTGTCCGCCCACCCTTCGGCGTCGGCGAGGTCCACGGTGCGGCAGTACTTCGCGTAGAGATCCTGGATCGCGAAGCGATCGTCCGCGGTGATGTGCATGTGCCGAACCTCCAGTCGCCGTGACTACCTGACAAACGTGACTACCTGACAAAGATGCAGAAGGTGTGGCCAGCCGGATCGGCCAGCGCGTAGAGCGGCTCACCCGGATCGAAGCTGCGGTCAAGTCGCAGCTCGGCGCCGAGGGCGAGCGCCCGGTCACGTTGCCGGTTGAGCGTGGCGCGATCTGGAACGGTCATGTCCAGGTGAAGCTGCTGCGGCACGCCCGGCTGCGGCCAGGTGTTGCGTGGCAGTTCGTCGACTTGCTGGAAGGCCAGCTTCCTTGCTCCGCCCGCGTCAGTGAGCACGAGCCAGTCGGCCACGTCCGGCTCGCCGTCCCCTGGCGGCTCGTCGCCGGGACGATAGACCAGCCCGAGCAACTGCCGGTAGAACTCGGCCAGCGACCGGACGTCGGTAGCGTCGAGCACTGTCTGCAGCAGTTGCGGGTGGTCTGCTGCGCCGTTTGCCATAGAGCACTCCCTTTGACTTAACCGAGGTATAGCGCGCCAGTGCCCGAGGTCGTGCCGGATCGTCTGTCCGCGTAGCCGATTATGTGCCCGCGACCTGTCGCAAGCCGACAAACCCGGCAACTGACAATGCGCGACGGCGCTACGATTCTGGTCGTCAGGCAGCAGGTGATGGTCCGAGATTTGCGCGAGGGGTGACTGAGCGGGACGCAGCCGGGACTAGCCTCAGGATCAAGCTCGCCGCCGCCGCGATTCCGTTGACGGTGACCGTCGGTGGCTGGGCCTACCTGAATAGCACCCGCCCCCCAATCCCGGTGCATCATGTGACGCATCCGGCCGCACACGCGAAGAGCACGCCTACTCCCGAGGTCACGCAGAGCCCTTCGCCGTCGGCCACGACGTTACCGCCGCCGAGTACTGGCGGTGCCGTCGTGCCGGCAGCGGGAGCAACGAGCACCACCACGCCACCTAAGTCGCCGACGGCTAGGCCATCCCCGAAGCCATCGTCCTCGACTCCGACGCCTGCCGCGTCGAGCAGCACGACTCCGGCGCCGAAGCCGAGCCCGTCGAAATCTCAAGGTTGACCGACGGCTGACCGCCGGCCGGCGACCAAGGCCAAGCACTCAGTGGCCGGGGTGATGGTGACCGAGCATCCTGGGCCAGTCGTGTCCCGGAGGCTGATGGCGCGGCGCCCACCAGATCTCGGCGCAACCGGTCGCGTTGCACGCGACCTTGATGTGCCCGCCGCGGGCGGCCAGTGCAGCTGGGCAGTCGCATGGCTCCCAGGTGATGGTCACGCTGCCTGGATGCCATGGATGGTGGCTGCGGCACTCTTGTGGAAGCCCCGGCCACGGCGTCTTACCATGCCGCTCCACGACATTATTCAAACATAGCAGCGATGCTAATGCGGTACCCGAGTGGTCAAAGTCGGGCGGTCATGCTTTGATTCCTGGATATGAGTCCGGCGCGCATGGCCAGCACAGGCGGGAGTTCGTGAGCATCCGGCCGATCCGCCTGCTGGGCGACCCGGTGCTGCGAACTCCGTGCGATCCGGTCACTCGCTATGATGACGGGCTCGCCAGGCTCGTCGCAGACCTGGTCGATACCGTGCAAGAACCGGGCCGGGCCGGCCTTGCTGCCAACCAGATCGGCTCGACCCTGGCGGTGTTCTCCTACAACGTGGATGGCCAGCTCGGCTACCTCATTAACCCGCGGATCGTGGAGTTGGACGACAGCGACGAAGGACTGGAAGGCTGCCTGTCCATTCCTGGCCTCACGGCGACGCGCACTCGATCCGCACGTGCCGTGGCGACCGGGCTCAATCTCGAGCAGGAGGAGGTCACCGTGGCAGGCACGGGCGAGCTCGCCCGGTGCCTGCAGCATGAGACCGACCACTTGCGCGGGGAGTTGTTCATCGACGGGCTGGAGTCAGCCGAGCGCCGCCGGGTAATGCGGCTGATCAACGCGGGCCCGATCCGCGATGGCGAGACGGCGCAGTCCACCGGGCCAGTCGATTAGACGCCGCCCTTAGTGTCGATGCGACGCCGCCCGGCGAATCCGAGTGCGAGCGGGTGGTACCAGCCGAGCTCCCGCTCACCCTCCAGCAAACACAGCAGCACCGGCTCCCCGGCTAGCTCAGACGGAAAATCCAGCAGCAGCGGGGCGATGCCTTTCACCTCGAGGCCCGCAGCGCTGAACCAGCCGACGATCTCGCTGAGCCGCGCCTGGAACCCCTTCGCCTCGGGCAGTCCACCGAGCGGAGAACTGGTGCCCGTAGTCAGTGCCGCCTGCAGCTCGACGAGGCTGGCCCGAACGCCGATGAGCTCGTCAGCGCGCGTCAGGACTTCGGGCATCAGGTCGCGCGCCGTCGCCAGCGTGAACGTCCGATCCATAGCCGCTAAGCCTGCCTGACTGCGTCGGGTAACGTCTACCAGCCTCGCGACCCCAGGCGCCGAGATCGTGATCTGGCTGTGGGCCTCGGCGGCCCGTCCGACCTGACGCTCCCGGACGCCCGGGTGCTCGGCCTGGCGCTGTGCCTGGCCGGCCGTACCCGAGCAGCGGCTCGCGCTGACTCGCTAGGGTCGGATGTGAGCGGCTGCGCGGGATCTGCCGGGCTGCGGCCGCCGGGCTGGTTAGGAATGAATGAACGCGACATCGCTCGTCGACTGGCGCCGCCGGGTGGCGGCGATCTACGCCGAGGTCAGAGCGACACCTGACCCGCGCGCTGCGCACCAAGCGTGGCGGATCGCGCGTGACGCGCTGCTTTCCACCCACCCGGAGTCGCCGGTGCCGGCCAGCGAGCGGGCCACGTTCACCGGCGTCCCCGTCGCGCCTTACGAACCGGCGATGCGTTTCCACGTCCCGATCGACACCGACGTGGCGCCGGCGAGGATCGAGATCAGCACGGGAACGGACGGCGTCGTGCCGTTCGAGCGTGCTGGCGTGGTGCACCTGCCCGGTGTCGGTGACCTCGACGTCTGGTGGCTCGCCAGCTATGGCGGCGGCATCTTTGTGCCGATCCGCGATACCAGGGACGACGGCGCGACGTATCCGGGCGGGCGATACGTCCTGGACACCGTGAAAGGAGCAGACCTGGGCGACGATGACGGCCACCTGGTCGTGGACCTGAACTTCGCTTACAACCCGTCCTGCGCGTACGACCCAGCCTGGGCATGCCCGCTGGCCGGACCAGGCAACACGGTTCCCGTGCCGGTCACGGCTGGCGAGCTGATGCCATCGGCCGGAGCGTGAGTTCGGCGCCGGCCGAGAGCGTGGCGGGCGTCAGCCGGCTAGCGCGGGCGCGAGCAGCTCGGCGATCTGCGCCGCGTTGAGCGCCGCGCCCTTGCGGAGGTTGTCGCCAGACACGAACAAGTCGAGCGCGCACGGGTCATCCAGGCTCTGCCGGACCCGACCGACCAGGGTCGGGTCGATGCCTGTTACGTCGGCCGCCGTCGGATAAATGCCCGCAGCCGGATCGTCCACCAGCAGCACGCCCGGTGACCGGCGTAGCACGTCCTGCGCTTGCTCGCGGGTGACCGGGCGCTCGAAGACCGCGTGCAGCGCCAGCGAGTGGCCGACGACGACCGGCACTCGGACACACGTCGACGTCACCTTCAAATCCGGCATGTCGAGGATCTTGCGGGTTTCGTTGCGGATCTTGAGTTCCTCCGACGACCAGCCCTCGTCGCGGAGCGAACCTGCCCAGGGCACCACGTTCATCGCCAGCGGGGCACCGAACGGTCCGCCGTCGCCGAGCGCGGCGCGGATGTCGCCTGGCCGCTGACCGAGCGTCCGGTTTCCGGCCACCTTGGTGAGCTGGTCGTAGAGCGCGTCGGACCCGGCTTGCCCCGCGCCCGACGCCGCCTGATAGGACGCGGCGACCAGCTCGCGGAGCGCGAACGCGCGGTGCAGCGCGGCAAGCGCGACGATCATCGACAGCGTTGTGCAGTTGGGCACGGACACGATGCCCTTGGGCCTGTTGCTGGCCGTCTCCGGATTAACCTCCGGCACTACCAGCGGGACCTCCGGATCCATCCGGAACGCGCCCGACTTGTCGATGACCACCACGCCGCGGGCAGCGGCGACCGGGGCCCACTGCCTGGAGACCTCGTCCGGTACGTCGAACATGGCGAGGTTGACGCCATCGAATACTTCGGGCTCGAGCGCCCGGACGACGACTTCGCCGCCGCGCACCTCGAGCCTGCGGCCAGCCGACCTGGCCGAGGCGATCAGCCGGATCTCACCCCAGATGTCGGCGCGCTCGGAGACCACACTGCGCATGACAGTGCCCACCGCGCCGGTCGCGCCGACGATGGCAAGGACCGGTCGGCCCGCGCGGTCCGGCACAGCCCCGGTGACGCCACCGGCGGCCGTCACCGGCCCGTCCCCGCGTACACGACAGCGTGCTCGCGACCGTCGCCGAGGTCGAACGCCTCATGCGCGGCGGCAACGGCCTGCTCCACGTCATTCTCATCGACGACCACAGAGATCCGGATCTCCGAGGTCGAGATCATCTCAATGTTGACGCCAGCCTCGGCAAGCGCGCCGAAGAACGTAGCGCTGACACCGGGATGCGACCGCATGCCAGCGCCGATAACCGACACTTTGCCGATCCGGTCGTCGTACAGCAGTGAGTCGAACCCCACCTCGTCCTGCAGTTGGCGGAGCCTGCTCATCGCGGCGTGACCGTCCTCTCTGGGCAGCGTGAACGAGATGTCGGTCCGGCCGGTAGCGGCAGCCGAGATGTTCTGCACAATCATGTCAATGTTGATGCCAGACTCGGCGATGGCGCGAAAGATGCGGGCGGCCTGGCCGACCTTGTCGGGCACGCCGACGACCGTGATCTTCGCCTCGCCACGGTCTTGCGCCACGCCAGAGATGATTGCCTGCTCCATTACCTCGCCCCTCCCCGCCTCGTCGTCGGTCGCCGCCCCCACGTCGGTGACCCAGGTGCCCTCCCGGTTGCTGAAGGAGGAGCGCACGTGGATCGGAATCTTGTAGCGCCTGGCGTACTCGACGCACCGCAGCATGAGGACCTTGGCTCCGCAGGCCGCCATCTCGAGCATCTCTTCGTAGGAGATGCGCGGTATCCGCTGTGCACTGGGCACGATCCTGGGGTCAGCGGTAAAGATGCCGTCGACGTCGGTGAATATCTCGCAGTAGTCCGCTCCTAGCGCGGCCGCGAGGGCCACTGCTGTCGTATCCGACGCACCGCGGCCCAGCGTGGTGATGTCCTTGGTGGTCTGCGAGACACCCTGGAATCCAGCCACGATCGGGATGGCTCCGTCGTCGAGCGCGGTCTGGATCCGGCCGGGCGTGATGTCGATGATCCGCGCCTTGCCGTGCGTCGAGTCGGTGATGACGCCCGCCTGCGAGCCGGTGAACGACCTTCCCTCGAGGCCGAGGTTGGCGATTGCCATGGCAAGCAGCGCCATCGAGATCCGTTCACCGGCGGTCAGCAGCATGTCCAGCTCGCGGCCGGGTGGCGCGGGGCTGACCTGGTTCGCCAGGTCGCGCAGCTCGTCCGTGGTGTCGCCCATCGCCGAGACCACGACGACCACGCTGTGGCCCGCCTTTCTGGCGGCGACGATTCGCTGGGCCACCCGCTTGATGCCGGCCGCGTCGGCTACCGACGATCCCCCGTACTTCTGCACCACTAGGGCCACGGCTGTGCTTGCTCCTCCGCTACCGGGCTCACTCAGTGCCAGCACTGACCCGCGCTCACTGCGCCGCAGGCTGGCCGAGCTTTGAGTCTATCGGGGTCAAGCCGCCTGCTAGCGCCCCGCCGGCTCCTCGGCAACGTCCAGCCGGGCGTGCGCGACGATCGAATGCAGAGCCCGCATCGCCGCTCCGCCGTGCGTCCCCCAGTGGTTGACGTAGGCGTATTGCCACCACCACAGGGCCTCGGCGATCCGGCCGGCCTCGTGGTGCTTGAGACCATGAACCAGGTCCGCCGCGACCGCGGCGAGATCGTCAGAGATCCGGAACGAGGTCGCCTGGGTATCGCCGTAGGGGTCGAAGATCTCGGCGTACTCGTCGAAGCCGACGAGCACGCCAGCTAGCCCGGTCCGGAGCACATCAAGGTCTACATCCGGGTCGGCGCCGACGTCCGGTTCCCAGTTGCCGGGGAGGATGACATCCTTGCTCGCGCCGAGCTGCGCCCCCGCCAGCATCATCTGTGCCGTCTCGAGCAGCAGCAGTGGCACCGTCTCCTCGGCGGTCTCGCCACGCGCTACGGCCGCAAGCCCGGCAAGGAAATCCCTGGCTTGCTGAGCCACCCGGTCGGCGAGCGGGCGCCACTCTTCGGCGGCCTCGGCCAGCGCCGCGCCCGCGGGCTCGTCAGGCTCGCCCAGCGACTCAGACATCCAGGAGCCTCCGTCCCTCGAACGCGCGGCCAAGCGTGATCTCGTCGGCGTATTCAAGCTCGCCACCGACCGGCAAGCCGCTGGCCGGCCTGGTGACCCGGATTCCCATCGGCTTGATCATCCGGGCGAGATAGGTCGCGGTCGCCTCGCCCTCCAGGTTCGGATCGGTCGCCAGGATTATCTCGGTCACCGTGCCGTCCGCGAGCCTGGTCATCAGCTCCCTGATCCGCAGGTCGTCCGGCCCGACGCCGTCGATCGGGCTGATGGCGCCGCCGAGCACGTGGTAGCGGCCGCGAAACTCGCGGATCTTCTCAATCGCAGCGACATCCTTGGGCTCTTCAACCACGCAGATCACCGCTGGGTCGCGGCGGGCGTCCTTGCAGATCCGGCACTCGTCATCTTCGGCCACGTTGCAGCACACCCGGCAGAATCTGACCCGCTCGGTAACCTCGACCAGCACCGCGGCGAGCCTGCGCACCGCGTCGTGATCGGCGGAAAGCAGGTAGAAGGCGATGCGCTGCGCGCCTTTCGGACCGATCCCCGGCAGTTGACCGAGCTCCTCGATCAGATCCTGGACAACTCCCTCGTACACCGGGCTGCCTCAGCTCTCGCGGTCCGTGCCGTCCTCGCCCGGCTGGCCGGCCTGCGGCTCGCCCTGGTCAGGCTGGATGCTGCGGCGCTCACCGGAATCATCACCGGCGCCGCCAAGAGGGACGTCTCCGGTCAGGCCCGACAGACTGCCCAGATCAGGCAAACCAGGCAGCCCACCCGAACCGAGGCCAGCCGCGAACGGTGCCATGGTCTCCTGCTGTAGGTCGTCCACCTCGTTGCACGCATCTCTATAGGCGGCCAGGACCAGGTCGGCCAGGGTCTGTGCGGTCTCTTCAGGGTCGCCGGAGTCAATGGCGGCCGGCGCGATTGTCAGGTCGACGAGTTCTCCCTGACCATTAACGGTGACGGTGACGAGGCCACCACCCGCCGTCCCCTGAACCTCGGCGTCGGCCAGCTCCTGCTGCGCGGACATCAGCTGGCTTTGCATCGCCGCGGCCGCTTGGAGTATTTGCTGCATGTTGAGCTGCCCCTCAGGCTCCACGCGACCTCCCTGATCCCGGTTCGTGCCGTGCCGGACAACCCGAGCCTACGGCCTGCGCACCGAGCGGGCACGCTGGGCGTGCCGGTGCCAGCCTCCCGCCGACACGGTCTCCCGCTCGTCGCGGCGACAACCTGGCCAGGACCGTGCCTACGATTCGTCCAGCTCGTGGATGATCCGTCCGCCGAGCTCCCGTTCAACAAGGCCCGACCCGGTGAGCACGTCCGGATCCGGCTGGTCGTCCGGCTCGGGCGGCTCGGGCGGAGACGTCGGGACCGTGCCCCGGCGGCCGTGTCCGGCCGCCTCCCTCGTGGCGGCCGGCAGCCTCGCGGCCGGGCTGCCGCCGTCCCCCGACTCGCGTGGTGGCACCGCCTGACTGCCGGGCTCGGAGCCGGGGGCCCCCACCGTCGTCGTGATGCGCGGCGTCACGCCGAACATCTCGGCGAGAACCTCACCGAGGACCTTGTCGGAGCCGCCGGTCAGGAAGCCCTTAGCGGTTCCGGCCTGGGCGAAGGTCAGGGTCAGAACGCCGTCGTCGAACGACGCCACGCTGGCGTTGCTCAACTGCATCCAGGCGACCCGCTTGCGACCCTGGACGGCGGCCAGCACGTCCGGCCACCGAGCCCGCAGCGACGCCGTGTCGGCAGCTGCCGCAGCCGACCCCGGCGCACCTGGCCCCGGTGCACCTGGCCCCCGCGCACCTTCGTCTGCCCCACGCGCCCCCTGCGCGGCGCGACCCTGCCGGACCGGAGGCGGAGGCTGATCGGGGAGCGCCCGGTCGAACTGCTGCGACGTGTCCCGCGGTGGTTCTGGCTCCGGCTGCGCGGCGGCGACGTCCCGACGCGGCGCCGCAGTGACCGCAGGCCTGGCCGGCGCCGAATTCCCGGCGCCCATCCTGCGCTCCAGGCGCTCTAGCCGGTCCGCCAGAGCCGCCGGATCCGCATCGGCGGCCGGCAGCAGGACTTGCGCGCACATCAGCTCGAGCAGCAGCCGCGGCTGAGTGGCGCCGCGCATCTCTACCAGGCCAGCACTGATGATCTCGGCTGCGCGGGTCAGACCAGCCCGCCCGACCGAACTGGCCTGCTTGGCCATCGGCTCGACCCGGTCGGGCGGCGCGTCGATCAGCCCGGTAGCCGCGGCGTCCGGGACAGCCGACAGCACAATCAGGTCACGAAGGCGGTCGAGCAGATCCGCGGCGAACCGCCGCGGATCGTGGCCGGCCTCGACCACGTGGTCGATGGCGCGAAACACGGCCGCGCCGTCGTTGGCGGCGAAGGCCTCGATGACCTCGTCAAGCAGCCGGTCATCGGTGTAGCCGAGCAGCGCGATAGCCCGGTCGTAGCGCAGTCCGGACTCATCCGACCCGGCTATGAGCTGGTCGAGCACCGACAGGGCATCCCTGACCGACCCGGCACCTGCCCGGATCACCACCGGGAGCACGGCGGGCTCGTAAGACACCCGCTCGCTCGCCAGAATCTGCTCGAGGTGCTCGCGCAGGATCGCGGGCGGCACCAGCCGGAACGGATAGTGGTGGGTGCGCGACCTGATGGTTGGGATCACTTTTTCCGGCTCGGTCGTGGCGAACACGAACTTCAGGTGCGGGGGCGGTTCCTCGACGAGCTTGAGCAGGGCGTTGAAGCCCTCGCGGGTGACCATATGGGCCTCGTCGATGATGTAGATCTTGTACCGCCCCGACACCGGCGCATAGAACGCCCGCTCACGCAGGTCTCTTGCGTCGTCCACGCCGCCATGCGAGGCAGCGTCGATCTCGATCACGTCGATGCTGCCCGGCCCGGCGGGCGCCAGCGCGATGCAGGACGCGCACTTCCCGCACGGATCGGGGGTCGGGCCGAGCTCGCAGTTAAGTGAGCGGGCGAGGATCCGGGCGCTGGAGGTCTTGCCGCAGCCGCGCGGCCCGCTGAACAGATAGGCATGGTGCACCCGGCCGCTGCGCAGCGCCTGGCGCAGCGGTTCGGTGACGTGGTCCTGGCCTTTGACCTCGGCAAAGCTGCCCGGCCGGTACCTGCGGTACAGGGCCAGGGGTGCGGCGGAAGGGCCTGGGCTTGGGGGGTCGCCTGCCATGGTCCCAGTCTGCCAGGAAAGTAAAGGACCCCCCGCACACCCGACAGAGCCCGCGTACCCTTGCTGCCTTCCGGCCCTGGGGGAGTTAGCAGGATGAGCGCCGTGCGAGGGGTCTGGGCGCCAGTCTAGCCGCGGCCCGCACCTGAGCAGACCGACGGCGGTCCGCCTACCGACCATGGGTGGATATGCACCGGAACGCCCGTTACGGTGGCTCGCCGCCGCTGGCTGCGATGCGGTAGCCCACCCCTGGCGTCGTCGAAATCACGGACGGGTCACCCAGCTTGCGCCGCAGGCGTCCCATCGTCACCGCCACCGCGTTGGTGAACGGGTCCGCGTGTTCGTCCCAGACCTGCTCCAGCAGATCCTCGGCGCTGAGATAGGCCGGACTCGCCCGCAACAGCGCCTCCAGGACGCCGAACTCCTTCACCGAGAGGTCGAGGTGCCGCCCGTCCCTGGTGACGGTACGCCGTACCTGGTCAAGCTCAACCCCGGCGGCGCGAAGCAGCCGGCCCTGGGCCGCTGGCTGTCGCCGGGCCAGGGCGCGGACGCGGAGCACAAGCTCGGGGAAGTGAAAGGGCTTGGTCAGATAGTCATCCGCGCCGAGTCCGAGCCCGGCCACCCGATCGCCGACAGTATCCGCGGCCGTCAGCATCAGCACCATGGTCCGGCCTGCGGTTCCAGCGCGGGCCGCGCCCGCCGACCCCCCTTCGGGGTCAGTGAGCATCTGGCAGAGGACGTCGCCGTGGATCCCCGGCAGGTCACGATCGAGGACTACGACGTCGTAGGAATTGAGGTCCAGCTTCGCCGCTGCCTCAAGCCCGTCGTGAGCCGCGTCCACCGCCATTCCCTGGTCGCGCAGGCCCTCGACCAGCACCTCAGCCAGCGAACGCGAGTCCTCCACCACGAGCACCCTCATGACGGCACCGGTTCAAGTACCTGGCCGACTGCAAGCGGGAGCGAGATGACGACTTGCAGGCCGCCCTCTGGCCTCGCCAGCAGGTCCAGCGACCCGCCATGGGCAGCGGCGATCGCCGTGACGATGGACAGGCCGAGGCCAGATCCGCGGTCGGAGCTGATCCGGTCAGCGCCCAACCGCCGGAACGGCTGCGCCAGCTGGGATACCTCGGCCTGATCGAGCACCCGCCCGCCGTTCTCGACGACGACGCGGCACGTATGCCGGCCTGCCCGGGTTGCCACCGCGATCCAGCCATCCGGCTCGTTGTGCACGATGGCGTTCTCGACCACGTTGTCCACCATTCGGCGGAGCATGACGTCGCTGCCCACGACCGGTAGCGAGACGTCGCCCGCGACCTGAATGCGAAGTCCTGCGGCGTCGATCGTCGCAGACCTTGCCCGTACCGCCTCGGAGACCACGTCGTTGAGCGAGACCACATCGCGACTTGGCAGCGCACCGTGCTGAGCACGGGCGAGTATCAGCAGTCCTTCCAGCAACTCGTCGACGCGGTCGAGTTCTGTGCGGAGCCTGTCTGCGAGCACCAGCGTCTGGGCAGGCATCGGACCGGGCTTGGCCATCGCGACGTCCAGCGCGGCGCGCATGGTAGCGAGCGGCGTACGCAGCTCGTGCGATGCATTGGCCACGAAGCGGCGCTGGGCGGTAAACGCTGCTTCCAGCCGTTCCAGCAGTCCGTCGAAGGTGTCGGCAAGGTCTTTCAGCTCGTCCGCCGGTCCGTCGAACCCGAGGCGCTCGTGCAGGTTGTCTTCGGAGATCCGGCGCGCGGTGGCCGTGATCAGCCGGAGCGGCCGGAGCGACCGGCCCGCGAAGATCCAGCCGAGCAATACGGCGATGACGACCATGATGCCGAGTGCGATCAGCGAGGCGATCAGCAGATCGTGCGAGAGGTTCGACTTGTTCTGCGACTCGTTGGCGAGCTGCGACTGCAACTCGCGGATCTGCTGCTGCGCCTGTGCCAGGGCCGTCTGCGTGTTAGCCGGGCCAGGGACTGCCTGACGCGCGGCCTCTGTACTCGATCGCCCTACTGCCACTCCGCTCGCGATGGCCAGCAGAGCGGCGCCGGACAGCAGGAACAGGCCGCCGAACAGCAGCGTCATCCGGAGCCGCACGGTGCGGCGCGGGCCGAACGGCCGCAGGACCCAGCCGGCCATCCGCATGCACACCAGTCCTCTCGCCGGCCACCGGGCTCCAGAATGACCGGTCCGACCTAACGACGGGATAACAGCCTCGCTTCGGCCAGTGTTACGGCCGAAGCCATACAACCAGGCCAGCGGAACTTCTCCGGCCACGCAAGACACGGAAGGTCACGGACGTGGAAGCGACAATCGAGGTGAGCGGGCTGCGCAAGCGGTTCGGATCGGCCCTGGCACTGGACGGCATGTCGTTCACCGTCCAACCCGGCCAGGTCACCGGGTTTGTCGGGCCCAACGGGGCCGGCAAGTCCACGACGATGCGGGTGGTCCTGGGTCTGGACGCACCCGATGCAGGACACGCGCTGGTCAGCGGCAGCCCGTACGCGAGCCTGCCGCATCCCATGCGCTATCTCGGCTCGTTGCTCGACGCCGGCGCTCTGCAGCCCAGCCGGTCGGCACGCGGTCACCTGCTGTGGCTGGCCTATTCTCAGGGGCTCACCGCGCGGCGGGTCGATGAAGTGCTCGAGCAGGCCGGCCTGGCTGACGTTGCCCGGCGCCGGGCTGGTGGGTTCTCCCTCGGCATGCGGCAGCGCCTCGGCGTCGCCGCCGCGATGCTCGGTGATCCGCTGATCCTGATGCTGGACGAGCCGTTCAACGGGCTCGATCCGGAGGGCATCGTGTGGATGCGCGGCTTCCTGCGATCGCTGGCTCGGCAAGGCCGGGCGGTGCTTGTCTCGAGCCATCTGATGAGCGAGCTTGAGGACACCGCCGATCACCTGATCGTGGTGGGTCGTGGCAAGGTCCTCGCGGATACCGGCGTGACTGCTCTGCTGGCGGCTGCCGCGGGCGGCCGGGTAATGCTGCGGACGGCCGCGGTTCCGGACGCGGTGATGGTGCTGGATCGCGCCGGGGCCAGCGTGGCCGCGAACGGTAACGGAACGCTGACCATTTCCGGGCTGCCCGCCGAGCGGGTGGTCGGGGTGCTCAGCCAGAGCGGGGTTCCCTTTTCCGAGGTGACCGGGCACCGGGTCACGCTCGAGCAGGCCTATCTAGACCTCACGAGGGACGCGGTCGAGTTCCGCGCCGAGCCGACCGCGGAGGTGGCGCCATGAGTACCGCAGTGACTGCACCGCGCAGGCCGGGCGCACGACTCGGCCGGGTCGGCTTCGCGCAGTCACTGCGCGCCGAGTGGGTCAAGTTCCGGACGGTGCGCGGCTGGGTGATCGCGATGGTCGTCGCCGTGCTGATCACGGTCCTGCTTGGTATTTTCGCGGCCGGTAACGTCAACATCGGATGCCAGAACGGCCCGAACGGACCGCTGCTGACCGGCAAGGCCTGCACCCCGAAGTACCCGATCGGACCAGACGGCGAAGCCGTGACCGACAGCTACTATTTCGTCCGCCAGCCGCTGGCCGGGGACGGCAGCATTACCGTCCGGGTCGCGTCGCTGACCGGGCTGCACGGGGGCAGTGGACCACAGGAGGCCGGTCAGAATCCCCTGGCCGGGATGAGCAAGGGCGTCGTGCCCTGGGCGAAGGCCGGGCTCATCGTTACGAGCAGCACCAAGCCGGGCTCCGCCTACGCCGCGGTGATGGTCACTGGACGTCACGGCGTCCGGATGGAGTACAACTACATTCACGACACCGCCGGTCTGGCTGGCTCGGTCACGTCGGCCTCGCCGCGCTGGCTGCGGCTGAGCCGCTCCGGGGACACCATCGCCGGCTACGACTCGACCGATGGGCGGCACTGGAGTCTGGTCGGGATCACGCAGCTCACCGGGCTGCCAGCCACCGTTCAGGCCGGGATGTTCGCCACGTCGCCCGTCTACACGGTGAGCACACCGGGTGCGATCGGCTCGAACAATCAGAGCGGCCCCAGCCAGGCCACCGCCGCCTTTGACAGTGTCAGCGTGCGTGGTTCGTGGCCGGCCAGCACGTGGACAGGCGACAACGTCGGCCAGGGCCCGGCGGCGCCCGGTACCGGTGTTGGCTACTACCGGAAGTCCGGCTCGGCGTTCACCATCAGCGGGTCAGGGGACATCGCTCCGCTGGTAGCGGGACCCGGCTCCGCGGGGCCGACGTCCAGCTTCGAGCAGCCGCTCGCGGGCCTATTCGCTGGCCTGATCGCGGTCGTGGTCGTCGGGGCGATGTTCTTTACAGTCGAGTACCGTCGCGGGCTGATCCGAACGACGCTGGCCGCCGATCCGCGACGCGGCCGCGTACTCGCGGCAAAGGCCGTCGTCGCGGGCGGCGTTGCCTTCGCCGCTGCGATCGTGGCAGCGGTTCTGGCCATCTCACTCGGACTGCCGAGGCAGGAGAATCAGGGCAGCTACGTGCTGCCTGTCCCGACGCCCACCGAGGTGCGGGTCATCGTCGGCACTGCGCTGATGGTTGCGCTCATGGCGGTGCTTGCCGTGGCGATCGGCGCGACCCTGCGTCGCAGCGCCGCCGCCGTCGCTGCCGCGATCGTTGTCGTCGTGCTGCCGTTCCTGCTCGCGGTGACCGTGCTGCCCGCTAGCGCCGGCGCCTGGCTGCTGCGGCTCACCCCGGCCGCGGGGTTCGCCATCGAGCAGAGCATCCCCAACTATCCCCAGGTGACTGCCGTCTTCTCGCCCGCCCAGGGCAACTACCCCCTGTCACCGTGGGCTGGCTTCGCGGTGCTGTGCGCATGGGTCGTCGTGGCGCTCGCCGCTGCGTACGTGCTGATCAGGAGGAGGGACGCGTGAACCATGCCGTTGCGGTGCGGTATCCGAACTGGGCGGGCAGCCGAGACGCGCTGCGCGCCGAGTGGACGAAGCTGGTCACGGTGTCGGGACCTGCCTGGTTGATCGCGGCCGCTGTCGGGCTCACGGTCGCGGTCGGCGCGGCCGTCGACGCGGCGAGCCGGTGTCCAGCGGGCATGGCCTGCTCGGTCGACACGGTCAAGCTCAGCCTCACCGGCATCCAAGTCGGCCAGGCGGTGGTCGCGATCCTGGCCGTGCTGCCCTTCTGTAACGAGTACAGCACCGGGATGATCCGCGTCACGCTGGCGGCAATCCCGCGTCGGCCGACGGTGCTGGCAGCAAAGTTCAGCACCCTCGCTGGCCTCGTCCTCGTCGCGGGCGTCTTTGCGGTGCTGGGCTCGCTCGTGGCCGGGCTGATTATCCTGCCCCGCCACGGGTTCACGACTGGCCGCGGTTTTACCGAGCTATCGCTGACGCACGGTCCGACACTCCGGGCCGCGGTCGGCTCGGTGCTGTACTTCCTGCTGATTGCGGCGCTGGCCATGGGCATCGCGGCCATGGTCAGGGACTCCGCCGTCTCGATCGGTGTCGCTCTTGGTGTGCTGTACGTCTTTCCGGTCCTCACGTCGTTCATCGGCAACCAGACGTGGCACAACCGAGTCGAGCGGTACACGCCGATGGCCGGGCTCAACATTCAGGCCACCACGGGCCTGCGTTCGCTGGCGATCGGCCCGTGGTGCGGCCTTGGTGTGCTGGCCGTGTGGGCCCTCGCCGCGCTGCTAGCAGGCGGCCTCGCGGTTCGGTTCCGGGACGCCTGAATAGTCAGCCGACAGTGGTGCGCGCGTCGTTCCCGGTCTAGCGTCGTCCCGTGACTGCGACGGAAGTGAGCACAGCCACGGGAGGCCGATGGTGGATCTAGGACTTGCTGGCAAACGAGCGCTGGTCACGGGTGGTAGTCGCGGGATCGGCAAGGCAATCGCGCGGGTCCTCGCGGCCGAAGGCGCCCAGGTCGCCATCGCGGCTCGGGACGCCGCCCGGCTGGCAGCCGCGGCAGCGGACCTTCAGGCGGGCAGCGGCGCCAGGGTCGCGACGGTGCAGTTCGAGGCCGGGGACGACGAATCGGTGCGCGAGATGGTCGCGGCGGTCGCCGCGGCGCTCGGTGGTATCGACATCCTGGTGAACAACGCGGCCCAGCCAGGCGGAACCGCCCCGCCGAACCTCGCCGCCGTCACCACCGCCGATTTCGCGACCGACATGAACGTGAAAGCTATGGGTTACCTGCGGTGTGCGCAGCACGTCGCCCCGCTCATGGCTGCAAACGGCTGGGGCCGGATCGTCAATATCGGCGGGCTGACCGCGTACACCACGGCCAACATGCTGTCCTCGATGCGTGTCATCGCCGTCTCTTCGCTGACCAAGAACCTCGCCGACCAGCTCGGCCCGGCAGGAATCACGGTGAACCTCGTGCATCCGGGCACAACACGCACCGAGAGCATCTCCGACGAGCGGGCTGCACAGGCGGCCGGAAACGTCATCGGGCGGGTCGTCGACGCCGAGGAGATCGCGTGGCTCGTCGCGTTCCTCTGCTCACCCAGGAGCGCCGCGGTAACCGGTGAGGCCATTGGCTGCGGCGGCGGTATCCGTGGCACTATTCGGTACTAATCCACCGAGTACCGGACGCTTGCTGGAAGGAGCACCGCGATGTCAGCAACGCTCACGGTGACCCGGGAGGGTTTCGGCATCGAGCTGAGACGCGGCTCGTTTCAGGTCTCCGTCGATGACGAGCATGTCGGCACGCTTAATTACGGCGAGACCCTCGAGAAGCCGCTGGAACCCGGACGGCACGCGCTGCGCGTCCGGGTCGGACGGTACTCGAGCCGGACTCTGTCCTTCGAGGCGGGTGACGGGCAGGTTGTCCGCTTCCGTTGTCACGGGCCTATGGTCTGGCCGCGTTACGTGGCTTCCCTCATCAAGCCCGATATCGGGGTCACGCTCAGGCACGCCTCGTAACCTCCGCGCCGGGACGGCCGCGGCAACGATGCCGTGCTACTGGCCCACGCGCCCGTCGATGCGCTCGCGGAGCAAGTCAGCGTGCCCGTTGTGGCGCGCGTACTCTTCGACCATGTGAACGAGCAGCTCGCGAAGCGAGATCGGCTCGCCGGGGGCGGCGAGACCCTCGAAATCGAGGTCGTGGTCTGCCGTGAACTGCTCGGCGAAAGCGACTTCGTCTTGCCACGCCGCCCACGCCTCCGCCACGACGGCCGGATCGGCCACCGCACCGTTGAAGTCACCGTCGGGATCGGCTTCGGTCTGGTAGCGGCGCGGCACGTCGAGCCGAGCGAACCTATACCGGAACCAGCGGCGTTCGACCTCGGCCATGTGCCTGACCAAGCCGAGCAGCGACATGGTCGAAGGCTCAACCGCCCGGCGGGCCAGCTGGCCGGCGTCCAGGCCGTCACACTTCAGCTGCAGCGTCAGCCGCTGGCAGCGCAGGAACTCGGTCAGCGTCGTGCGCTCGTCGCCGAGACGCGGCCCGCCCTCGCGCGGGTCGGAGTCAGCCTCCAGGAACACGTCGGCGCGGTGTCGCGGGGTAGTCACGTCGATGGAGACTACCGGCTGCTCCGTCATGCTGCCCCGGCATGGCCGGCTGTGCCGTATCCGCACGGCGGCGCGCTGGGTCAGGGACTCGTGAGGATGACAAGTTGCAGCGTCGCTCGGGTCATCGCGACGTACCGGTCGACTGCCCCCTCGATGCCGCGGCCGAATTCCGCCGGGTCGACGAGGACAACCAGGTCGAACTCCAGTCCCTTCGATAGCTCTGGGGTGAGCGACAAGACGCGAGACGGCACCGTGGCCGTGCGAACGCCTATGACGCAAGCAGTCCCTTCGGCGTGCGCGGCGAGCCAGGCTGCCAGGATCGCGCCCCGGTCGGAATCCGACCCGTGTACGACCGGCAGCCCGCTGCGCCGGATGGAGGTCGGTACGTTGGCGTCCGGAAGCACGGCCCGGATTACCGGCTCGGCCTCCGCCATGACCTCCTCCGGTGTCCGGTAATTGATGCTCAGCGACGCCAGGCTGATCTGATCGAGGCCGATCCGCTTGAGCCGTTCCTGCCATGACTCGGAGAACCCGTGCCTGGCCTGGGCGCGATCCCCCACGATGGTCATACTGCGAGACGGGCAGCGGCACAGCAGCATCTGCCACTCGGCGTCGGTAAGCTCCTGGGCCTCGTCCACGACGACGTGCGCGAACGGGCCCGCGAGTAGATCCGGATCGGCGCGGGGTATCGCAGCGTGGTCGACCAGGGCGTCGTGGAAGTCCTCGCCCCTGAGCATCGTCACCAGCCCGGTCCCGTACTCGTCGTCAGCGGCCTCGATGAGATCGTCAAGAACTCGGGCCATCTGCTCCCGTTCGGCGGCCACAGCGACGTCCTGCCGACGCTTGCGCCTGGACGCATCCGGATCACCAAGCCGCTGCCGGGCTGCGTCCAGCAGCGGCAGGTCGGACAGCGTCCACGCCTGCGGGTCCTGGCGCTGCAGTTGCCTCACCTCGTCGGGGCTGAGCCAGGGAGCGCACATCCGCAGGTAGGCCGGCACGGACCACAGGTCTCCGACGAGGTCAGCCGGGTCGAGGAGCGGCCACGCCCGGTAGACGGTCGTGATCAGTTCCCGGTTCTGCAGCAGCGACTTGCGGAACAGGTCAGCCGGAGCGTCGCCGTCGTGCTTGTCCAGCAGGATCGTCGCCAGCTCCGTCAGGATCTGATCGCGCGCCTCGTTGTGCGGCGTACCCGGATCTGGGGACTCGAAGGCCGCTGCCCAGTCGTCGGGGCTTAGCCAGATGTCTGACCAAGGGGTCTCGACCGTCATCCCCTCGGTGGGCGGGTTCTCGTAGAACCTGACGGCTGGCTCGATCGCGTTCACCAGCTGGGCGGATGACTTCAGGCGGGCGACGTCCGGGTCGGTCTCTCTTCCTGCGGTAGCTCCCTCGGGGACGAGGTCCGCCAGCGTGCAGATCTGCACGCCGTCCTCGCCCAAGCTAGGCAGAACGTCGGACACGTAGGCCAGGTAGGGCTGGTGCGGACCGACAAAAAGCACGCCGCCGCGGCGGTGGGCGAGGCGAGGGTCGGAGTACAGCAGGTAGGCGGAGCGGTGCAGCGCGACGACCGTCTTCCCGGTTCCGGGGCCGCCGTCCACTACCAGAGCGCCGCGGGATCCCGCGCGGATGATGGCGTCCTGGTCGGCCTGAATGGTGCCGAGCACGTCTCGCATCCGGTCCGACCGGCTGCTGCCCAGGCTGGCGATGAAGGCCGATTGATCGTCGAGCGCGGCATGCCCTTCCAGCCCGTCGGCGGTGAACACCTCGTCCCAGTAGTCACTGATCCGGCCCTGGGTCCAGCGATACCTGCGGCGACTTGCCAGACCCATCGGGTTGGCGTGGGTCGCTCCGAAGAACGGCTCGGCCACAGGGGAGCGCCAGTCGATCAGCAGTTGACGTCCCGCGCTGTCCCGAAGGCCGAGCCTTCCGACGTACACGGGCTCGGGATCGGCTGCCCCGACGATGCGCCCGAGGCACAGGTCCAGGCCAAAGCGCCGCAGGGCGCGAAGGCGAGCGGTCAGCCGGTGGATCTCGAGGTCACGCTCGAGCGCCTTCTGGCCTATGCCGCCCGGCGCTTGCCGTTCCGCGTCGAGGCGATCGCTCAGGTCCGCGATCGACTGCTTCAGACTCTGCGCGATAGCCCTGAAGTGCTGTTCGTCGACGGCGATGAGCCCTGGGTCGGCCTTAGCGGCAAGCCGGACAGGCAAGTCGAACGCGCTGGTGATCTCCCGTCTCACGGCGTCAACCCCGCGAGACCCACAACCGGGTGTGCTATCCCCTGCGACCCGCATGGCGACGACAACAGACGCACGTGGCGTCCCCCTTTTCCCGTAGCTTCCGGCCCCGGCCAGCGATTATGCGGCGTTACCCGGGGCTTGCCGCAAGCCCCGGGGTCCGCTATAGGTTGAAAGTGGAGGGGTGTGTGACCGCGCTGCAACCATGGCGCGCCCGTCAGCGCGCTAGCGTGAACCGCCTGGCGGAGGATGCGAGATTCGAACTCGCGAGGGGTTGCCCCCAACACGCTTTCCAAGCGTGCGCCCTAGGCCACTAGGCGAATCCTCCGCCGGACAGCTTATCTGCGTGCGGCCGCACCCGGGGCGGGCTCCTCAGCCGATCCAGGCCCGCTGGCCGACTCGGCGGGGCGGGCGAAGCGGCGGGCTTGGTGAGCAGCTGTGTGCCGCGGCCCGCCGTACGGCACCGGCGCCGGGCGAGCTCGTTCCCCTATGGTTACGATTCGCCGAAGCCGCGAGTGCGCACCGGGCTCCCTTAAACTCGGGGCGTGGTCTTCAAGCAGGTTGGGGACGGGCGACCCTACCCTGAACACCTCAGGACCGGACGTGAGTGGGCCGAGATCCCGCCGCGGCCGGTCCGGTTGGACCAGCTAATCACCACCAAGAACGTGCTGGATTTGCGCACCGTGCTGGCCTCCGACTCGACCTTCTACGGTGACCTGTTTCCGCATGTGATCAGCTGGCGCGGTGAGCTGTATCTCGAGGACGGGTTGCATCGCGCGCTGCGCGCGGCGCTGCAACAGCGGTCAGTGATCCACGTCCGCGTGCTGGAGCTTGACTGACCGGAAGCACATCGGATCGTTGCTCTAGGCGTCCGGTGCGCGGTGGCGGTGGAGGTGGGATTTGAACCCACGGATGAGTTGCCCCATCACACGCTTTCGAGGCGTGCGCCCTCGGCCACTAGGCGACTCCACCGCAGCAGAGCCTACCTGAGCGGGGCCTGGCCCAGCGCCGCGAGCCGCCTAGCGGTGCTGCTCGAAGAAAGCCTGCAGCACCGCCGCGCACTCGGACGCGAGGACACCACCGCGGACCTCGACCTGCGGGCCAAGCCGCGGGTCGTGCAACAGGTCCCAGACCGAGCCGGCCGCTCCGGCTCGCGGGTCGGCCGCTCCATAGACGAGCCTGGGAACCCTGGCTGCGAGCAGCGCGCCCGCGCACATCGTGCACGGCTCCATGGTGACCACGAGGGTGCAGTCCGGCAGCCGCCAGCCGCCACGAGACCTGCCAGCGGCTCGCAGCGCGACGACCTCAGCGTGCGCGCTCGGGTCTGATGTTGCCTCACGCCGGTTCCCGCCCTGCCCGATGACCGTGCCGGCCTCGTCTAGCACCACCGCTCCGACCGGGACGTCCGCGTCCGCACCCGCGACAGCCTGGCTTGCGGCCCGCGCCTCCGCGAGCGCCAGCCGCATGGCCGGCTCGAAGCTGGCCAGGTACCCGGTCACCTGATGGAGCCTACGAGGCCCCGATAACGGTCGCCAGGGCGCGCTCCAGGGCGTGGCCGAACCCTATTCGCCTCGCCAGGCTGGCTAGTACCTCGTCCGGGAACAGGTCAAGGTCGCCGGAGAGGGCGCCCAGTTCCATCTCGTCGACGCCGAGGTCGTCGAAGATCGACATGTCCCCGACGGGGAGAACTTGGTCAAGGTCCTCGTCCTCAGGAACGGGAATGTCCAGATAGTCGAGAACCTGCCGAGCCAGCGGCCAATCCACCGAAGCGGTGACGTCGGACAGAAAAACGGATACATGATTACCAAGGACTCGCAACGCGACGAAAAAGTCGTCGCCGACAGCGGCCAGGCCAATTGCACCGCCGATGCCCGGCTGCTGGCGCAATGCCTGGATAAGCCCATCCAGGTTCTCGGTCAGAGCCGTTGGCAGCACCTCTGCTTCCCACACGTCGTCTTCTCGGTAGACAACGACGGCGAAGTCGCTCGTGCTCACATCGGGCATCGTTACCCCGCTAACTGGCATCTAGAAGAGAAATGGTGTCAGAATCTGCGGCTTCGCGGGGGCGGAACGGGCGGCAGGTCGGCCTGCAGCGCACGCGGCCGGGCTAGTCTGCCGACTGCGCCGAGGAACCAGACGGCCCGGGTCATGGCGCCGCGTGCCGGCCCGTCGGTGCCGCGCCGATCACGTATGGTTGCTATGAGTTACCGTTCATTGGTCGAGAAAATGCGCTGCGTTATGCTGAGGAGCACTGGCTCAGAGGCATGAATTGCTCACTCGCGGTAGCGGCCCGCCGCGGCCCGATCGGAGGAGGTGATCACATGTTGCGGAAGGTCATCACATGGGCAATCGTTATCTTCATCATTTACTACCTGGCGACTGACCCGACCGGCGCCGCGCATGCCCTCCAGAGTGCCTTTAGCGGCCTGCGGTCTGCGGGCAACTCGATGGCTCGTTTCGTGAACCAGCTCTAGTCATGCGTCAGTCCCCCCGCGACAAGCGCTCGCCAGTCATCATCAGCAAGTACCTCCTCCCACGCGAGGTCGAGGTCGCATGGGTGCATCAGCACCGCGCCGTGCTGATCGCGCCGAGCGCACTAACGCTGGCCGGCCTGCTGATCGCGCTCGTTCTCAGTGCCACCTACGTGCACGGCCTGCTCAACGACATCATGTGGATCGCCTGGGGACTGCTGTTCCTCCGGCTCGCGTGGAAGGTCGCCAACTGGGCGGTCGACTACTTCGTCGTGACGAGCGAGCGCCTGCTCCTGACTACGGGATTCCTGACCAGGCAGGTCAGCATGCTGCCGCTCGGCAAGGTCACCGAGATGAGGTTCCAGCGCACGCTGCCCGGGCGGCTGCTGGGTTATGGCGAGTTCGTCGTCGAGTCGGCAGGCCCGGATCAGGCGCTGCGACACGTGCGATTTATTCCTTATCCAGAGGATCTTTACGTGCTTATTTGTGGCATGCTGTTTCCGTCGAGCGCAGATGACGAAGACGACGAGGGCAGACCGACAGAGCCCGTCGCGGACGTGCTTTGATCTGAGCGCTTCGCCCCTTCCCCGGGGTTCGTGCGGCCGGATGGCGTGCCGTGACGTCCGGCCGCACGAGCTTGTCTGGAACCGGAGCCTGCCGGTCTTGCGCTGGTAACTCCGGTCAGTTCGTAGCGACCGACCGGTTGGTTTGTGCGGGCTTGCCAGAATTCTGTCCCAGTGCGTGGCGGGGAAATGACGGCGAGTCGTACCTTGCAACCGTTAGGGCGTTACAGTTCCATGCTTAAGTATTTGTGCCGACAAGATTGGACACGACTGACATGAGCGCGATGCCGGCGCTGGCCATGCTGGGCCTAATCCTGCTCGTCCTCGGGGTTTACTGGCTGCCCAGCATTCTTGCGTGGGCGCGGCGGCATCCCGACCTCGTGCCCATCGTTGTTGCTAATGCGTTGCTCGGCTGGACTGTCGTGGGCTGGGTGTGGGCGATCACCATGCTCGCGCGCGACCGGTCTCACCGCCGGCAACCTGCC
>JASHOE010000219.1 GCA_030041275.1 Streptosporangiaceae bacterium
CGTTGGGCGCGGCCTGGACGTTGTGAAGGTTTGGCAGGAGCAAAGGATCCCAAATCGGGCACGATTGTGGTCGCAATGTCCACAAGGAGGGTCGCAAACCCCACAAGTGCGGCTGCTCCGGGCCGGATGGTCAACTAATCAGCCGCCCGATCTAGGCCCAGATGTTAGGGCTTGGGGCGGCCCGACCTAGGCCTCAGGTGTTAGGGCTTGGGGCGGCCCGACCTAGGCCGGAGGTGTTAGGGCTTGGGGCGGCCCGACCCAGGCCGGAGGTGTTAGGGCTTGGGGTAGCCCCGGAGCAGCTCTGCGACGCGAGTTTGCGCCTCGGCTGGCTCTGGCCCGATCTCGTTCAGGACGCGGGCCGCGAGGCTCTCAGGTTCGCGGTACAGGCCGAGCAGGATGTGCTCGGTGCCGATGTAGTTGTGACCGAACTCGAGCGCGACCGCCAGCGCGTTCACCAGTGCCGCGCGGGCCCTGGGCGACATCGGCCGTCGGCCGGCGGGATCATCCGGCTGCGCCGGTGGTGCCGACGCGTCCTGCTGGTCGTGACTCGCGTCCGCCTCCGCGTCGGATCCGTCGACCCTGCCCACCAGCTCGTCCGCCGCGGCCGCACGTGCCCACGCGGTCTGCAGCGCCACCGCCACCTGTTCGCGGCTGACCTCCATGGCGAGGAGCACCTTGGCCGCGATGCCCTCCGGCTCGCTGTACAGGGCGAGCAGGAGGTGCCCGGTGCCGATCATCCGGTGACCGCTGTCCTCAGCTGCCCCGTTGGCGGCCACCAGTACGTTGCGCGCGCGCATGGTGAAGCGCTCGAAAGTGGCGCGCATGGTGAAGGGCTCGAAAGTGGGTCGGCCGGTGGTTGCTGCCACCCGCTCGGCCAGCGGGCCGGCGAACCGCTTGTGCACTGCCTGCTTGGTCACTCCGAGTGCGGCGCTGATCTCCGACCACGACCGGCCCGCTCGGCGGCAGCGGTCGACGAAGTGCCCGAGCAGCGCGTCGGTGGTCTGCTCGAGGTCCGAGGCCGTGGCGGCTGCGACCTCGAGCTGGCCAATCGGGTCTTCCGTGCCGGCATCCTGCCGGACGGTGTCAATGAGCTCTTGGAGCGTGGGTGGTGGCGTCATGCGTCAACCCTAGGTTGACTGGTGAGCCTCGTCAACCCTTAGTTGACGGGCCGGGCCACGCGAAGTCAACTTTTGGTTGACCAACTTTAGACCAGGCATACTTGATGCAGTGGGCCCACACGAACTGAGTTACTCGCGCCGCATGCTGATCCTGGCGATCTGCTGCACGAGCCTGTTCATAGTTGGTCTGGACACGACGATCGTGAACGTCGCGCTGCCGTCCATCGGGCGCGACCTGCACGCGGGCGTCTCCGGGCTGCAGTGGGTCGTCGACGCCTACATCCTCGTGCTGGCGAGCTTGCTCATGCTGTCCGGCTCGACCGCGGACCGGGTCGGCCGTCGCCGGACCTTCCAGACGGGCCTCGCCCTCTTTTCGCTCGGCTCGCTGCTGTGCAGCCTCGCGCCGAGCCTCGGTTGGCTCGTGGCGTTCCGGATGCTGCAGGCCGTCGGCGGGTCGATGCTGAACCCGGTGGCGATGTCGATCATCACGAACGTCTTCATCGAGCCACGGGAGCGCGCGCGGGCGATCGGTGTCTGGGGGGGCGTCTTCGGACTGAGCATGGCGCTCGGGCCCATTGTGGGTGGCCTGCTCGTGCAGGCGGTCGGCTGGCCCGGCATCTTCTGGGTGAACGTTCCGGTCGGTGTCGCCGGGATAGTGCTCACCGCGATGTACGTGCCGGAGTCCAGGGCGCCGCGGGCCAGGCGGCCGGATCCGGTTGGGCAGCTGCTCGTGATCGTGCTGCTAGCCGGGCTCGTCTACGGACTCATCGAGGGGCCGGGTGCTGGCTGGACCTCGGGCGAGATCATCGGCTGCTTCGCGGCCGCCGCGGCTGCGCTCTGCGCGCTGATCTTGTACGAGCCGCGACGCGCCGAGCCGCTCATCGACCTGCGGTTCTTCCGCAGCGCGCCGTTCTCGGGTGCGGTCGCCATCGCGATCTGCGCGTTCGCGACGCTGGGCGGCTTCTTGCTCGTCAACACGCTCTACCTGCAGAACGTCCGCGGGTACACGCCGCTCATGGCGGGGCTCTACGTGCTGCCGATGGCGGCGATGACCGCCATCGGCGCGCCGATCGCGGGCCGGATCGTGGGGTCGCGCGGGACCAGGCCGCCGCTGATCGTCGCTGGCGTGTTCATCACGGCGGCCGGGTTGCTGCTGACCCACCTGGAGAACGGCACCTCCACGCTCCAGCTCGTGCTGACGTATCTGATCTTCGGCATCGGCTTCGGCATGGTCAACGCGCCGATCACCAACAGCACGGTGTCGGGCATGCCGCGGTCCCAGGCGGGAGTGGCCGCCGGCGTGGCGTCGACCAGCAGGCAGATTGGATCATCGCTGGGCGTGGCCGTCATCGGCTCGGTGACCGTGTCGGCGCTGCACGGGCCGTTCCGCCAGGACTTTGCCGCGGCGAGCCACGTCGGCTGGTGGATCATGACTGGCTGCGGTGTCGCGATCCTCGGGCTCGGTTTGCTCGTCAGCGGCCGGTGGGCGTACCAGACGGCGCGCCGCACCGCGGCACTGCTCCCCGAGGAGGGCTTCGACGCCGGTCAGTCGGACCATACCGACTTGCAAGCGGCGCGGTCAGAGTGAGTCCGGCACCGACGCCAGAATGAATCCCGGCCGCACGGCGTTGTGGCCCGCATGCAGACTTGGGAAGCCGTCACCTCGCGCCGCAACGTCCGGTCGTTCACCGAGCAGCAGATCGGCAGCGAGGACCTCCATCGCATTCTGGAAGCGGGCAGGCGCGCGCCGTCATCGCGCAACCTCCAGCCGTGGGACTTCGTCGTCGTCACCGACCGTGCAGAGCTGCAGGAACTGTCGAAGGTGTGGGTCGGCGCGGGCCACGTGGCCGGCGCGGCGACCGCGATCGCGCTCATCATCGGGCCCGCCGAGGAGCCTGGCCACCGAGACGAATTCGACCTCGGCCAGGCAACGATGGCCATGATGATCACCGCCGCCGACGCAGGAATCGGCAGCGCGCACTCTGCGGTCGGCGACCAGGATCTGGCCAGCCAGCTACTCGGCCTGCCTGCCGACCACAGCTGTGCGTACCTGATCTCCCTGGGCTACCCCGCCGATCGCCCGCTCGCGCCGATCACCAGGCCGGACCGCAGGCCGTTCGACGAGGTCGTGCACTGGGGCCGCTGGTAAGCAAGCGACCGGCTCAGTCGGGCGGGCAGCCGCGGGGAGTCGCCCGACGCGCCGGCGCTGTGGCGCCTTACCCAGTGCGGCCTTCGGCAGCGAAACGCCGCACCCGCACTGGAGCAGGACTTGACGTCGGCGGGCATGGCGGCAGGTTCCCGGCGACGCTCAAGGGAAGAGGGTGCAAGAGGGTGCCGCGGTGGCGGACCCGCCGCGCAAGGCCTATCCGCAGGAGCGGGAAAGGCAGGGCACGCAGATGAAGATCACGACAGTCGGCCGGGGCAATCTCGGCGGGACGCTCGCGCGGCTGTGGACTTCCGCCGGGCATGAAGTGACCGAACTTGGGCGAGACGGCGGGGACGCCACGGACGCGGACGTCGTCGTGCTCGCTGTGCCGAGTGAGGCGGTGCCGGACGCCATGACGCGAGTGGCCGGCTTGGGCGGCAAGGTTGTCCTCGATGCGACGAATCGGATGGGCGCCCGAGCGCCTTCACCGCCACCAGTCGGCTACCCCTCGATCGCCGAGTACGTCAAGGCGCAGACTGGCGGCCCCACGGCCAAAGCGTTCAACCTCAATTTCGGCAGCCTGCTCGATCAGGCCGCTACAGCCTCGTCCAGGCCGGACAACATCTGGGTCGGTGATGAAGGCGCTAGGGAGCCTGTCGAGCGACTTTCCCGCGATATCGGGATGGAGCCGCTCAACGGCGGGCCCCTGGAGAATGCCCCGATCCAGGAAGAGTTCGCCACGATGCTGATGGCGATGGTCCGTGACGCCGGTGGTCAGCTCTTCTATCGATTCGCGCCGCCACGGAATTTCTGACCCTGATCAGCCAGTCGGAGCTACGGCATTCTCTCGACGTTCGTCCGGACTGACACCGGCCGGTGCGGCAGCTCAGGCGTGGGGCTTCGGCCATCCTGTGCAGCCTGTTATCGGCAGCTTCCTACCGTCGGCACGATCTCCGCGTACCCCGCTCCCTCACGCCATACTGGGTTGAGCACGTATTGAGGGCGGAGACACGATGAATGACGGTCCGGAGGAGCCCACCAGATGGCGAACGATGGGAGCCCGGGGCGCGAAGTGGCGCATGCCCATGCCACCAGGCCCGCCGCCCGAACCCACCAGCGCCCAGCGCGAACACCAGCGCGAACTAGAAGCACGCGCCGAAGCGCGCTGGGGCTGGCTCCACCTGCCCCGCCTGCTTAGCGCCGGGGTAATCGTCATGGCGGTGGCTCTCGTGGCAGTCATCTTCATGGCTGCGGTGGCACTGAGCCGCCATTAGCCCCTGGTCTTTCCCGGCGGCAGCTTCCAACCGCCGGCTGGACAGCATTGCTGACCGGGTCTCGGCGAGCCTACTGGGGCATTTCATGCCAGGCACCAGCGCGTAATACGGCCACGTCAAGCGTGCAGGGAAACGCCGCCTGACTCGGGCTCGAGATCGAGCTGCCGGGGAACCAGATCTCACGGGGGGATATGAGTACTGACGCAGAGGGAGAGTGAGATGACACAGGCGAGTGAGTCGTTTGTCAGCTTCGTAGCAGGGCTCGATCCGGACGAGAACAATGCCAAAGGATCGATGCGGGGCGTGTTCGCGCCTCTGCGCTACTCAGACCTGAACGCCGAGGTGAGCAGCTTGCCCGATGCGTTGGCCAGGGCCATAGCCGAGAGCGACACGGACACCATTACGCACATCGCTGACGTCCTGGGCGACCTGGCCGGCGAGTTCGAGGGTCACCTGGAGCTGGGATGACAGCGAGCGGGCTGCGCGAGAGCGCCTGAGATGCCCCGGCCGGGTTCGGGGCCCAGCACAACCGTCTCCGGGTGGCGCCGAACCTCTGACACCCTCGTACGCGCTCATGCCGCCGATCTCTTCGCGCTGCCGTTGCGGGCTGATGGTCTCGTCAACGAGCCGGCTGAGCCGTCCTGCACGGAGCGCCCGGCAGCGGCCTAATCCGGTGGGTAGCAGTAGGAGTCGCTCGACGCGTCGCCGCCCTGCAGCCTTACCTGGTGCGGTCGGCGACCGCGGAAGGCGTCACCTTCAAGGAAGAAACGCTGGTCGAATGCGACGCTGCCGTCATCCGCTACGTCGAGCTTGGCCATCCAGGCACCAACGCCGTCGGGGTAGAACTGGTCGTCCCACGCGCCGTATAGCGAGTTGGTGAAGTACACCCGCTTGGAGTCCCGGCTGACCTCTACCATCTGCGGGCCGCCCGCCAGTGGCAGGTCGGGCCTCATCGGGTGCGGCCTCCGGCCGACGATGCCGCCGATTCGGACCGACCCGGTCTCCCGCGGGTGATGCGGGTCGGATACGTCGTAGCACTTCAGCTCGCCGGTGCCCCAGCAGGACACGTAGAGGCGCTGGTCATCGACAGCCAGCGCCAGGTCGGTGACCAGTGGCGGCACCGCCTTGAACGGCTTGAGCGCGGGCGGGAGGTCCTCTTCGGCGGCGGGCTCAGCCGGGATGGTGATGACCTTCTCCGCTGCCCATGTGCCGTCGTCCTGCTGGTGCCACAGCCAGACCGATGCCGACAGGTCCTCGACGCTGATGACGACGCCGACGAATCCGTAGGTCTGCGTCGGGTTATGCGCGGGGCGCAGTTCGAGCGGCATCTGGTACTGGTCGCCGATGTCAATGGTCTGGACGTTGGTGCGGGTCTTCATGTCCCAGAAGTGCAGCCGGTGCCCGTACTTGCGGCCCAGCAGGAGTTCGGGGTTGACGCCGTCCTCGATCATCGACGGCGTGCCCCATTCGGAGGTGATCGCGACGTCGTGGTTGATGTGCCACCACACGTCGTAGGCCAGATACTGATCGCCGCGATCGGCTTCCCACTGGCCGGTGACCTCGAAGGTGTTGCTGTCAAGCAGTGCGACGCCGCCTGGTCCCTCTTGATCGCTGCCGCCCAGGCAGGACACGAAGAGCCCGCCAGGACCGCAGTGCACTGTGTGCGGGCGCGAATAGCTGGCCCGCTTTCCCAGTTCCTCGGGGCCGAGCACCTTAACGATCGGCGGGGCCGCCGGATTCTCCTTGGTGTCCAGCACGTACAGCCGGGACGAGCGCAGTCCGGGAACGATGAGGTAACGGCGGTCGCCGTGGTCGTGGCCACCACCAGGGCAGAGCGCGCTGGAACACGCGTTCCAGCCGAAGTGATGCAGCTCGTCGCCGAGGCTGGTGAGCTCGGTGAAGCCGACGACGCTGCCATAACTACGCGAGTCCGGGTCCACGTCGACCACAGCTAGCCCGTCCGGCTGGTCAGCGGGCCGCGCAAACGTGGCCACGTACGCGAGCTTTTCGGCCGGTGCCGCGGCAGCATCGCGCGGCGACCGGTAGAAGGTCGGGTCGGTGTGGTGGGCGTGTAGGTGCTCGTGGCCGGCGTGCTCGGTCGTCATGGGTCACGTCCTCGTCTGCGGGTTGACGGCCATATTACCTATCAGGTCACTCGAAAACATAGGTGATACCGCGCTTCGCCAATGGCTATCAGTCTTGCCGTCGCACCGGCCTGACGTCACTGTGCCCACGCTCAGGAGTACTGGGTGCTATCCGAGTCCCGCCCATAGGTACCGCACGCCGATCGCGACGACCAGCACTCCGATCAGGCGCCTGATGAACGCGTCCGGCAGGCGGGCCTGCATCCGGGCGCCCGCATATGCTCCCGCCAGTCCGCCGACCCCGAGCGCTATGCCGGTCGGCCAGTTCGGCGCCACGGAGCCGTGCCCGCCAACCGCCAGGATCGTGAACGTCACCACACCCGCGACCGAGGTGAGGAACGTCGAGGCCAGCGCCGCAGGGGCCACCTCGGCAGGCGGTCGGCCGGACGCGATCAGCACCGGGGCGAGGATCGATCCGCCGCCGATGCCATAGATGCCGCCGACGCATCCGACCACGCAAGCGAGCAGCACCAGCAGGGGAGCCGGTATGGCCGCCGGTCCTGGTTCGCTGGGTTTGACCGCTGAGGGCGGACGGGTGACGGCCAGCCACGATCCGACCGGCACCAGCACTGCTCCCACGACGACATCAAAGACCCGCGCGCTCGGCAGCAGGAGGACCCGGATCACCGACCCGAGTACGACTCCTGGCAGGGTCCCGCCGGCAAGCACAAGAGCCAGGCGGCCGCCAGACTGGCCTTGCCGCCAGTACCGGTACAGCGCTCCCGGCGTAGCGACGACGTTGTACAGCAGGTTCGTCGGCGTCACCGCCGGGCTTGGTGTGCCCAGCACGCTCACCTGAAACGGCAGCAATAGCACGGCGCCCGAGATACCGGCCGGGGTGGCGATCGCTGCGATCGCGGCAGCCGCCACCAGGGCCACCAGTGGCGTCCACTCCGGCCCGAGCACCGCGCCACGCTACTGTTCGCGGATCGGGCAGACACGCCGATGCCCGGCTAATTGCGCAGGTCAACCCTGACCAGCAGACCGAGGGGTAAAAAGGCCGGATACGGTGGGGCCCAGCCATGAGCACGGCCGCCGACATCGGATCCAGTGCGGGCTGGCATCGTGGTGTACCGGACTAGCCGCACCGGGGGCAGGGCGGTCTTTGCTGCCATCGCGGCACACCCCGCCTTCACCACCAAGGGAGGTAGCCGGTTGCGAACGGGAACGCTGCACGGACGGCGCGCGCCGGGGCGGAGCCGGCGTCATCCTGCGACGCGCAGGGCGGCCGCCGGACTCGTCCTCGCCGGGCTCGCCCTCGCGGCCGGCTGCAGTTCGCCGCAACCCAAGGCAGACCACGCTCCGCGGCGGACGCCGACGTCGTCGTCCCTGCCCACGTCGCCTTCGCCCAGTCCGCAGCCATCCCTCAACCCCGCTCAGCAGGCCGCCGAGGCGGTGCAGGGTGCCCCGGCCGTGCCGACCGGGGCTCAGCTGGCCGCCCTCAAGAGCCAGGCCAGCGAGATAGCCCGGCTGTCGCCGGCGCAGTTGGCGGGCCAGCGCGTCATCTACAGCTTCAACGGCCTGACCCCGCCCGCGAGCCTGCTCGCCGCTATTAGCAGCGGGCAGGTAGGCGGCGTCATCTTTTTCAGCTTCAACATCGCCAGCCCGGCGCAGTTCACAAGCATGATCTCGCAGCTCAAGGCGGCCAACGCCAGCCCGCAGAACCCGGCGCGCGGCTACCCGCTGCTACTCATGACCGACCAGGAAGGCGGGCAGGTCCGGCGCCTGCCGTGGGCAGGGCCGAGCCTGTCCGAGGCGGAGATCGGAGCATCTGCCAACCCCAGTGCTGCGGCAGCCGCCGCGGGCGCGCAGGCCGCGCAGGGCCTGAGCGCCGTCGGCCTGAACGTCGACCTGGCACCAGTACTGGACGTCTACCGACAACCGGGTGACTTCGACGATCAGTACCAGCGCTCCTACAGCATGAACCCGACCGTTGTCGCCGCTGCCGGCGCGGCCTACATCCGCGCCCAGCAGGGCGCTGGCGTCGCGGCGACCGTGAAGCACTTCCCCGGCCTCGGTGCCGCAGGCGCGTCGCAGGACACCGACAACGAGCCGGTCCAGATCAGCCTGCCCGCGAGCACTCTGCGGACGGTGGACGAGGCGCCATACCAGGCCGCCATCCAGGCTGGCGTCCGGCTGGCGATGGTGTCATGGGCGACCTATCCGGCACTCGACCCGCGGCTTCCGGCTGGCTTGTCCCCGACGATCATCCAGGGCGAATTGCAGGACCGGCTGGGATTCGACGGCGTGACGATCACCGACGCGCTCGGCGCTGGCGCGCTGGGCGCCTACGGGTCGCTGCAGAACAAGACCATGCTCGCTGCCCGGGCGGGCATGGACGCGCTGCTGTGCACGGCCACCATGCCGCTGCCCGGCTCGCAGTGCCTCGCCGGACTGCAGCAGGGGTACCTGGACGGAGCGCTCCCCAACACCGCATTCAAGGCACAGCTCGCGCAGCTGCTGCAGCTTCGAGCGAGCCTGAGCTAGCTAGCGCTGAGAGAAGTCCGCGGAAGGCGGTTTCGCCGGCGCGTACCGCGTCAGGAAGAAACCGCGCACGGGCCAGCCGATGGCGAGGTTGTGGGCGAAGCCCGCCGAAGGCGCCGCGGTGCTGAACCGGACAGCGACCGTGTCGTCCGGGCCGCTGTTCGGGTCGTAGACCCGCAGCGTCACCTCGGGACCGGCCAGGCTGTATCCGTAGGCCACGACCTGATGATTGTGGCCGATCAGGAACGGATTGGCGGAGTCAACAGTTACGACTCCCAGCGTGACAGGCTGGCCACGGTCGAGCAGCGCCCGGACGGACGGCCACTGGCGAGCGATGGTGTGCTCCGCGAGGTCGGCATCGCTGGCGAGCATGCCGAGGTAGTAGCGCCCGACCCCAGCGGGCAGGTGCCACGATTGGAGCAGCCGCCGCACGATGTAGCGATATAGGGGAGCGCCTGGCGGCGGCCGGTCGGCGGGCGGTTGGCGGTCGGCCTGCCAGTAGTCGAGCGCGGCGAACACCATGCCCCCGCAGAGGCCGCGCGCCGCGTTACCGATGCCAAGGCGGCCGCCAGGCGCGCGAACGGTCAGGGCAGGAGCCGACGGCCAGGAATTGTCGAACCCCAGGCCGTGCTGCGAAGGGCGAAAGCTCGGCCGCCCGACCGAGACCGCTGGCGCTCGCTGGCTCATGAGCACAGTGTGGACCCGCCGCGCATCCCGACGGCAGTGCTTGAGCTGCGGTGCTCGGCTAGCGCCGGCTGCGATCACCCGCGAGGTCGTCGATGCTGGCGACTTGCTCGGGTGTCAGCTGGAAGCCGAGCAACTCGAAGTTGGCGGCGATCCGATCCGGCCTGGCCGACTTCGGGATCACCGTGACGTCATGCTCAAGGTGCCAGCGCAGCACTATCTGGGCGGTGGTCACGCCGTGGGCGGCGGCTATCTTCGCCAGGACCGGATCGTCCAGTCTGCTGTTCTTCAGCCCGCTGTAGCCTTCGACGGCGATGCCCCGGTCGGCGTGTCCCGCGAGGACGCTGGCGTCATAGCGCCGCGGGCCCCAGTTGATCTGGTTGACTGCGGGCGCCTGGCCCGTCGCCTTTGTCTGCTCGTCGATGTCAGTAAGGCTGTAGTTGCTTACACCCACGTCCCGGACGTAGCCCTCGGCCTTGATCGTCAGCAGTTCGTTCCAAAGCTGGTGCCGGTCCGACCTGCGCGACGGTGGCCAGTGCACGAGCCAGAGGTCCAGGTAGTCGGTGCCGAGCCCGCGCAGGGATCGGCGCAGGACCGTCCGCTCCCGGCCTCTGTCGGACGGCCGAATCTTCGTGGTCAGGAAGATGTCGGCCCGATCCACACCGCTGTCAGCAAGCCCCTGACCGATTTCTTGCTCATTGCCATACATAGTTGCGGTATCGATGTGCCGGTAGCCCACTGCGAGGGCCTCGCGCGCCGCCGCGCGGGCCTGATCACCGCGCAGCTTCCAGGTGCCAAAGCCGACCTGCGGCATCCGGCCGCCGGCCAGCGTAGCCACCGGGACGTGAGCTGCTGAGGTCATTAACCCATTATCCGCAGGCCTGAGATGTCCGGACTGGGTAGGGGACTTGCTGGCTGCTGCGGAATTCGCGGTCGCGACGGCTCCCAGCAACGGAATGAGTGAGCTGAGTCACGGAACGTAGCGGATCTGGGCTGCGTCCTATCCCAGACGCCGCGCTTCTGCGCCCCTCGGCGCGCCACGGCCGGCTCCATACCAAGTCCCTGCACGGAGGCCTCCTTGACCCGTCTGACCGCCAACGATGTCCGCTGCGCCATTTTTGCCTCGACGCTGCAGCAATCGGACTGGCCGTCCGCGGACGTGGTGGCCGCTGCCATCAGCTCGGTGCTGGCTGACCTGGGACTGGCCGGTTGCCTCAGCCAGATGGCGCAGGAGTTTGGCGACCACCCCGACAGCGCTTGCGAGCGGATGCGCTGGGCTGACCTGGTGTGCAGTTGGCTGGCCCCCGCCCCCGATGGCAGCCTCGAGGTGATCGCCTAACCGCGTGGCCGAACCGCCGCGGCTGGAGACCCCCGCCCAGCCGGGCAGCGATGGCCAGCTCGGCTGGAGACCCCCGTCCAGCCGGGCTGGCCGTCGGCATTCAGGTCGGTGGCGTCACGGCAGCCGGGCTACTTCGAGGCCTGCCGCCTCAGCAGACCGGAGTCCCGGACGAGGCGGTGAGCTCGGCGAAAAGGTCGATCAGCCGTAGTGTCACCGGACCGGCCTTGCCGGCGCCGATCGGCCGCCCGTCGACAGCCAGCACCGGCGCAAGACCCCCCATGGTCCCGGTAACGAAGACCTCATCCGCGGTGTAGACCTGGGTGAGGCTGTAGTCACCCACCACGCACGGCAGGCCGGACTGCGCCGCGAGATCGAGCACCGCCTGACGGGTGACCCCCTCTGGGCAGGCCGCCGTCGTCGGGGTACCGAGTGCACCGTCGCTGACCAGGAACAGGTGCGTGGCGTTCGTCTCGGCGACGAAGCCGCGCCCGTCGAGCATGACGGCGTCATCCGCGCCAGCGACGTTCGCCTCGATCTTTGCCAGAATCGACGTCAGCAGGTTGTTGTGGTGAATCTTGGGGTCCAGGCTGTCCGGGCCGGTGCGGCGGATGCTGGCCGTGATCAGGGTGATGCCGCTCGCCTCGTAGACCGGTGGCTTGTGCTCCGGCAGCACAATCAGCGTCGGGCCCGACTGGTTGAGGCGAGGATCCATGCCGCTGGTGATCTTGACGCCGCGGGTGAGGGTGAGCCGAATGTGCACGTTGTCGGTCATCCCGTTGGCGGCCAAGGTGCGGCGGATCTCTGCGGTGATCTCCTCGTCGGATGGGACCTGCGTGAAACCGAGCGCGCAGGCGGAGCGGCGGAGCCTCGCCAGGTGCTCGGCCAGGCGGAAGATCCGGCCCTGATAAAGCCGGAGTCCCTCCCAGACCGCGTCGCCGCCCTGCACGACCGAGTCGAACGGGCTCACGCCTGCTTCGTCCCGGTGGCTGAGCTTGCCTGCGACGCTGACTATCAGGTCGCGATTGCGCTCGTCGAACGTCTGTAGCACCGTCGCCCTCCTTGTCAGCTCTGTCCTGCAAGCCTGGCGAGACCGTCCACGAAGATATTGATCAGCAACTCGAACCGCTCGTCCGGATCGGCGAAGGAGAAGTCGTCCGCAAGCGCCACGAGGTTGGGAAACCGGTCGGGCGGCAGCGATGCAAGATAGTTGGTCGCCAGGTTCGCTGCCGCTGGGGCCGCCGTCAGCGCGTCTTCCGTAGCCGGCCCGTCGACGCCCGTCTCGTCCAGGGTGAAGCCATTGACGGTCGAAATCAGCAGGTGACTGCCCTGCACAGCAAGCCTGGGGGGAAGCCCGGCGGCGCGCAGGATGGCGAGGGTTCGCTCGGAATAGCGGAGCGCATTCGGCCCCATGGGGATCCGCCCGATCGAGATCTGGACCACGTACGGATGCCGCAGACTGATGGCGCGCTGTGCCCGCGCGACGTCTTTGATCTGTTCGCGCCAGCGGCGCGGGTCAGGATCGGGAGTCGTCAGCTCGCCGATGATCTCATCGAAGACCAGGTCAAGCAGCCCGTCCTTGCTGCCGACGTGCCAGTAGAGCGACGCGGCGCCGGTGCCCAGCTGGTCGGCGATGCGGCGCATGGAGAGCGCGCCCAGTCCCTCCGCGTCCATGAGACGGATGGCGGCCGCCACAATCGCGTCCCGGCTGATCGGGTCGCGACGCCGACGGCTTGCGCGGACCGGCGTTCGCTGCCAGGGCGGCGGCGGGACGCCAGCGTCCCGCTCAGGCTGGGTCGTCATCTCGTCGTCGATTCTCGTGCGCTCATCGGTGTGCGGTGGGCTCTGCGGCGCCGCAGGCGAACAGCGTACTGCTCTCGAACAGCGATTGACCGGAACGAAGGTCCATGATAGTACAGTGTTCGAATAGAACGCCGTTCGAGTGGTTGGCCAGGCCAGCTGTCATTTAAGGGAGGAATCGGTCATGACCGTGACAGCGGGGAGCGGGAGCCCGGGCAGTCAGGCTGCCGCCGCCGCCGTGGCCACGTCTCGTCGGTGGCGGTGGCTTGCGGCTGCGGTGCTGATCGCCGGCGCTCTGATGGACCTGATCGATGTCACGATCGTCAACGTCGCGCTGCCCACGATCCGGCGGAGCCTCGGCGCGAGCGCGACCGAGCTCGAGTGGGTGGTGTCCGGTTACCTGCTTGCCTTCGCCGCGATCCTGATCATCGCCGGGAGCCTTGGCGACCGGTTCGGCCGCAAGCGGCTGTTCCTCGTGGGTGTGGCTGTCTTCGGCGCCGCCAGCCTGTGGGCGGGCCTGTCGGCCACCGCCGCCGAGCTCATCACGGCGCGGGTTATCCAGGGTTCGGGCGCGGCGCTGATGTCGCCGCAGGTGCTGGCCACCTTCCGGGTCATCTTCTCCGGTCGCGAGCGCGGCAAGGCGTTCGCCCTCTACGGAGCGATGGCCGGTTTTGCTACCGCCATCGGACTCGTTCTCGGCGGGGTGCTCACCGACGCGAACCTGTTCGGTTGGAGCTGGCGTGCTGTCTTTCTCGTGAACGTGCCGGTCGCGCTCGTGACGCTAGCCGCCGGCATCCGGATCATTCCGTCAACCAGCGACCCCCGTGCGGGTCGGCCGAATCTGCTGGCCGGGGCTCTGCTGGCGGGTGCATTGGTCGCCATCGTCTACCCGCTGCTTGAGGGTCGTCAGCTCGGCTGGCCAGCCTGGACGTGGCTGCTCATGGCGGCAGGTGTGGCAGCGGTCGCGGTGCTGGCGGCGTGGGAGGCGCGCGGTCCGGCGGCGTGGTCGGTGCGCGGTCCGGCGGCCCGGACGGTCACGGCGCCGCTGCTGCGGCCGCGGCTGTTCCGTATCCCGGCGTTCGCAGCGGGGCTAGGCGTGCTCGTCGCCTTTGCGGTCGGCCTGCAAGGCTTCTTCCTCATGGTCGCGCTGTGGCTGCAGGCGGGCGAGCACTTCTCTCCGCTCAAGGCCGGCCTGACGGCGCTCGCCTTCAGCGCGGGCAGCTTCGCTCTGGCGCCGCTGGCCGTACCAGTCGCGCTGCGGTATGGCCGGCGCGTCCTGGTGCTTGGCGGGGTCATGATGGCCGCCGGCACCGCGGCCGTGACGGCCTTCGTGAGTCAGGTCGGCGTGGGCGGCAGCCCCTGGCCGGTCGTGCCCGGCCTGGCCGTGGCCGGCGGCGGGCTGGCGCTGCTTGTCATTCCGCTGGGCAATGTGGTGCTGGCCGCCGTGCCCGCCGAGGCCGCCGGTGGCGCGTCCGGGCTCTTTAGCACGGCACAGCAGCTCGGCGGTGCGATCGGCGTGGCACTGCTCGGCACGGTCTTCTTCGGCTGGGCGACGAGCGGGCATTCGTTCGCTGCTGCCATGACGCGTAGTGCCCCGTACGCGATCGGCGCGTTCGCGCTCTGCGCCGCACTGTCCCTGCTGCTGCCGCGCACGGCAGTGGCGGACTCTGTGCTGACCGGCGGCGACGAACTCCGGCAGCAGCCGGAGTAGCTCACTCCTGCGGCCCGCCTGAGCCGCGCAGCTGTCCGATCCCGCGCGGCCGTGGACCGCGGCATGCGGCCATGGGAGAGTGAGGCATGCCCAGGACTGCAGCGGCCAAGGGCCGTCCCGTGCCCCGACCCTTCGAGTTCCACTGGGGGAGGGGCCAGATCACCGAAGAGGCGTCCTTCACCGGCACGTACGCCGAGCCGGCCATTCAGTTGCTCGAGTACGAAGGTGGCGGACGGGGGATCCGGTTCTGCTATTACAGCCTGGACGGGCGGTTCCAGCGCAGCCCGATGATGATCGACAGCGAGGACTCACTGGAGGGCCTGCGGGAGGCGCTCAAGTCGACGCCGAAGCTCCGGGCCTTGATCAAGAAGCTGGGAAGCTGAGCCCAAAGCGATCGCCGAGTCCAGCTCGGCCCTTTCTGCGCGCGCCAGCGGGTGGACCCCGAAGTTTTCGCAAGCGAGCAGCACGGCGGGTCGGGGCGCGCTCAGGCGGCCACGGTCACCAGGTCACCGATGGCGAGGTGGCTGAAGGCATCATGGGCGGTCGGGATGGGCAGTTCCACGCAGCCGAGGCTCTGCGGGAAGCCGTATGAGGCCCGCACGAACCCGTGAACGGCGTCGCCGCCGTTGAAGTAGTTGATCCAGTACACAGGGTCGTCGTAGTAGCTGCCGTCGGGGTTGAACCCGCTCATGTAGTTGAACGTG
>JASHOE010000032.1 GCA_030041275.1 Streptosporangiaceae bacterium
GGTCCAGCCGGTCCCGGACGGCCGCCTCGTTGGCCAGGTCCGACTCGAACACCAGCCGGAACGCCTGGCCCTCGCCCGCCACGTACTCGAAGTAGGCGCTGAAGGTGGCGGCCACCCGCTGCTTGTTGTCGTCAGTCGACCGCAGCGCGGCGCGAACGGTGGCCACGAGCTCGTCCACGCTCTGGTCGAGCAGGGCGAGGTACAGCTCGAGCTTGCCGGGGAAGTGCTGGTACAGCACGGGCTTGCTGACGCCGGCCCGCTCGGCGATCTCGTCCATGGCGGCGGCGTGGTAGCCCTGCGCCACGAACACGTCACGGGCAGCCCCGAGCAACTGCAGCCGGCGCGCCGGCCGGGGCAGTCGCGCGCTACCGGGCTTGGCCTGTGGCGAAACGGTCAATGGTGGCTCCGGATCATGTTGGTCTTGGTGCGAGCGGACTCAGCGGCCCGCGCTGACGCTGCGAGTGCTGCACGGCGCCCAGGTGGCGCACAAGTACCGCCGGTCAAGTCTACGACTGACTGCGTAGCCAAGCTGGCGGCCGGTTACGCAGCGCAGCATCGGTCAGCGGTATTCGTCGTCACCGGTGTCCAGAACCTGATCCTGCTCCTGGGCGTCGGCCTCGTTTGCTTCGAGCGGCGGCTCGGTCTGCTCAGGGCTCGTCTCGTCGTCGTCGGCTGGCTCGAGGGCTGCATCCTGCTTCTGCTCCGCCGAGTCGGCATCTGGTGCTTCAAGGCCCATATCGTTCATCAGGGTGCCTCCCCACCAAAATCGACACTCGAACATATTGCCGAAGATCAGAATGCGGTCGACACTGCTGGTAAGCCGGTGCTTACCGGATAAACACTGGTTGTATCAGTACCCGAAGAGCTAGGACAGTCCCACGCGGCGACGTCGGTATTGCTAGCGGGCCCGGCCCGGGGTAGGGAGAGTGACATGCGCAGCATGTGGAAGGGGGCAGTGTCTTTCGGGCTGGTCATGATCCCGGTCAAGCTCTACACCGCCACCGAGACGAAGGACATCGCATTCCGGCAGGTCCACCGCGAGGATGGCGGCCGGATCAGATTCCGCCGGTTTTGCACGGTCGATGATCAGGAAGTCCCGTATGAGGACATCGCCAAGGGATATGAGCTGCCTGGCGGCGAGATCGTCATCCTGACCGAAGAAGACCTCGCTGAGCTCCCGCTGCCGACTACCAAGAACATCGAGGTGGTGCAGTTCTGCCCGGCCGAGCAGCTGGACCCGATCCTGTTCAACCGCAGCTACTACCTGGAGCCCGAGGCCGCGGGCGCGCGCGCCTACAGCCTGCTCCGCGACGCGCTCGAGCAGTCGGGCAAGATCGCGATCGCCAAAGTGGCGCTCCGGCAGCGCGAGTCGCTGTCGGTCCTGCGGGCGAGCGACGGCGTGCTCGTGCTGGAGACCCTGCTGTGGCCTGACGAGGTTCGCACCCCTGACTTCTCCTTCCTCGGGGACAACATCGAGGTTCGTCCGCAGGAATTGCGGATGGCCAGCTCGCTCATCGAGTCGATGACCCTCGATTTCGACCCGGACGAGTACCACGACGCGTACCGGGAGGCGCTGCAGGAGGTCGTGGCGGCCAAGGTTGAGGGCCGCGAGATCGTGCAGCCGCAGCCTGTCGAGGCCGCAGAAGAACCGTCGAGCCTGGCCGATGCGCTGCGGGCCAGCCTGGAGGCGGCCAAGTCCGGTCGGCTCGGCGCCGTTCCAGATCTGGCGGAGGAGGCAGCCCCGGCCAAGGGCCGCACCGCAAAGGCCGCTGCGAGCAAAGACGGCGCCAGCACGCGGCGCCCCCCTAAGGACGACGAAGACGGCTCCGTCAAGACCAAGACCGGGTCAAAGAAAGGCGACAAGGCGGCTGCTGACACCGAGGCCGACGGGGAGAAGCCGGCCCAGCGGCGGACGCGCAAGGCGAGCTAGGCGGGTTCGAGCAACACCGGGGTGCACGGCCAGTTTCCGGTAACCGGCTGCCGGGTTACCGGCGTGCCTCTGGCAGTGGGCTTGCGGGTATACCGGCAGGTAGTCTGATTGGCTATGACCTATCCGATTGTCCCGGCCGAAGGCCCTGCCGCCGAGGATGACCCGGCCGCTGGTCAAGCCGGAACAGCGCCGAGCAGTCCCGCCGGTGCCACGCCGGTCCTGCCGTGGCCGGGCGAGCTCGTCCGGCTGGATATCGGCGACGTGTTCGTGCGGCAAACCCCTGCCGCCGACGGTGCTGAGCCCGCGCTCTTCGTGCACGGGCTTGGCGGCTCGACACTGAACTGGACCGACCTGATGGGTCTGCTCGCCGAGCCGGCGGCCGAGGCCGGCGCCGAGCTGGCCGTGCCGCCGTTCGCCGGCGAGGCGCTCGACTTGCCGGGATTCGGGTTCTCGCCACCGCCGGAAGACGGCGACTACTCCCTGGATGCCAGGGTCGCGGCCGTCGTGTCGCTCATTGACAAGCGCGGCTATGGCCCGGTGCACCTCGTGGGCAACTCGCTCGGCGGCGCTATCAGCACCCGAGTGGCGGCCCGCCGCCCGGACCTGGTCAAGACTCTGACGCTGATCTCGCCGGCCCTGCCTGACTTGCGGCCCCGGGCACTGCCGCTCCGTCTCGCGGTCGTCGCAATGCCCGGCCTTGGCCGCTGGCTGCTGACGAAGATGCAGACCATCCCGCCGGAGCGGCGTGCCGATACGTCGATCGCGGAGTTGTACGTGGACCCGGCCAGGCTCCTGCCGGAGCGACGAGCGCAGGCGATCGCGGAGGTCGTCCGCCGGGATGGCCTCGGCTATGCAGTCGACGCGCTGCACGGCTCGGCCCGGTCGCTGCTCACCGAGTACACCAGGCCAGGCCCCGCCTCGCTGTGGGCCGACGCCGCCAAGGTGACGGCACCGACGCTGCTGATTCACGGCAGCCACGATCGGCTGGTCAACCCAGCGATGTCGGGACGGGCCGCGCGCACGTTCCCGAATTGCCGCGTCATCGTGCTGCCCAGGCTCGGGCACGTCGCGATGATGGAACGGCCCGACCTCACGGCGGCCGAGATCCGCGAGTTCCTGCGGCGGACCGCGGCGGCGCAGGGCGACCGCGCCCAGCTCAGCGCCGCCAGCCGCTGACGTCGCCGATGCTGATTGCTGCTGCTCAGGTCATCACGGCGGCCGGTGCGGACGACCCCGTTCCCAGCCAAGGTTTTGTCGAAATAACCGATGGCGTGCTCGGCCGGGTCGGGCCCGGGGCAGCGCCAGCGGAGGCCGACGTCACCCTCGACACCGGGTACCTGCTGCCGGGCTTCGTAGACCTGCAGGTCAACGGTTACTACGGGGCAGAGTTTCAGACCGCGGACGCCGCGAGCTGGGCGGCGGTCGCCGGCCGACTGCCGGCCACCGGCACGACGTCGTTCGCGCCGACGCTGATCACCGCGCCCCTCGAGGCGCTGGCGGCCACGCTGCGAGCCGCCCGGCCGATCGTGGCGGACCTGCCGCCAGGCGGTGCGCGGGTGCTCGGCGTGCACGTCGAGGGCCCGTTCATCGC
>JASHOE010000220.1 GCA_030041275.1 Streptosporangiaceae bacterium
CGGCGACGGCTGGCATACGAGATCGACCACAAGTCCGAAGGCATCTACACCGTGCTCGAGCTGAACGCCGAGCCAGACACAGTGAAGGAACTCGACCGCCAGCTCAACCTCAACGAGGCGGTGCTGCGCACCAAGGTCGTGCGGCCGGATCTGCACTGACGCACCGGTCAGCAGCGCCCAGGGCAAGCCTGGCAGCACGAGCTCGACTTCAGACCCAACCGATCGAGCGGGAGTCCCCCGATGGCAGCAGGCGATACCACCATCACGATCATCGGCAACCTGGTCAATGATCCGGAGCTTCGTTACACCCCGACCGGCCAGGCGGTCGCTACCTTCCGCGTTGCGTCGACGCCCCGGTACATGGACCGGAACACGAACGAGTGGAAGGACGGCGAGTCGCTGTTCCTGTCCTGCAACGTATGGCGCCAAGCCGCCGAGAACGTGGCAGAGAGCCTGCAGCGCGGCATGCGGGTAATCGTCGTCGGACGGCTCCGCCAGCGCTCGTATGAGACCAGGGAGGGCGAGAAGCGGACCGTCTATGAGATCGAGGCCGACGAAGTCGGCCCGTCTTTGCGGAACGCCGCCGCCAAGGTGAATAAGTCGAACCGGTCTACCGCCGGGTTCGGCGGCGGCTCGTCCGGGCCGGGCGGCCAGGGCGGGTATGGTGGGAACGCCGGAGCGCGCGCCAGCGACGATCCATGGGCTGCAGAGCCTGGCGACAGCGGATTCTCCGACGAGCCCCCTTTCTAGCCAGCACGAATCGGGCCAGCGCGCTGGCTTCGACAACTAGGTCACGCACATCAGAAACCCGACCATCCCCGCCACGGGCGGGGCTCTGCCAACCATCCCGGCTAGTCGGCCGGGACTGCGAAGGAGCACCACGATGGCCAAGCCACCAGTCCGCAAGCCAAAGAAGAAGGTCTGCCTTTTCTGCCAGGAGAAGGTGACCAGGGTGGACTACAAGGACACCGGGCTGCTGCGGAAGTTCATCTCCGACCGCGGCAAGATCCGGGCCCGCCGGGTCTCGGGCAACTGCACGCAGCACCAGCGCGATGTCGCCACGGCGATCAAGAACGCCCGCGAGATGGCGCTGCTGCCATATACGAGCACGGCCCGCTAGGCCGAGGGAGGACCCGCAAGCCATGAGCGGTAAGCCGATGAAGCTCATCCTGACCCAGGAGGTCACCGGCCTCGGAGCGCCAGGCGACGTGGTGGAGGTCAAGGCCGGATACGGCCGTAACTACCTCGTGCCGCGCAGCCTCGCGATGCCGTGGACGCGCGGCTCGGAGCAGCAGATCGACGTGATCAAGCGCGCCAGGGCAGCCCGCGAGATCCGCAGCCTCGACGATGCCAAGGAAGCTGCCGGCCGGCTATCCGGCCTCAAGGTACGGCTGCAGACCAGAGCGGGCCAGGGCGGCCGCCTGTTTGGCTCCGTCTCGACTTCCGACATTGCCGCGGCCGTCAAGAAGGCGGGCGGACCCGAGCTTGACCGGCGCAAGATCGAGATGACGAACCCGATTAAGACGATCGGCTCACATCAGGTCTCGGTTCGGCTGCACCCTGAGGTCAGCGCCACCCTCGAGATTGAGGTCGCGGCAAGCTGACCGCCGGCAGCCCGCTGCCCTGGTCACCCGGCCATCGGGGCGCTAACTGGAGTAGCGAGCCACGCGCGCTGCGACGTCGGGATCGGCGCGCGTGAGCATCGCCCACGCCGCAGCCAGCCGGTCGGCCAGGTCGCCCGCCGCCGCTCCGTCCTGGTCCCGGACCGCAGCAGCGCATTCCTCGATGGTGGCCGCGAGCTGCTCCGCCAGATCGGCGCGGGAGGCGCCGTGGTCGGCGGACAGTCGAGAGTTCGAACACATGCTCGAACTGTAGTCGGTTCGCGACCGGTGCGCACGCGAAATTGGCAGTTTTTCCAACGGCTGTGGCGACCGAGCACAGAAGTGCAGGATAACGTTCAACGTTAAATCTGAATGTGGATAACTGGCCATCGCCAGAGCCCTTCCTGGTACTGCCGAGAACTTTTTGTACACAGCCTGAGCAGAACGTTTGACCAGGTAGCAAGCCCTGAAAGCCGCTATCCAAAGGCGTTTCCACAATCCCGTCCGCAAGCCACGCACAGCCGCTGCGGCGTGTCTGCACAGCCTGTCCACAAGGCTGTGCACAGCACAATTCGACGGTTCCTGCGACCCGCTGGAGACTGTCAGAGCCGTTCGATAGAACAGGCCATGTAGGCGGTGCAGCCGTTGCCGGATTGGCGGCTGTTACGCCGGTTCTATGGCTACTGGCAATGGCAGGCGGTCACGGGGAGGGGCGAGTGAGCGTCGCGGAGATCGTGCCTCGCGGTGAGGAGTTCGGGCGGACGCCGCCGCACGACCTGGCCGCCGAGCAGTGCGTGCTCGGCGGCATGATGCTGTCGAAGGACGCGATCTCCGACGTGCTCGACGTCATCAAGTCCCGTGACTACTACCGGCCCGCGCACCAGATCGTGCACGAGGTCATCATGGACCTCTTCGGTCGCGGCGAGCCGGCCGACGCGGTGACAGTCGCGGCCGAGCTCACCAGGCGTGGGGACATCGGCCGGATGGGTGGCGCCCCGTACCTGCACACCCTCATCGCGTCCGTGCCCACCGCAGCGAATGCCGGCTATTACGCGCGGATCGTCCGCGAGCGAGCCATCCTGCGTCGGCTCGTGGAGGTCGGGACCCGGATCGCCCAGCTCGGCTACACAGGCGACGGCGACGCGGATGAGCTCGTGGACCGCGCTGAAGCAGAGATTTACGGCGTGACGGACCGGCGGATCAGCGAGGACTACCTGCCGCTCGCGGAGATCATGCCCGGAGCGCTCGACGAAATCGAGGCAATCGGCAGCCGCGGCGGGTCCCTGTCGGGCGTGCCGACCGGGTTCGCCGACCTGGACGCGCTCACCAACGGCCTGCACCCGAGCCAGATGGTAGTCATCGCCGCTCGGCCGGCCATGGGCAAGGCGCTCGCACTCGACACCGCACTGCCGACGCCGACTGGCTGGACCACCATGGGCGAGGTACGCGTGGGCGATCAGCTCCTCGGTGCCGACGGTCAGCCAGTCACCGTTACCGCCGCTACGGAAGTACTGCTGGACCGCCCGTGCTACGAGGTCGAGTTCGATGACCAGACTCGCATCGTGGCTGACGCTGAACATCAGTGGGTCACGACGACCAGTGCAGATCGCCTCGCGCCCGCGGCGTCGGGCGTCAGTGCGCTAGCCGGCACCCCAGCCAGTCCTGGCGTGCCGATGTCGATCCGCACAACCCGTGAGATCGCCGAGGCCCTGCGGTGCGGCGAGGGTAGCGGCCTGGAGTACGCCGTGCCGGTCGCAGCGCCCCTGGATTTGGCGCCCGCCGACTTGCCCATTCCGCCGTACGTACTCGGCCAGTGCCTGGGCATGCAGAACTCGGCGAACGGCACGGGCGCGCCAGCCGCTCTGCTCGGTCGCGACACCATTTCCGCCGAGTACCTGCGCGCCGCTCGCCCGCAGCGATCCGCGCTGCTGGCAGGGCTGCTGGACGTGGCCGGCCGGGTCAGCGCCGCGGGCAGCGTCGAGTTCACGTGCACGTCTGGTCGGCTGGCTGCCGACGTGCAAGAACTGATCATCGGGCTCGGTTACCGGTGCGGGACGTGGCGGCGGCGAGTCTCGGGCAGTCGGGCGGCGGCCCTGGGCGCCTACACACTGTCGTTCAGCACGACGGACGATGTGTTCCGGCTCACTCGTAAGCGGGTCGTGCACCGGCGGCGCAGGCCCGCCTCGACTACCCGGGACATGCGACAGCGAAAGATCATCGCGATCCGGACGGTGCCGAGCGTTCCGGTTCGGTGCGTGCAAATTGACGCGCCAGACAGCCTGTACCTGGCGAGCCGGTCGATGATCCCGACTCACAACTCTGCGCTGGCCCTCGACATCGCCAGGGCTGCGTCGATCAAAGCCGGGCTCACGACGGTGCTGTTCAGTCTTGAAATGAACCGGAACGAGATCACGATGCGGCTGTTGTCGGCGGAGGCGCGCGTGCCATTGCACGCGATGCGGACCGGCCAGCTCGGGGAGGACGACTGGACCCGGCTCGCCCGCCGGATGAGCGAGGTCGTAGACGCGCCGCTGTTCATCGACGACTCGCCGAACATGTCGATGATGGAGATCAGGTCCAAGTGCCGGCGACTCAAGCAGCGCAATGAGCTCAAGCTGGTGATCGTCGACTACCTGCAGCTGATGAGCTCACCGCGGCGGGTGGAAAACCGGCAGCAGGAAGTCTCTGAGCTGTCCCGGTCACTCAAGCTGCTGGCTAAGGAACTCAATGTGCCGGTGGTCGCGCTCGCGCAGCTCAACCGCGGTCCGGAGCTGAGGACAGACAAGCGCCCGCTGCTCGCCGATCTTCGTGAGTCGGGCAGTATCGAGCAGGACTCGGACCTGGTCATACTGCTGCATCGCGAGGATGCTTACGAGCCGGAGTCGCCGCGCGCCGGTGAGGCCGATCTCATCGTGGCGAAGCATCGCAACGGCCCGACCGCGACAGTGACGGTGGCGTTCCAGGGCCACTACAGCCGGTTCACCGACATGGCCAGGATCTAGGCGCGGTGTAGGGTCTCACTTTTCACTGCAGACAGTCCGTGACCATCCCTTCGCAGCTGTGCTCACGCCTGGCGAACAACGCGAGTTCCGCGGAA
>JASHOE010000033.1 GCA_030041275.1 Streptosporangiaceae bacterium
CGGACGGCGCAACGATCGCGGTGGACGAGCCCCCGACAGACTTGTACGGCTCGCAGCTGCGGGCGGAAGCGGGAGCACCCGAGTCGCTCCGCGTCATGCCGGTGCGCTTCGCCGACCCGGCCGGTCCCTACGCGGGGTTCCTGCAGGCTCTCGGCCTGCGCCCCGCGGGCGAGATCAATCCGTATTACGTCAACTTCGTGGCCGGCAACGGGGTTCAGGGTCAGGTCGGCCTGCACCATGTCTTTAGCGAGAAGCTTCCGGTAGTGCCCGGCGGTCGCGGCGCAGTGGTGCAGCTGACTTTCGAGTCAGGCGAGCCGCTTGAGCAAATCGCGGCAAGGCTGACGGCTGTGGGCTTCGAGCCGAACATTCTGACCGAGGACTTCGGCTCGATGCTGTCGGTTCTCGATCCCGACGGCCAGGAGGTTCAGGTGCACACGCCCGCGGCTGGCAGCTGACTTCCACTGCTGACCTGGCGCCTCAGGTCTGACACAGGACGCTGGCAATGGCCTCGGGCTGAGAGACGCGCGGGCAGTGGCCGGTAGTGACTTCGACTGCGTCGACTCCGAGCCGGTCGCGCGCGGCCTCGCGCATCCACTTGGGACGCAGCGTGCGGTCTCCCGTAGGCACTCAGTGGCAGGCACAATCGGGCGCCCGGTCCGACACCGGCGTAGCCCGCTAGAGCCCGGCTAGCACGCCGAAGACCGGCCGCGCCCGCCAGCCCAGCCCCTCATATCGCGGATCGGCCTCCTGGCCGGCGTCGCCTCCGGACCCGAGCATCGTGACCACGCCGTAGCTGGCGAGGTCCACATCAAGCGAGGGGTCCGGGTTGTGCGGGTAGCCGTAGCCGGCGAAGGTGAACCAGAACGCCAGATCGACGCCCTCCTCGGTGAAGATCTGATGGAGCTCCAGCAGGTATCTGACCTGTTCTGACTCGTCGCGCTCGTACCTGCTCCGGAGCCGGGGCGGATCGACCGCCGTGTCGACGATGGCCCAGCCCATGCCGCCGCGGTCGGCCGCTCCCGCATACGGGCAGCAGCCGAACTCGGTGACGACGACCGGCTTGCCGTGCCTGGCGCGCTCGCGCACGCCAGTCCGGAAGGTCGCGGCGTTTGCCGAGTCCCGATAGGCATCGACGGCAACGATGTCGAACGGATCCCAGTTGACCGGTTCCCACGTACCGGATGCGTACGTGACGGGACCGCCAAAGGCTTTGCGGACGGAACTAGCCGTCTCCGCGAGAAGGGTGTTCAGCTTGCCAGGCATACGGGCGAAGGCCGCGAGCGTGCGCGGCCCGCGCTTCTGGATGCCGGCAATGCGCTCGTAGACCGTGGCGCCGGGAACGAACCCGCTAGCAAAGAGGCTGAGCTCGCAGCCCGTGACCAGGATCACCGTCGCGCCCTCGCGCCGCACGCGCTCGGCGCGATCGGCGCAGTCGGCGAAGAAGGGGCCAAGCTGCTGCCGCGTCAGCTCGCAGGGGAAGGGCGCGAACCAGATCTCCAGGCCCTCTTCGGCCGCGGCCGCTGCGGCGACGCTGAGCCGGTCCGGCTCGCCGCCCGTGATCCGTACCGCGCTGCAGCCCAGGTCCCGCGCGATGACCTGCATCTCGCGGCGGACGATGGCGGCGTCGAAGCACATTCTGCTGTCCCGGCCACCGGGGAAGAAGCCGGTGTCGTAGTTAATCCCTTTACCGCGCATTGGGCGTCTCCTCGTGGGCCTGCTGGCGATCGCGGGTGGCCGCTACCTTGCGCTCGATCAGCTGGGCCATCGGACCGGCGGCAATCGCGCCAACCACGACGGTCAGGCCGATGGCTCCGAGCGTGAACACCGTGCCGAGCCATGCCATCGTCGGCTCTGGCAGCGTATAAGCGCCGAGCAGGCGGGCCGAGCACTCAGCCATGAGCGCGGTGCCCCAGATGACGCTGAACATTGACTCCAGTCGGCGGAAGGGCGCGGAACACTGGTGCTGACGAACAGGCTCTCGGCGATGCCCTCGCGGCCGAGACCGGCCGGGACGGCCCTGATGTGCGGCTGATCGCAATCTTGCTGGTGTCAGTGCACCGGTCCTCTACGCCGAGGCGAGCCGGCGCAGCCTGGCGGGCGAAAACCGAGCCGGGATCTGCGCGGTGCTGGTAGGCCAGGCCGAGTGTGGCTTCGACTTGCTGGAGCCTGCCATCGGCGGCTTCGGTGTCCGGCAGGCCGACGGTCACGGGGACGGCCGGTCCTGACTGCCGAGGCAGCCAACGTTGGGGCGGCTGCTTCTCGCCTCCGGTGCAGCGATCAGCACCACGATCGAGTGGACATCGCCGGGCGTTGCTCACAGCTGCGGCGACTGACGGTTTGTCCGCGATCGGCGGCGCTCAACAAGGCGTGTTGCGGCTGAATACCTTGTCCGGACGGCGCAGCGGAGTTCCCGGCCTGCTGTGCTAATTCGGTAGGGTCCTGGATGATCCGCGGTGAAAGTCCGGCAACGGAGGAATAGAGATGAAGCTGACGATCTTAGGCGCTACGGGCGGCACCGGGCAGCAACTCGTCCGCGAGGCCATCGGCGCAGGACACGAGGTCACTGCGATCGTGCGGCGGCCGGATGCGATGACTGACTCCAGTCCGCAGCTGCGCGTGGTCCGCGGCGACCTGCTGGACTCGCAGTGGACCGGGGAGGGCATCGAGGGCGCGGACGCTGTCCTGTCCGCCATCGGGGCCACCAGCCGCGGCCCTACGACGTTGTACTCCGCCGGGACGGCGGCTGTGCTCAAGGCGATGGACAACGCAGAAGTCCGCCGGATCCTCGTGATCACCGCTGACCCTGCCGGACCGGCTCAGGACAGGCTGCGAGAGGCCAAGATCATTCATCCGATCCTGTGGCAGTTCCTCCGCGGAACCTATGAGGACATGCGCCGGATGGAGCAGCTCCTGGCCGCCAGCGACACGGACTGGACAGTGTTCCGGCCGCCACGGCTGACCAACGGTCCGCTCACCGGGAAGGTCCGGACCGCAGTCGGCAAGTTCCTGCCACGCAGCCGGGTGCTCTCTCGGGCCGATCTGGCTGCCGCGATGCTCGCCGCCATTCATGACCCAGCTACCCTGCGCCAGGCGGTCGCGATCGCGCGCTGAGTCTGGCACGGTCTGCTCTCCCCCGGTTGCGCGACCAGATTCGCTGAGACGGGACACGTGCTGCATGATGCGCCCGGCTCACCTGCATGTCGCACCGGATGGCCACTCGGTGCTGCTTACAGCGCGGATATCCAGCCGCGGCGATGTGTTAGCGTCGACTTCGCGACATTGTGAAATCGATCACAAGGGTAGCCATGGGTGGTATCGAAGTCATCGACCCGCGTTATCGGGTGCTGTTAGCACGAGTCAATGAGGTCCTCGGCGGCGACCATCGAGTCCGGTCAGTTAGCGCTGGTGGATCGGTCGGCGCCGGAACTGCCGATCAATGGAGTGACCTCGACCTCACCATCATCACCGAATCTGAGCACTATGACGAGTTCATCAGTGACTGGCCGAACTGGCTGAAACGCATCACCCCAACCGTGTTCGCCCGAACGCCCATCGCCTCGTTCATCATCAACACGGTGACCTGCGAAGGCCTGACGCTCGACCTCGTCATCAGGTCCGGGGAGGCCCCTGACTTCCGACCACCAGGCGGATACGCGGTCGGATTCTCTTCGACCAGGTTCGCCGATATCCGCGACGCCCTCGACTATGCGGTAGCTGAACAACTTCGCGGCCTCGCCGGCCCGTTCCTCAGCCTCATTCAGCGCGGCGAGCACCTCCGACATCTCACCGGGGTCCCGCACCTGCTCGGACTCCTCACCACCGTCTTCCTCGCGGAAACCGGCGAGGCGCCGCCAACCAAGGTCTGGAACCAGACCTATACCGAAGAGCAACGCGACGCCGTGGCGGCGCTGCCTGCGCTCCGTGCGAGTCGCGACGATCTCATCGCCTTCGGTCTGGGCATTGCCAACCTTGTCGTCAGCCGCGCCCGGCCTCTGTTCGAGCGACATCATCTCGACTGGCCGACCGATCTTGCCCGAGTCACAGCTTTCCGCATTCGCGACGAACTCGGGATAGACGTTTCCGATTGGCTGAACTAACCGGAGACTCCCCTGCCTGCTGGCCGGCCGCCCTGTTCCTACGCCACCCTGGGCGAGAGCGAGGTAGTCAGCCGCGTGTGCACAGCCGCGAGCTCGCGGTCGGACAGGCCGTTCTCGAGGAGGAAGCCGGGCATCCGCAGCGACGCGATCGTCGAGGTCAGCGATGCTTCGATGGTGGTGCCGTGGCTGGCGAGCAGCTCAGTCACGGCGGTGAGCTGGTCGCGGACACCCAGTTCTTCGTACCGCTGTTTCATCCGGTCGTAGCTCAGCAAGTAGTCCGCGATGATCTCGTCTGGTGTCGCTCCGGCCAGCGTGAGCAGCACCAGGGCCAGCAGCCCGGTACGGTCCTTGCCTCCCGCGCAGTGGAAGGCCACGCATCCTGGCGCAGCGCAAGCGATCGCCCGCACGGCGGTGATCACCGACTGCGGCTGCTCAGCGAGCATCGCGGGGTAAAAGAGCGGTGAGGCGGTGTTGTCGATGGTTTTCCAGTGCTCGTAGAACGCAGTGCCGACCGGGTCCAGCGGCACGTGCACGGCGGTGATGCCCGCGGGCCTCGGCACCCGGTCCGGCTCGCCCTCGCCGGCATCGCGCAGGTCGACCACAGTGCGGACTCCGTGCGCCCACGCGGCGGCCCACCCGGCTTCGGTCAGGCGCGTGGGCGCCTCCATGCGAACTACCGCACCCGGTCTGATCTGCCCTAACCCGCCCAGGTCACGGACGTTGACACAGCCGTCCCACGAAAGCTCCCTGGCGTTCAGCTCCACTTATCGTCCAGACCTCTCCGTTGATCGGCTCAGCATGGCATGCAGGTCGAGCCCGGCAAAAGTCGGCGAGCGGGGCGGCGCCCCCATACGTGGGCGTTCAGGGCGTGGCAGTCCCGTGCACAGAAATGGCTTCCTTCCGGAAGGCGCGGTCGGCCAGCGCGGTTACAAAGGGACGGACGGCCCGAGGGATATCGGACTCCAGGACAGCGCTGCGAGCGGGCGGCGCCCAGTAGCGGATCGTGCCGAGCACCAGCATCCTTTTGTCCTTCGGGAGGGCGGCCATGGCACGCTCCCCGATCTCGTCCCACTCGGACTGGCTGAGGGCTCGCGCCGCAACCGGCAGGATTTCTCGTTCCTCGGCACCCAGGTGCTCCTCGAGCAGGGCAAGCGCCGACACGCAGGTGTCTGCCAGTGTGTCGCGATGCGCGCGGCTTGGGTCAGTAGCCCAGCTGACCACCTGGCCGTTGAGTGTCTCGCTCACCTGATGAATCTGCGCGTGCTGGCTCTCCATCACGCCGACGGTTTGCTCGACCGCTGCGTGAGATCGCTCTTGCAGCCGCGGTCACCGCAGTTCGTCCTCGGCCGTGTGATGATCCGTCAGCGCTTCGAGCAGGAACTGCATGTGCTCGGTGACAACCCCCGCGCGCTGCGTGTCTCCGGCCGCGACGTTGCGCACCATGCCGGGTGCGCGGCCGAACTCGCCTCGAAAGATGCTGTGCGGGATTTGCATGTCGCCTGTGTCAGTGAGAACTCCGCCGGAGTTAAGCGTGTTACCGCTCATATCTGGCTTCCGAGGCTGCTCAACCATCACGAGACCCCCCGCCTGCGGTGCGCCGTCGCCGTGCCGCGACCCTGGTCTCTTCCACGCTAACCTGACAGGGGCTCCACACGCACCGCTCGAGCGGAGCCTCAGCCTGTCGGGCAGCCGGGCTTTGCCGTAGCTTCGCCGGAGTTGCTGCTCACCATCAGGCAGGACTCGTCCACGGCCTCAAAGTCGCTGGCCGGAATCTGCTTCAGCAAAGACACGAGCGCGTCCGGCCACTGCGGGTAGGCGCTGCCCTGGAAGTACCAGTTACTCCCGTTATCGGCAAGGATCAGGCCGTAATTCTGCATCTCGGTGAGCACAGCCTGGGCGTCCGCGCAGTATGGCTGTGAGCTGGAGCAGAACGTGGCGACGTTGAAGCTGGCCTTCAGCCGGAACCGGGCACCCATGGGCGGCAGCGTCGACACCGACCCCGACCCAGCCTCGTGTCTGGCTGGCCACACATACGCCGCCGCCGTCTGGGCTGCGGTGAACCGGATAGCGTGCGTGATCGGCCGGCCGCTCGCCACCGCCGCCTGAATCTGGGCGTAATCAAGCAGGCCCGGCAGGATCGGCAGTCCAGCGGCATCTGCTGAGGTCCATCCGGCGGGCCTGAGCGCGTTGGAGGTCAGCTGCCAGATCGCGCCGGAGCCTGCCGTCGAGCCGCCTGCGCTGTATTGAGCGTCATACAGCTCGTAGAGCGTGCACGTCGATGAGTTCACCATGATCGCGTGCCGGTCGCCGCCCGCGCTCGGCCCGCCCTCGATGGGGGTGTCGGGCCCGAATGGATACGGGCCGGGATCGCTCTCGCTGGCGTACTGGAAGCTGACTCGCACCGATGGGTGGGCACTGGAGACGACGATGAACGGGATGCCGTATGGGTAGCCGCCGGGATTGGGCCCGAAGTCCGGGTGCAGATACGTCGACGACGAATCCATGCTCTGCAACCAGGCGGCGCTGTCCGAGTTCACCGGCAGTTTGGAGATGTTGGTATTCCAGACATTGTTAGCCGGGAACATCGGGCAGTTGGGTGCTCCCGGCACCGTGGTCCCGCCGAGATTGCCTTGGGCGGCCGGAGCGGACACCGGCGATGTGGCCGGCGATGGCATCGTGGTCGGCTGCGCGGAATTCTCGGCGGAGATGCCCGCCCACTCGGTCCCGTGCCCAGGGCTCACCGCGGAGGGTGCGCGAGCTCCTGAGGAACAGGCGGCGGTCGCCACAGTGATCGTCAGCAGCGCCGTGACCGCTCCCGCTCGCGCAGTCCGAGTGGTCAGGTGTGGCGTTAGCGGGATCACGGTCGCATCCTGGCACCAACCAGCAGGCAGCACCGGAGATCCGGGAGAAGGGCGCGCGCTGCCTATCGCCAGCCGAGAGCGGGCGCTACATGAGCCAGGATGCTGTCGATGACGTGGGCGTTGTAGTCGACACCGAGCTGGTTGGGGACCGTGAGCAGCAGTGTGTCGGCAGCTGCGACGGCCGTGTCCTCCCTGAGCTGCTGGATCAGCACATCCGGCTCGGCGGCGTAGGTCCGGCCAAAGATCGCCTCGGTCTGGGCGTCGATCAACCCGACCTGGTCGGCGTCCTGGTTGCGGCGGCCGAAATATGCCCTGTCCCGGTCATCGACTAGGGCGAAGATGCTTCGGCTGACTGACACCCGGGGTTCGCGCTCGTGACCGGCCTTCCGCCACGCGTCACGAAAGACCTGGATCTGCTCCGCCTGCTGTGCGTGGAATGGCTTGTCCGATTCGTTGCTGATGAGGGTGGAGCTCTGCATGTTCATGCCCAGTTCGGCCGCCCAGGCGGCGGTCCGTTGTGATCCTGCGCCCCACCAGATGCGGTCGCGCAGACCAGGTGAGTGTGGCTCCACGCGCAGCAGCCCAGGAGGGTTCGGGAACATCGGCCGGGGGCTGGGCTGCGCGAAGCCCTTGCCGCGAAGCACCTCCAGCAGCACTTCGGCGTGCCCGCGGCCCATATCGGCGTCGGTCTCGCCCTCCTGCAGCTCGTAGCCGAAGTACCGCCAGCCGTCGATCACCTGCTCGGGCGAGCCGCGGCTGATGCCGAGCTGCAGGCGACCGCCGGCGATGAGATCGGCGGCGCCGGCGTCCTCAGCCATGTAGAGCGGGTTCTCGTAGCGCATGTCGACAACTGCGGTACCGATCTCGATCCGCGCGGTGCGCGCGCCGACGGCCGCCAGCAGCGGGAATGGTGATCCTAGCTGCCTCGCGAAGTGGTGCACGCGGTAGTACGCGCCGTCGGCGCCCAGCTCTTCGGCGGCCACCGCGAGCTCGATTGACTGGAGCAGCGCGTCGGCCGCCGACCTTGTCTCCGAGCCGGGAACCGACGACCAGTGCCCGAATGAGAGGAACCCAATCTTCTTCACCCGCACAGGAACGCGGGCCACCCAGGCCGCATTCCTGTCGGCGTCGGGACGCAGCTGGCTGAGACGACGCCGTCCAGCTGGCGCGACGCGGCGAACCTCATCGGCATATGCTCACGGACCAGGTTGGCTGCGACAAGGACGCGAGATGTTCTGCTCGATCAGTCGCCCGCCGCTGTGAGGAGCTGCAGCACGGTGGCTGCTTCAGGCCCCGCGACCTGCGCGCCATATCCGGCGTTCACCACCAGGCAGCCGACCGCGACGTTGAGCGTCGGGTCGAACGCGACCATCCAGCTGTTCGGCTGCCACTGGCCGCTCACATCCGCGGTGCCTGTCTTGGCATAAACCGCGGAGCCGACGCCGTCGAAGACACCGGCCGCCGTGCCACCGGACTGCGTGACAGCTCTCATGAGCTGCCACATGTCCTGATGCACGTTGGCGGGCAGCGGAGTGCCGGTGAGCTGCCGCTGGCCGGGCACCACGATCGGCTGCTTGAACGAGCCCGTGTCCACGGTCGCGGCAACAGAGGCCATGGCTAGTGGTGATGCCTCCAGCCTGCCCTGTCCGAACAGCTCCAGTGCCAGTTCATTATTAGACGCGGATGCCGGAATGGTGTAATAAGGCACGGCGGAGCCGATGCCGATGTCCCACGGCTGGTTCAGGCCAAAGTACTTTTGCGCGGTCTGCGCGAGCGTCTGCGGGCCGAGGCTGGAGTACCAGCGGTCGAATGCGTTGTTGCAGGAAGCCGCGAAGTCGACAAGGAACGGTGTGCCCGCCGGTTCACTCTCGCCACCGGCATTGTTGATCACCTCACCGTCGGCGTCTACCTGCGGAGGACACTCGACTGGCTGACTCGGCGAGCTCACGAGGCCCGTGGTGAGCAGGGCGGTCGATGTGATGATCTTGTTCGTCGACCCCGGTGCCACTCGTGCCGTGAGCGCGAAGTCGTTTCCGCCCGCGTTGTTGGCGACTGCCAGGATGTCGCCGGTGCTCGGCTGGATCACCACCATCGAACTGCCCGCATGAGCCTGCACAGCCGACTGTGCCGCCGCCTCGACTCTCGGATCGATGCTAGTTTTCACGCCGCTAGTGGCCGGCTGCCTGATCAGGTCCGTGTCAGCGGTGGCTGCGACGGACGCGTTGCCTGGGCCCACGAAGGCGATCTCGATTCCCGGAGTGCCGGAGGAAGCCTTTTTCATCAGCGCTGCGGCGATATTGTCCAGACCAGGGTCGCTGGAGTTCTGCAGGTTACCCCCGGCGGCATCTGTGACTTGGGCGGCGCCAGGTACAACCGGAACCGTGACAACTTTCTCGCCAGCGGTCAGGTTCGGCGCGACGAGCGCCGGATCCCACCTGACCCACCATCCCCCCGCCTTCGCGTACGCGACCAGATCAGACCCATATGACCAGGTACCCGTCACCGACGGGTTCGTAGCGAGTCCCACGGTGGCAGCGACTGAGAACGCTACCTTTCCTTGCGGGCTCGAATCGTCGACTGCCAGGTGCATCGCCCGCAGGTGCAGGCCGTCGCGGTAGGACGTCAGCGCGGCCGCGGCTGCACGGGGGTGATCGGTGTAGCTGGCGGCCTTGCGGATCTGCCCTTTCATCCAGGCAGCAAGGAACGCATCAGCGGTCTGTCTCGCAGCCAGTCCCGGCTTGGTCGCCGTCGGCTGGAATCCCGGCGCGCTCGCCTTGTTCGAGCTGAAGACGAAGGTGAGGATCAGGACCGCGGCCAGTCCCACCGTTCCTGCCACGGCGATGGGGCCGACGACGCCGATCTTTCGTCGTGAGCGTGGCGGTCGGGCCAGCCGGGAACGGGGCCGCTCGCGCCACACTCCGTGCTCGTCCAGGGCCCACCGTTCGTCGTGCTGGTCAGGCATCTTGGGGCGGCTCTGCTGCGCGCCAGATTCTGCCGACGAGCCGGAGCCGCTGTCCGCATCGTCGTTGCCGACTCCCCCACCCATCTGTTCCCTCTCATCGCGCGCCCCTGAACCAGGCCACGGTCGCTGACAGTGAGGATGGCCAGCATGAGCTGCAAGGGCAGAACAGCCCGCTCGGCGAGATCAGCGATGGCCGGGAGTACAACTCAGAACGTCACTCACGCTGGTGTTCCCTCTTTTACCACCAGCTCTCCAGCCTCTAACCAGGACGGCCTGAACGGCGCGGTATATCTCGTCTGGTCGTCGAAGAAATCCGCGCCCCGCACGGAAGAGACGCCCAGCTACTGCTCAGCGCTGCCCTCTGGCTCCGGCCGTGATCTGACAGGAAATTGAGAGACCAGCGACGCGTCCACTGTCGCACCGGGCTGGCAGTTGACCACGGCTATTGGTTGCTCTACAGTAACCGTTGCTTATGAGTAACCAATATGCAGACCAGGTTTTCGATGCCCTCGGCGAGCCGGTTCGTCGGCGCATCCTTGAGCTACTGCGCGACGGACCCAGGCCAGTGGCGGAGCTTGCCCGACGACTGCCTGTCGGCCGCCCGGCAGTGAGCAAGCACTTGCGGGTGCTCGGCGAGGCTGGCCTGGTAGAGCACACCAGTGCCGGCACCCGAAATTTCTACGTGCTGGCTCCCGCCGGGCTGGCAGCGGCGCAGCAGTGGCTGGTACGAACCTGGGACAGTGCGCTGGCTGCGTACGCAGACGAGGCCGCCGCGCTCGCTCACGAGCGGAGGTCACAGTCAGGCGGCGAGTCATCGGACCGCGGCGAGAGGCAGACAGGGAGACCAAGTTGAGCAGTCGTGTTCCCGCGGCGGCTGTCCCGCCGCTCCGGCGCGAGATCGTCGTCGAGGCTGACCAGGACACGGCGTTCGAGGACTTCACGGCCGGCATAGGCCGGTGGTGGCCGGTAGATGAGAAGAGCGTGCACGGGGCCGGGAGCACCGTGGAGTTCATCGACGGCCAGATCGTCGAGCGATCTGCGGCAGGCGAAACCGCAGTATGGGGAACGGTGACGTGGTGGACTCCGCCTACCGTCCTGGCATTCACCTGGCATCCCGAGATCGGCTGAACAGACCTGGGTAGCCCCGCTGCACCAGCCAGGGCCCGCTGCCCCCGCTGCGGGCACGATCTTCGATGACCCGCGGTCCGCCTGGCACCTCGAGTTCCTCGGCCGGATGCGCGATGCCGGCTACCTGGTCGCTGCCGGGCCCTTGCCGGACGAGCAAGGAGCTGGCGTGACCGTACTCCGGCTGCCTGGCGCGGGGCAGACGGAGAAGGCGAGGACGCTTGCCACCGAGGACGACCAGTCGGTCGCGAGCGGCCTGCTCGCTGTCACCGTCCGGCCATGGCAGGTACTGCTGCGATCCGGCCAGCTCTCGGACTAGAACCGCACAACAGCGAGGGCCGTGCCCGGAGCTCGCCTTGCGCGCGGTAAGAATCTTGGGTGGCCTCAGGTCGTAGCGCCCTCCTGGGTCGTCCACCAGCGGGGGGCCAGGTAGCCGGGTGCATGCTTATCGGTGCGGTCCTTGCTGGCGTGGCCTGGCAGTACACCACGCCGGCGCCAGCCGTGCTGATGGGCTGGGACGGCGCAGCGCTGATTTACCTGGTCATGGTGTGGGCTGCCGTCTACCGGATGAACGCCGTGGTTACAGCCCGGCTCGCGGGCCGGGAGGACCCGAGCAATCCCGTGGCCGAGATTGTCGTCGTCGTCGCGAGCATCGCCGCACTCGTCGCAGTGGGTTTCGCGCTGGTCCGAGCCGGCCAGGCAACCGGAGGCACGAAGGCATGGCTCATCGCCCTTGGCGCTGTCAGCGTCATCGTCTCGTGGCTCGTAGTTCACACCGTCTACATGCTGCGATACGCGCGCAGCTATTACGGCCAGCCCACCGGCGGGATCGAGTTCAATGAAGAAGATCCGCCGGTCTACCTGGACTTCGCCTACTTCTCGTTCACGATAGGCATGACATTCCAGGTCTCAGACACGAATATCACCGTGAAAGCCATCCGTCGCCTCGCGCTGCATCACGCGCTGCTGTCGTACCTGTTCGGCGCCGTCATCCTCGCGACGGCGATCAACGTGTTCGCCAGCTTGCTGCACTGACGCGCTCAAGGCCCCACCGACACCCGTGAGCCCGGCAGGCCTTCGCCTGGGCGGCTATAGCGTCGAGGTCTACGCTCACTACCGCCGCGTGATGTCGAGAACCGCCCGTCGGCTCCGCTCCACCAGTGCGGGCCTCGACACGCGCGGCCCACGACACCGGGAGACCATGATGCCGAAGTATCTGCTGCTCAAGCACTACCGTGGCGGCCCGGAGCCGCACCATCCCTTCCCGCCGATGGACCAGTGGGCGCCTGCGGACGTGGAGGCACACATGGCCTTCCTCAGGCACGTCGGCGAGGTGCTCGAGGAGAACGGCGAGTACGTCGACGCGCAGGCGCTGACGCCGGCCAGGACCTGGGTGCGCTACGGCGGCCCGGATGCGGCGCCCGTCACCACGGACGGCCCGCTGCCTGAAACGAGTGACCTGGTCGCAGGCTGGTACATGATCGACGTGGAGTCGTATGAGCGCGCGGTCGAGCTCGCGGCGTATGTCTCCTCCGAGCCCGGCCCAGGCGGAAAGCCATTGTATGAGTGGATCGACGTCCGGGAGGTCATGTCCGCGGCGCCATCGCAGGACTAACCCGGCGTGCTTGACGAGCCTGTGCAACTGGACGAGGGCGCGCTCCGCGCCCTCGTCCCACAGGTGCTCGCGGGCCTGGTCCGGCGCGGTGAGGACTTCGATGCCGCCGAGGACGCGCTACAGGAGGCGCTCCTGGAGGCGCTGCGGGTGTGGCCTGAAAATCCGCCGCGCGATCCGCGCGCGTGGCTGACCACGGTCGCCACCCGGCGGCTCGTCGACGCTCGGCGCAGCGAGGTTGCCCGCCACCGCCGCGAGGAGGCGACGTACGCGGAGCCCCGGTCGGCTGCCACGGAGGAGGGCGACGACACGCTCTTCCTGTTGTTCTGCTGTTGTCACCCCGGCCTCGCACCTGCGTCCCAGATTGCGCTGAGCCTGCGTGCGGTCGGCGGCCTCACCACCAGGGAGATCGCCGACGCTTTTTACGTGCCCGAGGCAACGATGGCGCAGCGGATCAGCCGCGCCAAGCGTTTCCTGCTGGGCCGCCGCCTCGACCAGCCGGGCGACCTCGCCGTCGTGCTGCGCGCGCTGTATCTGCTGTACACGGCGGGCCACGGAGGCCGGGTGGACTTGGCCGGCGAGGCGATCCGGCTCGCCCGCCAGCTCACCCTCGCCACCGAGGAACCGGAGGCGCTCGGGCTGCTTGCGCTGATGCTCCTCAACCACGCCCGGCTTCCGGCGCGACTCGACCGGGAGGGTCGCATCGTGACGCTCGACCGGCAGAACCGCGGTCTGTGGGATGCCCGCGAGATCGCGGAGGGCGTTCGCGTTCTGCAGTCGGCGCTGGCTGTACAGCGGCCGGGGCGATACCAGATCGAGGCCGCGATCGCCGCTCTGCACGACGACGCCGCGAGCGCCGAGGAGACCGACTGGCCGCAGATCCTCGCCTGGTATGACGACCTCCTCGCACTGACGGCAGACGCCGTGCGCCAGGACCCCGCCGGGGTGCTCGGCCGTGCGATTGCAGTCGCCCATGTCCGCGGCGCTGCCGCCGGGCTGCGCGAGACAGACCCGCTGCGCGAGGTGATCGGCCAGCGACATCGGTGGCATGCAGTGCGCGGCTACCTGCACGAGCTTGACGGTGACCTGCGTGCCGCCGGTGCGGCGTACGCCGAAGCGGCCCGCCTGGCGACGAATGTCGCCGAGCGCGACCATCTCATCCGTCAGGCGGCACGTGCCCGAGCGGCGTAGGCGCGCCGCGCATCGTCTGCAGGCACCTCAGGACCCCAGATACGCCAGCACGGCGAGCACCCGGCGATGGTCGGTGTCGGAGGCCGGCAGGCCAAGCTTGCCGAAGATGTTGCTGACGTGTTTCTCGACCGCCCGCTCGGAAACTCCGAGCTGATCCCCGATGCCGCTGTTGGATCGGCCGTCAGCCATCAGGGCGAGCACGTCGCGTTCTCGCGCCGTCAGGGTCGCGAGCGAACTGGCGTGGCGGCTCGCTCCTAGCAGCTGCGTGATGACCTCGGGGTCAAGCGGCGTGCCGCCCGCCGCAACCCGGCAGAGGGCGTCAATGAACTCTGCCACGTTGGCGACCCGGTCCTTGAGCAGATAACCGACGCCTGCCGCACCCGCTGCCCCGGTGCCAGAGCGCATGCCGAGCAGGTCCGCTGCATACCGAGTCTCGACGTATTGCGAGAACATCAGAATCGGCAGGCCCGGCCGGTCTTGGCGGATAGCAATCGCGGCGCGCAGCCCTTCGTCGGTGTGACCGGGTGGCATGCGCACGTCGACGATGGCGACGTCGGGTTGACTCCACGCCCAGAACTTCTCGACGATGCAGGCGCAGAGCCCGGCCGGCGAGTCGACGAGCCCGTGGCCGACCGTCTGTGGTCGGGTCGACTGCTCGATGGCGTACCCCCTCCCCCACTCGCTGAGGTCATCCTGAGCGGCCAGTGCCGCCTGCTCGCGCACCGTAAGATCGCCGGCCGTCGCCGCGGCACTGCCCGCAGCGGGGATGGCAGGGACCATGTTCAGGTGGATGCCGCTGACGCTGTCGGGACGGCGACGGGCCAGCGCCATCGTCACGGGCGACCCCACGTCGCCGCCCTGCGCCCCATAGCGCGGATAGCCCAGCCTGGCCATCAGCTGATCCCAGGCGTCGGCGATCCGCTCGGTTCCCCATCCCGTGCGGTCAGGTTTGCCGCTGAAACCAAAGCCGGGCAGTCTCGGGCACACCACGTGGAAGGCGTCGGACGCGTCGTGGCCTAACGCCACCGGATTGGTCAGCGGTCCGATCACCTTGTGGAACTCGGCGACTGACCCAGGCCAGCCGTGCGTTATCACCAGCGGTAGCGCATCGGGATGCGGCGAGCGGACATGCAGGAAGTGAAACTCTAGCCCGTCTATCGTCGTCAGGAACTGCGGGAAGCGATTGAGCCGCTCCTGCGCGGCTAGCCAGTCGTGATCCTCGAGCCAGTACCGGCACAACTCCCTGGTGTAAGCCAGCGGCGTGCCCTGCGACCAGTCGCCCACTGTCTCGGGCTCGGGCCAGCGCGTTCGGCGTAACCGTTGGCGCAGGTCGTCGATCTTGGCGTCCGGCACGTCGAGGCGGAACGGTGTGACGACCTCGCTCATGTCAGCCGCCCGACTGCAGGACCTGGAGCACGCTGGCCGCCTCCGGCGCGGCGAAGGAGGCGCCGTAACCGGCGTTCAGCACCAGGCAGCCAATCGCAACGTTGAGCGTGGGATCGAAGACAACCATCCAGCTATTCGGCTGCCCCTGGCCGCTCACATCCGCGGTGCCCGTCTTGCCGTAAACCGCGGAGTCCACGCCATCGAAGACCCCGGCCGCGGTGCCGCCGGACTGCGTGACAGCTCTCATCATCTGCCACAGGTACTGGTGCACGCTGGCAGGCAGGGGCGTGGCGGCGAGCTGCGGCTGCCCGGCGACGACGATCGGTTGCTTAAACGAACCCGTGTCCACGGTCGCGCCCACGGAGGCCATCGCCAGCGGGGAGGCCTCCAGCTGGCCTTGACCGAACAGTTCCTGAGCCAGTTCCCCGTTGTAGGCGGCGGATGGGATGGCGTAGTACGGCCCCCCAGGGCCGATGCCGATGTTCCACTGCTGGTTCAGGCCGTAGTACTTCCGTGCTGTCTGGGCGAGCGTCGTGGACCCGATGCTGGTGTACCAGCGGGCGAATGCGTTGTTGCAGGAGGCGGCGAAGTCAACAAGGAATGGTGTGCTGGGCGGCTCGCTCTCGCCCTTGTCGTTCTTGAAGGTGTCGCCGTTGATCACGAGCTGCTGCGGGCATTCGACCGGCTGACTCGGGGAGCTCACCAGGCCGGAGGTGAACAGAGCGGTCGATGTTATGATCTTGTTCGTCGACCCTGGGGCCACGCGCGCGGTGAGCGCGAAGTCGTTGGCCCCGTCGTTGTTAGCGACCGCCAGGATGTCCCCGGTGCTGGGCTGCAGAACCACCATGGAACTGTCGGCCTGAGCTTGCACTGCCGACTCGGCGGCCGCTTCCACCCGCGGATCGATCGTGGTCTTGACCACGCCGGTCGCCACCGGATGGCTGAGCACCAAAGCGGTGCTGGTGACGGGCGTACTCCCACGGACGAGTTCTACCTCGACCCCTGGGGTGCCCTGCCCCGCGGGTGCGCTGGTTTTCAGCGCGGCGGCGATGTTATCGATCCCAGGGTCACCCGAGTCCTGGAGGTTGTTTCCTGCGGCATCAACGACCTCGGCGGCACCCGGCGGGATCGCAACACTGATGACCTTCTCGCGCGCGGTCAGGTTCGGTGCTACGAGCTCAGGGCTCCACCGGACCCACCACGCGCCGTTCTTGGCATAGGCGATGAGATGCGACACGTAGGACCAGGGGGCAGTGACCACCGAGCTCGACGTGGTCGCACTCGAGTTGCCCGCCGCGGGCTGCGCCGATGCTGGCGAACCCGGGGCCGCGGGCAGCCCGACCGTGGCGGCCACTGAGAACGCCACGGCCCCGTGCGCAGTCGTGCTCTGCACCGCCAGGCGCAGAGCGCGAAGGTGCAGCCCGTCGTCGTAAGAGGTCAGCGCCGTCGCAGCCGCTGCCGGGTGATCCGTGTAGCCCGCCGCAGTCCGGATGTGGCCGTCCTGCCAGGCAGTCAGGAATGCCGCGGCGGTCTGGCGCGCGGCTTGGGCCGGCTGGGTGGCGGTGGGGTGGAAACCGGGCGTGGCCTTACGGGAGCCGAGGACGCCAGTGAGGATCAAAGCGACGACCAGGCCGACCACACCCGCCGCGCCGATCCCGCCTGTGACCACGAGCTTCCGTCGCGAACGAGGCGGCGATATCTGGGTGCTCTGCATGCTCTCGGGCTGGTCACGCCACCAGCCCGGCTCGTCCCAGGCCGGCGATTCGTCGCGCTGTCGAGGCATCCAGAACGGCGTCTGCTCCGCAGGAGGCTGCTCCGGCCACTGGGACCGGCCGTTTGCCTCGTGTTTCCCGCCTCCCCCGCTCATGCGATTCCTTTCCTCACCCGCTCGGCAGGATAAGCGATGACCGGAAGTAAAGCTCGCAAAGTCGCTCAAGCCGCACACGTTCCAAGATCACGGACCAGAATGCATGAGACGCGGCACCACGTCAGCTGTGAAAGGCCCAGCTCTGGCAGGAGGCAGATGTGATCAGCTTTCGGCACGCCACGGTCTTGCCCTGCACGGGAGCCGATCCTGTCGAGAATGCAACCGTGGTGGTCGACGGGAGCGTTATCCAGGACGTTCTGGCCAGCGCGCAGGGCGCCGCCAGAGCGCCCGGTGAGGTCGTCGACTGCCGCGGCCTGACGTTGATGCCCGGCCTGATCGACGCCCACGTGCATGTCTGCGCACTCGGCGTGGACCTGAGCGCCCAGCGCCGGGCCTACCCGACAAGTCTCATGGCCTATGCAGTCGGGAAGACGATCAAGGAAACCCTGGACCAGGGCTTCACCACCATTCGTGACGCGGGCGGCGCCGACTGGGGCATGAAGGAGGCGGTCGATCGTGGCCTGATCCCAGGGCCGCGGATGTTCGTGAGCGGTCACCCGCTGAGCCAGAGTGGCGGGCATGGTGACTCAAGAACGAGAGCCGAGCACTACGCAGGATGCGATTGCGGCGCGGCTATCGGGATGGTGCCCAACATCGCTGACGGCGTCGATGAAGTGCGCCGGGCGGTCCGCACGCAACTACGCCGGGGCGCGGACCAGATCAAGGTTATGGCGGGCGGCGGTGTCGCCTCGCCGACCGACCGACTCGAGTCCATGCAGTATCAGGCCGACGAGCTGAGCGCGGCAGTCGCCGAAGCTCAGGCGGCCGGGACATATGTCCTTGCGCACGCTTACACCCCCGAGGCTATCCGTGCCGCTGTCCAGGCCGGCGTTCGGTCTATCGAGCACGGGAACTTTCTCGACGATGCGACTGCGGAGCTTATGGCTGCCCATGGGACATTCCTGGTGCCAACGTTCGTGACCTACGAGAAGCTGCATGAGTACGGTCGTGAGGGCGGCCTGACTGCAGCCCAGCTGGCAAAGCTCGACCTCGTGCTCGGCAGCGGGCTTGACGGGCTGCGCCGGGCGCACAAGGCGGGAGTCCGAATCGGCTCCGGCTCCGATCTTCTCGGGGAACTGGCGGCGCATAAGACTCGCGAGTTGGCTATCAAGGCGTCGGTGATAGGCGCGCACGCTACCCTCATCGCGACGACCAGGACGAATGCTGAGCTGATCGGGATCGCTGACGAGGTGGGCACCATCGAGCCGGGCAAGCGAGCCGACCTGCTCGTCGTTGCCGGTGATCCGCTGGCCGACGTCGGAGTACTGCAAGATCGGAACAACCTCGTCGCCATCATGAAGGCCGGCGAGTTCTACAAGCACCGCATCTGAGCGGGTACAGGACTCTCGGACGAGGTAGCCGTTGAGCCCGGTCACGGCGCGGTGCTTGCGAAACATGGTTAACAGCCCGATGGCCGCGACGTGGACTCAGGCCTGCAGGCCATCCCACGACCAGCGCGGAATGGTCAGGCCCGCGGGCACGTCATCAGCGGACTCGTGGTAACGCGCCATCGTCGTGGTGGTGGCCCACGCAAAATAGTCGCGCAGCACGTGCCGGAGCGGCTCGTCCGTCAGGCCGACATCCTCCAGAGCCTGTTCGAAGCAGGCGATGGCCCGCCGGTCCATCTCATCATGGGCGCCGTTGCCACTGTGGATACGCACCACCGCAGTTTCGTCGCCGTAGCGATCGGAGTAGGCGGTCGGCCCGCCAAGGGCCTCAGCCCAGTACGCCGCCAGGCGCTCGCCGTGGTCAGGCCGGTACCCATGACTGAATGCGTGACTGACTTCCTCGTCGGCCAGCACCCGGGCGTGCCAGGCATCGGCCAAGCGGACCAGGCCGTTCGCGCCCCCCGCCGCCTCATAGACGCTTTGCATCTATCCAGGATGCTCCAGCACCACCGGATCGCCCACCGCAACGCGGCCGATTCCCACGGTCGAGCCGTAGACTCCGAGCTCCGCATCGCGGTCCTGCGCGATGGCGCGCAGGACCGCTGGATTCCGCAGCAGCGTGACCGGGTCGATCGTGACCATGACGCAGCGCTGGTCGCGCTGGTCAACCCGCATCCTCGGGTCGCCGATCTGCAGGACCCGGCCGACCCATCCGTCCTCTGGGAAGTCGCCGCGGCGGGCATCCACGAGCAGGTTGGCGCGGAACCGCTCCGGCGCAAGGCCGGTGCCGACAAGCCGGCCAAGGCCCGCCAGGGTTTCGGACTGATCCGTCGCAGCGCCTCTCGACGCCGTCAGCATCCCATGGCTCGACTCAGTCCTGCCAGGACGCGAGCTAGCGGGCGGCCGACCGGGTCCGGCAGCAGCACCCACCGCGCGCATCCAGGCTGGGACTCAGTCAGGCATTCGTCACACGGGTGCCGGAGACCGCCGGCGCGGCCGCTAGGTCGCACTGAATCAGCGAATCGGCCTGTTGTTGGCTGCCAGCAGGTCGTGCCAAGCGTTGCCGGAGCGGGGGGCGTCCGGGTATTGCTGCCCCAGCACCCGATGGCACAAATCCGCCGGTGGCGTGAAGGCCACCCCGAGACCGCTCAGGGCATCGTCGGTGTGGACGAGAAGTTCAACCGAGGCCCGGCCCACGAAGTCAGCAGCGCTCGACGGCCCGGTGACGTGGAACGCGCGCACGTCAGGCGGCGTGATCGTCGCGACCGCCGCGAGGCCCGTTGCTATCGGGACGACGGAGTCGATGACTTCTTCGTTGGTCACGTCCCGCCAGCGCTGCACGGCAAAGGCGATGAAGTGCTCGCACCGGCTGGCCAGGTACAGGGTGTACTTGGCGGGAGCGCCGATCATGTGCGAGATCGTCCGCTCGACGTCCCACTCGAGTGGACCAGCCCGCACCGACCAGTCGCGGTCGACGACCGGCCGCAGCGCGGCCTCGACGACTGACGCTGCGGCGATGACGTCATCCGGCGCGAACGTTTCCGGCACGCGTCATGGTAACTCCGACGTTTCGTGCGCAGGTCCTAGTTGGCCGCGCCGCGCGGCTGCCGGGACCTAGCCGCGAGCGCGGTCAGGATCCCGAGGAAACCGGCCAAGAACACGTTCTTCCGTCATTTCGCAGCCAAGCCCGAAGTGCCAGTCGACGGGGCGGACACACTCAGCGGCTCGGGCTGCAGCGCGCACGCAGCCACCGGCAGGCACGCCAGGCCGGCGTCTTGCTCCTGCGGGCCATGCAGTCGGTGGGCACCAGAGCCGCAAATTTCAAGCGTGCGATGTTTCGCAGCTAAGCGCCTCGGGAAGGGTTGCTTTTTCCACGCTGCCTCGATGCTTCGAAAGCGTTACGCTGAAAGTGAAACACGGCCAGGTGGTGTCCCGATTACCTGACGAGATCAAACCTTTCTGGCCTTCTTGCCGTGTCTGGCATTAAGCAGCCGCGGCGCACACTGGGGTGTTCGATGTCCGACGAGATTCCCGTAGACACAGGATCTGCCGACCCGGGTACCGAATTGCGCGAGGCCGCCAGCGCGGTCCGCGAACGGTATAAGCCGGGATCCCCCGCGTACGGGTTCTGGCGGGTGATCGCCGGGAGCTGGGAGCGGTGGGCCCAGCGATCCGAACAGGAGGTCGAGCTGTCCTCGGTGGCCAAGGCCGAACTTCAGACGGCGCTGGTCGAAGCTCGTGAGTATCTGAAAATGCGGGACACCGGTGACGAGTGGATTGTCGCCGCAGGTGCGCTGTCCTGTGCAGCGTGCGGGCATGTGTTTATCACGAAAGGTGACCAGAATGTGCCCGCGACGGAACTGTCTGGACGGCTGCTGTCCCACGTGTGCGACCCGGACGCGCTGACTGAATAGCGCCGCAGGCGCAATTGCTGACTAGGGCCCAACAATGTCGTCCGGCGATATAACTGGCGTACCTCGAAACATCTGAACCACTCGGCACAGTGGCACCCCGGTTTGCCACCCGCCACACAAGGCCACTAGCGTCGGCACGATGAGCACCGCCGTCGTCACCGGTGCCAACAAAGGCATCGGGAAGCACATTGCCCGGCAGCTAGCGGATGCCGGATTCACCGTCTACGTCGGATCTCGCGACGCCGACCGCGGTCGGGCCGCGGTGGCAGCGATCGGAGAGATGGCCAGGCTGCTCCCGCTGGACGTGACCGACGCCGCGAGCGTGGCGGCTGCTGCGGGCCAGATCGATGCGCTGGACGTGCTCGTGAACAACGCCGGCATCGGCGATGACCCGCGCACTGCGCCGGAGGCAGACGCCGACAGCTTCCGGCGCATGTTCGAGACGAACGTCTTTGCCGTCGTCGCCGTGACGAACGCCTTCCTCCCCGCCCTGCGCCGGTCAGCGGCTCCGCGCATCGTCAACATCTCCAGCGGTACCGGATCGCTGACGCGAAGCACCAGCCAGAGCCAGCAGTTCGCCTTCGGCGCTGGCGACGCCGCGGCATACCGGTCGTCCAAGACCGCTCTCAACGCGCTCACCGTCTTCTACGCGCAGGCGCTGGCGGCCGAGGGCTTCAAGGTAAACGCGCTCGCGCCTGGCTTGCGCGCGACTGACCTCAATGCGCTGACCGCCGCCAGCGGCGGAGATCCCGCAGAGGCCGCCGCGGGCGCGGTGCGGCTCGCGCTGCTCCCCGATGACGGTCCGACGGCCGGCTTTTTCTCCTGGGACGGAACGCCGGTTCCCTGGTGAGGAGCCGCGCGCTGGCAGGGCAGCCGACCGGACTCGCGGGCCGATGCGCGATCACGCTAGCTCCAGCAGCAGGTCGGACAGCTCCTCCGGGCGGTTGGCCGGGATCATGTGGTTGGTAGCTATCTCGCGGTAGCGCCAGGCTGCTGAGGACCGGACCCGATCGGCGGCCGCCCAGAACGCGCCCGGCTGCGCGTCGTCGGTCGCCTTGATGTACGTGCGGCCAAACGGGTAGGCCGCCAGCGGCTGCGGCAGCCAGACTGGCTCGGTGAAACAGCCGACCGGGTGCGGCGTGCGGCGCGGGCCCGAGAACGCCGCTTCCGCGGGGTCCTCGTACTCGCGCGGCCGCGGCGGTACGAGCCACTGCTCGCCAGGGCCCAGCATCCGGCCGCCGGGTTGCCCCGTCAGGTCGTAGAGAGACTGGCCGTCATCGGGCAGGAACGCGTCGAGGTAGACCAGGTGCCGGACGCGATCGGCGATGTGGCCGACAGTCCCCGTGACCACCATCCCGCCATAGGAGTAACCGAGTAGCACGAGGTTAGTCAGATCGTGATACCAGACGAGGTTGACGACGTCCTGGACGTGCGTCGACAGGTTCACTTGCGGGCTGGCGAGATGAGATCGCTCGCCGATGCCGGTCAGCGCCGGCGTGAAGACGTCATGTCCCTTCGCGGCGAGCAGCGGCCGAACCTTGCGGAACCCGTGCGCGCCACCCCATGCGCCGTGCACCAGAACGTACGTGGTCAATCCGTGCTCCCTGCACTCGGTGAGTCATATCCGTTCGCCGCGAGAATCCGGCTGATCCGAGCGCGATGAGCCGTCTCCCACGCGTCCAGAGTCTGCCCCGCGTCGTCGGCCAGCCTGCGCTGGCCGCCGGCGAGCACCTCCGCCTGGAGCGCCGCGGGAACTACCATGACGCCATCGTCGTCGCCGACGACGATGTCGCCAGGATGGACGACAACGCCGCCGCAGCGCACGGGCGTGTTGAGCGGCCCGACGGCCGCCTTCGTCCCCGCAACCGGGACGACTCCTTTGGCGAATACCGGAAAGCCGCTCTCCCTGACCTCAGCCAGGTCGCGAATGACGCCATCCGCGACGATGGCTGCGAGGCCCCGGCGCTGAGCGACAGCACAGACGTTTCCGCCGGCGAGTGCGTAGTCGACATCACCAGCTTCGACGACCAGGACCGAACCCGGCGCGGCCCGGTAGATCGCCGCGTGCAGCATGAGGTTGTCACCCGGCGGGCATGTCACGGTGAACGCCGGGCCGGCCGCTCGCGCGATCGGCGACCACAGCGGGCGGACGCCGACAGCCATGAAGTGCTCACGGCCCAGGATGTCGGCCAGAACGGTGGTAGGAATCTCGGCAAACCCTGGGATCTCGGCCATCGTCATCCTCTCCGGCGCCGGTGCGGTGGGGCGGTGCCGATCCCCCCATCATGCAGCGACGGTCGGCTGAGCGGTCATCCGCGGATAGCGGCGATAGCCGAGTAGATCCCCAGAGCGAGCAGGATGGTGCCGGCGATCCGGCTCACCCACGCCATCGGGATGATGCTCAGACTCTTGGCGCCGACGACGACGGCGACGCCGGCGGCGGCCCACAGTCCTAGCGTGGCGCCGGTGAACACCAGGGCAGGGTTGTACCGCGCGGCCAGGTTGGCAGTGGCGATCTGAGTGACGTCTCCCCACTCGGCGATGAAAATGACCGCGAACGCGGTGCCCGCCCCGCGCCACAGCGAAGCGCTCCGCGGCCAGTGCCCGCCGGCAGCTGCCTCATCACGACCTGGCTTCCGGAAGCTCGTGTAGCCGAGGTAGATCGCGCCGGCCACAAATAGCCCGGCCGTCACGGCGTTGACCACGTGGCCGGGCAACAGCGCCAGCAGCTGGCCAGCCGTGACGGCGATCGCCATCTGCACCGCGAATGCCGCTGCCGCGCCGGTCCAGACGATGCCTGCCGGGTAGCGCGTCGCGAGAACGAGCGAGGCGACCATCGACTTATCCGGCAGCTCAGCCAGGAACATCACCGCGAATGCGATACCGATGACGGCCAGCTCGGACACCGGGCGAGTCCTTATCTCAGGTCCGGCCCTGGGCTTCCGCCTGAGGCACCTTCGGCCGGAGCAGCTCGACAGCCGAAGGTCTCATCCACCACGGCTTGTGACCGTGGCCCGGCGACCGGGCACACTGTGCTTCACGTGCGCCGAGATTGTCGGCCTGCCGGCGGAGGACTACTCCCCTTCGCGATCACTGTAGCGGCTGCGGCACGCCGACGCCCGCGGGCCGCCCGCTCGACATATGTAGCCTACATGTGTAGAATCAACGCTGTGAAACTAACCGGGCCCCTTGAGCGGGTGCTCAGAGTGCTCGTCGCTGACCCCGCCGCGCCGCATTACGGCTATGACCTGATGAAGGCAGCGAGGCTGGCGAGCGGCACCTTGTACCCCATGCTCGCCCGGCTGCAGCAGGAGGGCCTCGTGGACTCCCAGTGGGAAGACCAGCGCATGGACGCTGGCGGCCGACCCCCCCGCAAGTATTACCGGCTGACAGCAGAAGGCGTCCGCGTCGCCCGACTTGAGCTCGCGCACGTTTCCACGCCGCCACAGTCGCGGCATGTCGTGGCACGGCCCGCGCACGGGACGCAAGGTAGCGCGCCATGAGGGAGATGAAGACCGTGCCGCGGATCGCGGAGAGGCTCATCCGTGTGTCCTGCCGCCGACTCCCCGAGGACGAGCGGGCCGAGCACTACAGGGAATGGTCCGCAGAGTTGCCCGCGATCTTCGGCGATACGAGCGTGCGGCTGCCGATCACGCGGCTGGTGCGGGCGCTCCGGTTTTCGGCAGGAATCTCGTGGACTACCCGGTACCTGCGCCGCACTGCCGGCAGTCCGCGCCGCGTGAAGGCCTCCGGATGGCGTGACGGCGCCAGCCCCATCAGGCCCGCGGCACCGCAGTTGCGCCTGGCGGTCGGCGTGGTCATCTGGCTGATCTTCGTATTCGTCCTTGTCTCGCTCATGCGTGCCTACCCGCAGCCGCACGGCTGGCCGGTGGTCGCTGGGCTCGCGGTTGCCGTGCCTTTCGATGTCTTCTGTCTTTGCGACATCGCCCGCGCCAGTCGGGTGTGCTACCTGCCCAAGTGGGCGTGGGTGGTGATCTGCCTCGCACAGGCACCCGCAGGTGGCATCGTGTACCTCTGCCTCGGTCGGCCGGGCCGGGCGCGGACAGCCCCGCCAAGCTCGGCTGGCTGACGTCGGTGCCCATCTCGGATGTGCGTATCGACGCGGACGGTTGCCTGCTGGCCGGCACCTACGTCGAGGCCGGAGAACCGGTCGCGGCGGCGCTCCTCATCGCGGGCTCGGGGCGGACCGACCGCAACTCGGATGTCCGGCTGCCCGGCGGCCAGAAACTGCGAGGGGCAGTCACCAGGGCGATCGCCGAGGCGCTTGACACCGTTGGCGTGTCCACGCTCCGGTTCGACAAGCGCGGCGTCGGCGCCAGCGACGGTGACTACCTGAGCACCGGGATGGACCAGCGGTACGCAGACGTCCGCACGGCGCGCGACTGGCTCGCCGCCAAGACGGCCGGTCTCCCCCTGCTCGCCATGGGGCACAGCGAGGGCACGTACTACGCAGCGCAGCTGGGCGCGGACGGGCAGGCCGCCGGGGTCACGCTGCTGTCCGGCCCAGCCCGCCCCGGGGCCGACGTGCTGACCTACCAGGTGGGGCAGCTCGCAGACCGCATACCGGCAGTCGCGAAACTGATCCTTCGGCTCATGCGTACTGATGTCGTGCGCGCCCAGCGCAAGAACCTGGCGAAGATCCTGGCGTCCACCGACGATGTGATCCGGGTGCAGGGCGCGCGCGTGAACGCCCGCTGGACTCGTGACTTCGTGGCCCACGACCCGGCACAGGTACTCGCCAGGATCAGGGTGCCGGTCCTCGCCATCACCGGCGAGCACGACCTGCAGGTGCCGCCCAGTGACGTCGACGTTATGGGCAGGCTCGTGCAGGGACCGTTCGAAGGCCATGTCGTCGCCGACCTGAGCCACATGCTGCGGCCCGACCCGAACAGCCTGGGGCCGCGCAGCTACCGTCGGCAGGCGCGCCAGCCAGTGAGCCCGGAAGTTCTGCGGCTGGTGACCGACTGGGTCACGCTGCACTGGGCCACGCCATGACCGGCCCATGGTTGCAGGCCGCCGGACCGTCTCGCCACCCTCTGATTCACCTGCTTCCTGGCCTGCTGCCCGCGCTCGTCCCGGTGCTGGTCCTCCTCCTCGGCCTCGACATCTTCTGCCTTGTCAACCTCGTGCGTGCCAAGTCCGTGCGGAACGCGCCGAAGCTCGCCTGGGCCATCGTCATCCTGTTCGTCAGCGCGCCGCTCGGCGCCATCTTGTACCTGTTCTTCGGCATGGACCGCAGCGGTGGTGGCGGCACGAAGTCCCGGTCGGGCCGCTCGGCCGCGCCGCAGGCTCCGGTCCGCTCCGCCCGGCGCACGGTGCGATCGGCCGCGCCGGCTCAGCTCGTCCTGACCACTACAGGGCTAACCAGGGATTACGGCGGCACGGGCTTGTTCGACGTTGATCTGGCGGTACCGCGCGGCAGCGTCTACGGCCTCGTGGGACTGAACGGCGCTGGGAAGACGACGTTGCTGTCGATCATCGCCGGAACCCGGCATGCGGACCGCGGCAGCGTCAGCCTGGCCGTCGACCGGAGGCGCGTCGCGGTGTGCCCGGACGTCGCCGAGTTCGACACCTGGCTGGCGGCGACTGAGGTGGTGGACCTGGCCAGATCCCTGGTCGCTCCGGCCGCGGGAGGGCACGACAGCGGAGCGGCCGCGGTGACGACCGCGTTGCGCACCGTCGGACTGGCCGACGCGGCGGACCGGCGGGTCGGCGGCCTGTCCAGGGGCATGCTGCAGCGCCTCGGCCTGGCCTGCGCGCTGGTCGGCGACCCGGAGCTGCTGATCCTGGATGAGCCGATGTCCGCACTCGACCCGGTGGGCCGGGCCGACATGCTCAGCCTGGTGGCGGCCATGCGCGGAACCCGCACGGTGATCTTCTCGAGCCACATCCTGGCTGACGTCCAGCGGGTGGCCGACCAGGTGGGCATCTTGCGCGGGGGGCGGCTGCTCTACGAGGGCAGCACCAGGGAGCTCGTGGACACCTACCTGACGCCGAGTTGGCTGCTCCGCCTCGCCGGGGGCACCGGCCCGGTGGCCAGCGCGCTAGCCGCGCAGGCGTGGGTCACCAACGTGGAGGCGGCCGAGCCGGACATGCTGAAGGTGGACGCCACGAGCATCGAGGACGGCGAGCGCGGAATCCCAGCTGTGATCGCTCAGTGTGGGGCCCGTCAGGTGTCGTGCGAACCGGCTTCAGCCGACCTGGAATCGGCATTCCTGGTGCTCAGCGGAGCCAGCGATACCGCCGTGATGACGGGGGCCGCTCGGTCATGAGCCTGTGGCGGCTGGAGTGGTTGCGGCTGGTGCGCACCCCGCGCGCGCTGTCGCTGGCGGTCGTCTTCCTGGCCATCGGCCTGATCGAGCCGGTGGCGACCAGGTACGTGAGCACGCTGATCGGCCACGCAAGCCACGGCGCGGTGATCCGGCTGCCCAAGCCGACGCCTGCGGACGCGCTGAGCAGCTACGTGAGCGAGGCCACCCTCGTCGGGCTGATCGTTCTGGTCGCGGTCGCGGCGAGCGCGCTCGGGTTCGACTCCAGCCCCGGCCTGGCGTCGTTCTTCCGCACCCGGGTTCGGAACATGTGGCTGCTGGTAGCACCGCGATTCACTGCCTACGCAGTCGCGGGAGCGCTCGCTTACCTGCTCGGCGCGCTCGCCGCCTGGTATGAAACGCACCTGCTGATCGGCTCGCTCCCGCCAGCTGACCTGTTCGCGGGGGTGCTGTGCGCGGTGGTCTACCTGGCATTTGCGGTCGCCCTGACCGCGCTCGCCACCTCGCTGGCGCGGAACACGCTCGCCTCGGCCGGCATGACGCTGGCGATCCTGCTCGCCCTGCCGCTCCTGGCGGATGTGCACGCCATCTCAAACTGGGTCCCGAGCGCGCTGGTCGGTGCGCCGGCCGCGCTGGTAGCCGGCACCCATCAGCTATCCCATTACCTGCCAGCGCTCGGAGCGGCGGCGGTCGTCGGTGCTAGCGCGCTGGCGCTGGCGGTGCGACTGCTGCAGACTCGAGAGATCTGATGTGCGAAGGGTCGCCAGACCGACAAAGATGGAGCAATGGCACTAACAGACCGCGCGGCCTCGGCGGCCTACAAGGCCGGCTGGCTGGCCGTCCGGCTCATTCCCGAGCGGCTGGCGCACTGGCTATTCAGCCAGATCGCTGACTACCTGTGGCGTCGGCAGGGGAAGAGCGTGCGCCAGCTCGAGGCCAACCTGCGCCGGGTGGCGCCGACCGCGAGCGATACGGAGTCCCGGCAGCTGAGTAAGGCCGCAATGCGGTCCTACCTGCGGTACTGGGTCGAGGCCTTCCGATTGCCCACCATGCCGACCGAGCGCATCGTGGCCGGGATGTCGGTCGCAGGCGAGGAGCAGACAGCGCTAGCCCACATCAAGGCGGGCCGCGGCGTGATCTTCGCCCTGCCGCACACCGGCAACGTCGATCTCGCCGCCGCCTGGATCATGACCCGCGGATTCGGCCAGATCAGTGTCATTGCCGAGCGGCTGAGGCCGGAGGCTGTGTTCCGCCAGTTCGTTGCGTACCGGGAAAGCCTGGGGATGGAGGTCGTGCCGCACACCGGGGGCCCGAGCCCGTTCGGTGTCATGGCACGGCGGCTGCGGCAAGGTCGGCTGGTGTGCATCGTGTCGGACCGCGACCTGAGCGCGGCTGGCGTCGAGGTCGAGCTGTTCGGCGAGAAGGCGCGCATCGGGGCTGGACCGGCGGCGCTCGCCGTGCGGACTGGTGCCGCCCTCATGCCGGTCACCCTGTGGTTCGAGCCGGATGCCTGGCGGGGCCGTATCTACCCGGAGGTCCCCGTGCCGGTGGATGGAAGCCAGCAGGAGAAGGTAGCAGCCATGAGCCAGCAGCTCGCCGCCGCGTGGCAGGCGGGCATCTCCGACCACCCGGCGGACTGGCACATGCTGCAGAAGGTATTCGTCCCCGATCTGGACGCGACCAGACTGCCGCAGCCCGAACCGGCCGCGGCCAGCGACGGCACGGCTGCCTGAGCCGAGCTGTCTGCTCAGCCCGGAAATCGAAGGAGCCGCAGTTGCGCGACGAGACCATTGACGGCTTCCTGGGCAAGCTTGCAGCGCGGGCGCCAGTACCGGGCGGCGGAGCGACGGCTGCGCTGCATGCGGCGCAGGCGGCGGCGTTGCTCGGGATGACCGCGCGTTACTCCGAGGGCCCGCGCTACGCCGAGCACGCCGAGACCATCAGCATGATCGTCAGCGAGGCCGACCGGCTTCGCGAGGTGGCGGCCGACCTCATCGCACTCGACGGCGAGGCGTTCGGCGCCGTGGCTGAGGCGTACCGGCTGCCGAAGGACACCGACGAGCAGCGGTCGGCCCGCGCTGCGGCGATCGCCGCGGCGATGGTGACCGCTTCGTCGCCGCCGGCCGAGCTGATCGGCATTGGAACCAGGCTGCTCGAGCTTGCCGAACTGCTCCGGCCGATCGCCAACCGCACCGTCATCGGCGACGTCGCCGCGTCGGCCGAGGCGGTCCGGGCTTGCGTGGCGACGTGCCAGGTTAACGTCGTCGCCAACCTGGCCGGCGTCACCGACCCGGTCGCACGGGCGCGGCTGACCGGCGTGGCGGACGCAGTCGACGGGCTCAAAGAGCGCGTCGCGCTGATGACCCGCGCTATCCGGGCCGGATTCGCCCGATGAGTGCACGGCCGCTCGTCGGCCGGGAGGCAGCCGCGGTCCTCCGCGGACTCGCGGTCGACGTAGTCCGGCGCGTGGGCACGGTCGGGCTGGCGGTCGTGATAGCCACGGACGATGAGTCGGCCGCCTGGTACGTCCGCTCGCTCGTGGCAGCTACCGAAAAAGTCGGCATCAGCTGCGGGGTCACCGATCTGGGTGCGGCGGCGGGAGGCACACAGATCGCAGCGACGCTGCGCGCGCGGTCCAATGACGCGGCCGTGCACGGGATCATCCTGCAGACGCCGCTGCCGGCCGGGTTGCGACTGGCGGAGCTGGCGGCGGACATCGAGCCGGCCAAGGACGTCGATGGCGCAAACCCGCTGTCGCTGGGCCGGCTGACGGCGGGCCTGCCGGCGTTCGCACCCGCCACCGCAGAGGCGGTGGTGAAGCTGCTGGAGTTTCACCGCATCGAACTGGCTGGGCGGCGCGCAGTCGTGGTGGGACGGTCCGCCGTGGTCGGAAAGCCGCTGGCTCAGCTGCTCCTGGCCAGGGATGCAACCGTCACCGTGTGCCACTCGCGGACAGTAGATCTCGCCGTCATCACCCGCGAAGCCGACGTGCTCGTGGCCGCCGCGGGTCGGCCCGGCCTGATCACCGGGCGGCACGTGCGTCCCGGCGCAGTGGTCATTGATGTCGGCACGAGCCCGACAGCGGACGGCGGCCTGGTCGGCGACGTCGACGCCACGTCGGTGGCCGACGTCGCCGGTGCCCTGTCCCCGGTGCCGGGCGGCCTCGGCCCAGTCACCACAGCGCAACTGCTCTACAACACCGCAGCTGCGGCGGCCGCTCTCAGCTAGCCCTCTCCTAGCACGCCGCGGGCCCGCCGCGCCGCCCTGGCGACGCCTGCTGCCGCCACCCACACGACATACGTCCATCCGGACTCGGTCGCGAAGGCGACTGGGATCGAGACCGCAAACGTGGCCGCGACTGCGAGCAGGCTGACGTCGTCGGTTCCGGTCGCACTCGCCGGCGCCCCCGCTCGCAGTAGCCCTGCGGATCTGATCTGCGAGCGCATGACCACGAGGGTTGCGATCGTGACCACCTGGACGGCCGCGTACAGACTGAACCGCACCGCGCTGAACCTCTCGCCGCCAGACAGCACCCTGGTCACGTACGGCGTGCTGATGATCATCAAGAGCCAGATCAAGTTGATGGTGATCAGCCGGGAGTCAAGCCTGGCCACGTACCGGTACAGCCGGTGATGGGCCCGCCAGTACCCCGCTATGACCACGAAGCTGATGAGGAACGGCAAGTAGGCATTCGTGTTGGCGCGCAACGACCGGACCACATCCGCGTTCGAGTTGCCGACCACATCGGGCAGGCCGAGGGCCAGCAGCGTGATGGCAATCGCGACGACGGCGTCGGAAAAGAAAATGACGCGCTCAGCGGAGATAAGCGCCGCCTCAGCGGCAGCCGCGTCCGCGTCTGGGGCAGCGTCTTTGGTGTCATCGGTCATAGCGTTGCTTCCGGGTCGGGCTCGACCGGCAGGCTACCTTCTCGGCCCAGCAGCCGCAGGAACTCACTCGCGTCGGCCACCGTGGTCAGCGCGGCTCGCGCCGTGGCTGGCACGAATCCGGCCGCCGTCAGCTCGTCGAGCACGGCACTCAGCGGATCCCAGAACCCGGCCGCGTCGACGAGCGCAACCGGCTTGGCGTGCAGGCCCAGCTGCCACCAGGTGAGAATCTCGAAGAGCTCGTCGAGAGTGCCGAGCCCGCCGGGCAGGGCGGCGAACGCGTCAGCCAAGCCCGCCATGGCGGCCTTTCGCTCATGCATGCTGCCGACAATCTGGAGCTGGGTCAGACCCTGGTGCGGCACTTCGGCGGCGAACAGGCCGCCGGGGATCACCCCGATGACCTCGCCGCCCGCGGCAAGCGCGGCGTCGGCCAGCACGCCCATCAGGCCGACGCTGGCCCCGCCGTAGACGATGCCCACGCCAGCCTCCGCGAGACCACGCCCAAAGTCGGCGGCCGCGGCCGCATGGCGAGGCTCGCGGCCCATGGAGCTGCCGCAGAAGACCGCTACTCGCATTACCAGAGATCCGGCGGCTCGGCTGCCCTGGCAGCAAAGTCCCGCAGCGCCCGCAGGAAGTCGATCTCCCCGAACGCCGGCCAGTAGCAGTCGCAGAAGTGCAGGTAGGCGCCGGTGCTCTGCCAGAGCAGGAAATTGGACATACGCTGCTCGCCACTGGTCCTGATGATCAGATCGGGTTCCGGCTGGCCGTCGCCGCACAGGTGCCGGGCGATGTCATCCTCGGTGACGGCCCCGGCCAGCGCGGCCAGGTTCACCCCGGCCGCGGCCCGCTCGAGGAGCAGCGACCTGACGGCTTCGGCGATCTCCTGCCGACCGCCGTAGCCCACGCACAGCGTGACGTGCGAACCGGTCGAGCAGTCGCGGGTGTTGTCAGCGGCTTGCTTGAGCGCACGCGAGGTGGTGTCAGGCAGCATGTCGACCAGCCCCGCGATGTGCACCTGCCAGGCTGGGTCGGCGGTGGCGATCCTGGTCACGACGATGCGCTCGATGATGTCCATGAGGGCGGTGACCTCGGCGTCGTCGCGGCGGGCCAGATTCTCGGCCGAGCAGACGAACACGGTCACGTGCCGGATGCCGGCCGCCCGGCACCACGTCAGGGCGTCCCAGATGTGCTCGGCGCCGTGCCGGTGGCCGTCGCTGGGGCTGGCAAGGCCCTCCTCGCGGGCCCAGCGCCGATTCCCGTCGATGATGAGGCCGACGTGACGGGGCAGCGGGCGACCGGCGAGCTGGCGCCGCAGCCGCCGCTCGTACAGCCGGACGGCAAGGCGGCGCACCGGGGCACGGAGCGTACGCAGCGGCCCCCAGAGCCGGCCACGCGGCACCCTGAGGTTGCGGAGCGGCACGGGGCCGAATCTAGCTGGTGTCGGCCGAGCCGGTCCACCCGAGTTCCGCCTGCCAGTGCCGTCGGACGGCCTGGTCGAAATCGGTCGGCCAGGGCACGTCGCAGGCGCCGAGCACGGCCTGGGCCTCGCGCCGGAAGGCGGCCGCGGCGGTCCGCATGACGCCGAGCACCACGGCTCTGCTGGGGGTCGGGGCCGGCAAGCTAGCGCAAATTTGTCGCTGCCGTGGCGTCAGCTTTGCTGACCATTGCTTCACGCCCATCGGTGGCAGCGGCTGGTTGGCCTCCACGAACAGCTCGTACAGCAGGAGCTGGGCACCCTGGACGCCAACGACGCCGAGCAGCCGGTCCTGGCGCGCCACCACCGCGGCCGGGAAGATCGCCATCTGGCGGAGGAACTCCGCCAGAAGCCCAGGAGAAGCTTCCGGGCAGCCCAGGCGGCTGCCTGCCGAAGACCGTGGGCGTGACGCCGCCAGCCAGCAGCGCCAGGTGGCCGCGAAGGCATCGAACACCGGCAGCGGCCGTAACGCGCCGGCGGCGGTGTCCTGCATGTGTGCACCCAAGCCAGCGGGACTTTCGCCCACCGTGCCCGTTCCCTATTGACGGGTCAGCCGACCGTCCTGCTTCGGCCGCGAAATTCCGCCACGATGTGGACCCCGTTCCGGACGGTTACGTCATAAATACCGCTGCGCCCGAACCGGGCGCGCTCCTGTGCGGTAGCTACCAGCACGTCGCCCTCGCGGGCGGGGGACACGAAGCTGATATCGGCACCGGCGGCGAGAGTGATCGGGCCGTCGCTGTTGCACGCGCACGCGAAGGCCGTGTCGGCGAGCATGAAGACGTAGCCGCCGTGACAGATCGAGTGGCCATTCAGCATCTGCAGCGCCACCCGCATCTGCACGACCGCCGTGCCCGGCCCGAGGTGCACAAGTTCCATGCCCAGCCCGCGAGAGGCGTGGTCAGCGGCGAACATGGCGGCCGCCGGGCCGCGCGGTGCGTCCTGCACTCCCGCATGGTATGACCAGGCGTGCCGTGCCCGGGCGTTAGTGTGCTGATCATGCCCAGCTACCGACAGCCCGGCGTCGTGCTCACCGACCACGTGTTCGCGGTCCCCCTGGATCACGCGCGGCCGGATGGCGAGCAGATCGAGATCTTTGCGCGCGAGGTTGTGGCCCGTGCGAGTGAGTCGGCCGATCTGCCCTGGCTGGTGTTCTTGCAGGGCGGCCCTGGCTTTGGCGCTCCGCGCCCGATCGGCCGCGAGTCCTGGCTCGACCGGGCGCTGCGCGACTACCGGGTGCTGCTGCTCGACCAGCGCGGCACCGGGCGCTCGACGCCTGCGACCCGGCAGACTCTGGCCCGGCTGGCGACCGTCGGCGCGCAGGCCGACTACCTGGCGCACTTTCGCGCCGACTCGATCGTCGCCGATGCTGAGCTGATCCGGCCGCAGGTCACCGGCGGTGCGGCGTGGAGCGTGCTGGGCCAGAGCTTCGGCGGCTTCTGCGCCGTCAGGTACCTGTCGGCGGCGCCTGGCGCGCTGCGGGAAGTGTTCATCACCGGCGGGCTGCCCGGTCTGCAGGCGAGCGCGGAAGACGTCTACCGGCTGACCTATCGCATCGTCGCGGCGAAGAACCGTGCTCATTACGGGCGTTACCCACAGGACGTGGCGACGGCGTTGCGGGTCGCGCGGGTACTCGCCGATGCCCCGGCGCGACTGCCCGGTGGCGGCACGCTGACGCTCGAGCGATTCCAGGCCCTCGGGCACGGGCTAGGCAGCAGCACCGGCAGCCATCAGCTGCATTACCTGCTCGAGGACGCGTTTGCCGGAGCCGAGTTGGCCGACGAGTTCCTGTACCGGGCCGAGGACTCGCTCCGGTACGGGTCGGCGCCCCTTTATGCCCTGCTGCACGAGGCGTGCTACGCCCAGGGTGCCGCGACGCGCTGGGCGGCACAGCGGGTCAGGTCCGAGTTCACCGAGTTCGACGCGCTCGCGGCCGTTGCCTCGGCGGGCCCGGTGCTGTTCACCGGGGAGATGGTCTACCCATGGGTGCTCGAGCACGATCCGGCGCTGCGCCCGCTCGCGGCGGCCGGCGAGCTGCTGGCCGAGCGGGCGGACTGGCCCGCCCTGTATGACGCCGGGCAGCTGGCGAGGACAGATGTTCCGGTGGCAGCGGCCGTCTATGCCGAGGACATGTACGTGCCCCGTGAGCTGTCGCTCCAGACAGCGGCCGCCATCGGCGGCCTGCGCGTCTGGCTGACCAACGAATATGAGCACGACGGGCTGCGCGTCAGTAACGGTGCCGTTCTCGACCGCCTGATCGCGATGTCACGCGGGGACATATGATGCCGCGGTCAGTAAGCTGGCCCGGGTGATACCCCGCACCTGCCTCTGCCTGATCGGGCGTCAGTCCGCTGCTGGTCCGCAGGTGCTGCTCGGGCACAAGAAGACCGGGTTCGGTGCCGGCAAGTGGGTTGGACTCGGAGGCCACGTCGAGCCTGGCGAGAAGCCGGCGGCTGCGGCGGTACGCGAGGTCGCGGAGGAATCCGGCCTGGTGGTCCCCGCCGACTCGCTGCAGCACAGGGCGAGCATCGAATTCAGGTTCCCGGTCCGGCCGTCCTGGGACCAGGCCACCGACGTGTTCGTGACCTCGGTCTACCACGGCGAGCCGACCGAGTCAGATGAGGTGGCGCCGCGCTGGTTCACGCTGGATGCGCTGCCATTCGACCTGATGTGGGACGACGCGCGGTACTGGCTGCCGCTGGTGCTTGCCGGTGAGCACGTCGACGTGCTGGTCACCTTCGCCGACGACTGCGCAACCGTCGCTCGGATGAAGCCGGACCTGACTACTGGTAGGAGATGAGCACCGGCGTCGGGTAGTGCCCCAGTGTCATCCGCGGGCCCAGCATCGGCGTGTCCTTGGCGTAGAAGTCCTTCCAGCCGAAGTAGACGCCCTTTGGAGCGGCCCCTACGACGGCCCGCCAGGTAGCCCGCTTGGAGCCGGGAGACCCCTGGCCGTCCATGTTGATCACGATGGCCAGGTCGTCGTTGCTGGTGTTCAGCTGCTGGATGTCCTGAATCATGCTGAGCCGGAACTCGTGCAGCTCAAGCAGTTTCTGCGGTAGGTGGTACGTCGCGGTCAGGCTGGCCAGCCAGGTCACCACGCTGTTGACCTCGGCGATGCTCACCGAGCCAATCTGGTGGAGGGGCAGCTGGCCGGGTTGCAGCTTCCACTCCGGGTCGAGGGCCAGGCCGACGTTCGGCAGCTCGAGCAGGGACTGGTACATCTTGGCCTGCGACAGAAAATTGGCCCGGCCGGGCTGCAGGTCGAGGGTCACGTACAGGCCAGCCTTGCTGGCGGCCTGCACCCACGGCAGCAGCGAGGCAGCGCTGAACACCTGCGAGTAGGTGCCGGCGGGGCCTGGTCCAGCGGACGCTACCGTGGCGATGATCTCGAAGGCGGGCACTACCGGCACCTTGAGCAACCCGCTGTACTGGGCGGCGACCGCCTTGGCCCTGGCGATGCTCGCCTGCAGGTCCTGCTGACCGAGCGCGCCTAGCGCGGGGTAGTCGGGCGTGCCGTACAGCGCCACGACTTCGTGGCCTGGGAACAGCACCTCGCCGCCGCCGGGCAGCTGCACTCCGGTCTCGGCGACAGCGACCCTGGTTGCCAGCAGGCTGCCGGCGCCGAACCCGGCACCGATGCCGACCACGGTCAGCGGCTTCGCGGCGGCGAGCGCGCTGATAGCGGCCGGGTCCGTCCGCGGGTCGTTCCCCGCCAGGCTGACGATCTGGGCACCTGCGACCCTGGCCGTGGCCGCGACTGCGAGCGCCAGGGCCGGCTCGGTGGCGGGGGCTGCGGGCACGAGCACGACGACGCGGTGCACTGGCGCGGCAGCCGTCGGGTCGGGTAGCTGACCGGCGGTGGTGACGACATGAACCCGAGGCAGATAGGCGGCCACCATGGCGGCGGGCAGGCCGACGGCGAGAACGGCCGCGGGGTGCAGCGAGCGGACGGCGGCAAGCACGGCAGAGGCGTCACTGTGGCTACCAGGAGCGGGGCTGAGCAGCAGCGGTGCGTGTTTCCTGGCCGCGACGCCAGCCGCAGCGGAGAGGTCGGCCGGGCTTGCGGCGTTGGCAAGGATCATCGCGGGGGCGCGGGCGAAGAGCAGCCGGGCCAGCCCGGCGCTGGTCGCGGCCGCGGACCCGGGGAGCACGGTGACCCCG
>JASHOE010000034.1 GCA_030041275.1 Streptosporangiaceae bacterium
CAGCCGACTTCGCAGGCCCGCCCCGCAGCGGCCGCCGACAGTCCGGCCGCGGCCAACGGGACGGGTAGCCCGGCCGCCGTGGCTGCCACAACCCCGGGGACCGCCGAGCAGGTCGTCCGGCTGCGGGGTGCTTCGGCGCGGACCGCGACCAACATGACGGCGAGCCTCGCGGTGCCCACCGCGACGAGCGTCCGGACGATCCCGGCGAAGCTGCTGATCGACAACCGGATCGTGATCAACAATCACCTGGCGCGGGGCCGCGGCGGCAAGGTCTCCTTCACCCACCTGATCGGCTACGCGATCATCCGCGCGCTGGCGGTGGCGCCGGAGATGAACTTCGGCTACACGGAGGTGGACGGCAAGCCGGCGCTCCTGGAGCCCGAGCACGTCAATTTCGGCCTGGCCATCGACGTGCGCAAGGACGACGGTGCCCGGCAGCTGCTGGTGCCCAGCATCAAGGCCGCCGAGGCCATGGATTTCCGGCAGTTCTGGGTGGCCTACGAAGACCTGATCAGGAAGGCCAGGACCGGCGCGCTGACGGTCGCAGACTTCGCCGGCACCACGATCAGCCTGACCAACCCTGGCACGATCGGTACCGAGCACTCGGTCCCGCGGCTCATGCCGGGCCAGGGCTGCATCGTCGGGGTGGGAGCCATGGAGTGGCCCGCCGCCTACCAGGGTGCGTCCGAGGAGACGATGGCGAGGCTCGCGATCAGCAAGACCGTGACGCTGACGTCGACCTACGACCACCGCATCATCCAGGGCGCGCAGTCCGGGGAGTTCCTCCGGATCGTGCACGAGCTCCTGCTCGGCGCCGACGGTTTTTACGACGACGTGTTCGCGGCGCTGCGGATCCCCTACGAGCCAGTCCGCTGGGTCCAGGACATTCCGGCCGGTCATGAAGACGACATCACCAAGGCAGCGCGGGTCTATGAGCTGATCCACGCCTACCGGGTCCGTGGCCACCTCATGGCGGACACCGACCCGCTCGAGTATCGCCAGCGCAAGCATCCCGACCTCGACATCAACCAGCACGGGCTCACGCTGTGGGATCTGGAGCGCGAGTTCGCCACCGGCGGCTTCGGCGGCAAGTCGCGGATGCCGCTGCGGGAGATTCTCGGTGTGCTGCGCGACTCGTACTGCCGCACCGTCGGCGTCGAGTACATGCACATCCAGAATCCCGAGGAGCGGGCCTGGCTGCAGGCGCGGGTGGAGCGGCCGCACCCGAGGGCGGACCACGACGAGCAGCTGCGCATCTTGTCCCGGCTGAACGTGGCCGAGGCGTTCGAGATGTTCCTGCAGACCAAGTTCATCGGCCAGCGCCGGTTCTCCCTCGAAGGCGCGGAGTCGCTGATCCCGCTGCTGGACGCGGTGCTGACAGAGGCGGCCGCCGACCACCTGCACGAGGTCGTCATCGGCATGGCGCACCGGGGCCGCCTCAACGTGCTGGCCAACATCGTCGGCAAGTCCTACGGCCAGATCTTCGCCGAGTTCGAGGGCAACCTCGACCCCGCCACCACCCACGGCTCCGGGGACGTGAAGTACCACCTCGGCGCCGAAGGCACCTATAACGCACCGGACGGTTCACGGCTGCCAACCTCCCTGGTCGCCAACCCCAGTCACCTGGAAGCGGTGGACCCGGTGCTCGAGGGCGTCGTCCGCGCCAAGCAGGACGTCATCGACATGGGCGAGCCGGGCTTCACGGTGCTTCCCGTGCTCATTCACGGCGACGCGGCGTTCGCGGGCCAGGGAGTGGTCGCGGAGACGCTGGAGCTGTCCCAGCTGCGTGGCTACCGGACCGGCGGCACGGTGCACATCGTGGTCAACAACCAGGTGGGCTTCACCACCTCACCCGCGTCGGCACGATCGAGCGTGTACAGCACCGACGTCGCGCGGATGATCCAGGCGCCGATCTTCCACGTGAACGGCGACGACCCGGAGGCTGTCGTCCGGGTCGGCAGGCTGGCGTTCGAGTACCGCCAGGCGTTCCACAAGGACGTCGTCATCGACTTGGTCTGCTACCGCCGGCGCGGGCACAACGAGACCGACAACCCGTCGTTCACCCAGCCGATCATGTACGACCTGATCGACGCCAAGCGATCCACTCGCAAGCTCTACACCGAGGCGCTGATCGGCCGCGGTGACATCACGATGGACGAGGCCGAGGAAGCGCTGCGGAACTTCCAGCAGGAACTCGAGCGCGCGTTCACCGAGACCAAGGACGCTGCGAGTGCGCCGAAGGCGGTGACGGTCGTGCCGCCGGTACCGGACGCGGTCATCGACCCGAGGACGGTCCCGACCGCGATCACCGCGGAGACCGTCAAGCGCATCGTCGACACGCAGGTATCCCTGCCGGACGGCTTCACGGTGCACCCGCGGCTGGCGCCGCAGCTGCAGCGGCGTTCCGCCATGGTGCAGCAGGACGAGATCGACTGGGGCACCGGTGAGCTGCTGGCGTTCGGCTCGACCCTGATCGATGGGCATTCGGTCCGGCTGATCGGGCAGGACTCCCGCCGGGGCACCTTCGGCCAGCGGCACGCGGTGCTCGTGGACCGGCACACCGGCGCGGAGTACGTGCCGCTGCGGACCTTCAACACCGCGCAGACGAGGTTCCACGCGTACGACTCGCTGCTGTCGGAGTACGCAGCGGTCGGCTTCGAGTACGGCTACTCGGTCGCCCGGCCCGACGCGCTGGTGTGCTGGGAAGCGCAATTCGGCGACTTCGTGAACGGCGCGCAGACGATCATCGACGAGTTCATCAGCGCGGGTGAGCAGAAGTGGGGTCAGCGATCCGGTGTCGTGCTGCTGCTGCCGCACGGCTACGAGGGCCAGGGACCCGACCACTCCTCCGCGCGGATCGAGCGGTTCCTCTCGCTGTGCGCGCAGGACAACATGACCGTAGCCCTGCCGAGCACGCCGGCCAGCTACTTCCACCTGCTGCGACTGCACGCGCTCGCGGGACAGGTCAAGCCGCTCATCGTGTTCACGCCCAAGTCGCTGCTGCGGCTGAAGGCCGCCGTGTCGAAGGCGGCGGAGTTCACCTCGGGCTCGTTCGCTCCGGTCATCGGCGACCCTGAGTCGGGCGACCCGGCGGCCATCCGGCGCGTGCTGCTGTGCTCCGGCAAGATCTGCTACGACCTGGCCGAGCGTCGGCGCGCTAGCGGCGCTACCGACACGGCGGTCGTCCGGGTCGAGCGGCTGTATCCGCTGCCCGCGGCCGAGATCGCCGCCGAGAGCTCGCGCTACCCGGCAGCAACGGAGGTCACCTGGGTCCAGGAGGAGCCGGCCAACATGGGTGCCTGGCCGTTCATGGCCATGCACGTGCCGGCCGTACTTGGCCGACCCGTCGGCGTCATATCCAGGCCCGCCAGCTCAGCGCCGGCCTCGGGTTCGGCCAAGGCGCACGCCGCTGAGCAGGCTGCGATCCTGGACGCCGCGTTCCCTCGGATCGGCTGACCACGGTGTACTTCACCGACCGCGGGATAGAGGAACTCGACGAGCGGCGCGGCGCCGAGCAGGTGGCACTCGGCTGGCTAGCCGAGCGGCTGCGCGACTTCGTCGACGAGCACCCGGATGCTGAGTCCGTGGTTGACCTGCTGGCGAGCTGGCTGGCCAGGCTTGACGACGATTCTGACGACTGAGAGACCCAGCCGGGACCGCGGACGGTTCGCCGCACGGGGCCTGAGGTAACGGCGAGATGAACACGATACATCTTGACTTTTGGCTGACGCGACATATCGTATCGATGTGAGAGTACGATCTCGGGGCAGAGGCGTGCGTTGCCGCAGAGGTCAAGGCAGGCGGTGAGGTTCAGTGAGCCCAGTTTTCCGGCATGGCAGGCTCCGGCTGTACCTGCTGAAGCTCCTCGATGAGGCGCCGCGGCACGGCTATGAGGTCATCCGGCTGCTGCAGGACCGCTTCATGGGTGTCTACGCACCGTCCCCCGGCACGATCTATCCCCGGCTTGCCCGGCTCGAAGAAGACGGTCTCGTTACGCACGAGGAAGTAGACGGCAAGAAGATCTACAGCATCACCGACAAGGGTCGCGCAGAGATCCGGTCCAGGCTCGGTGATCTCGCCGACCTGGAGGACGAGCTGACCGAGTCGCTGCGGGACGTGGCTCGCGAGATCTCTGTCGACGTCAGGGAGACTGTCCGCAGCATCAGGGAGGAACTGGCCTCCGCCGCGCGAGAGTTCCGCACGCCCGACGCCAAGGCGGACAAGGCGGACAAGGCGGACAAGGGCAGGGACAGCAACCGGTCCGCCGACCCAGACGCCGGAAAGACCGGCGCTGCCGACAAGGCCGGGAGCGAGGACGCGCGGCGGATCAGGGAAGAAGCACGGCGCAGCCAGGAGCGGATGCGCGCGAGCTTCCGGGCGCGCGGCCGCGGGGCCACCGAGTGGCCAGCCTGGTCGGCCTGGTCGGAGTCGACCAGCGACGCGGGCGAGGCCGGCGCCTTCGGGTTCGGCTCCAGCCGCGGGCGGGCCACCGGCGCCCGGCGTAGTGGTCCAGGGCCCGTCAGCGACCTCGAGCGAATGGCGATGCAGTTCGCCACCGAGCTCCGCGCCGCAGCGAGACAGACTGGCAACCTGGGCGAGCGGTCCCTCAACGAGCTCCGCGACATCCTGAGCGACACGCTCGCCAAGGTGCGCGCCGAGGTCTTCACTCCCGACGGCACGACCCAGGCCGCCCGCAACCCGACCGAGCACGGTACCGCGGCGGGGGACGGGTCGGCGGCCGACGGTGCGGACCCGGACCAGGACCAGGACCAGGATCCGGACAAGGCCTGACCACCAGCCCGACCCCAGCGCTACAGGGTGAATACCACCTTGCCGAACAGATCGCCGGAGATCATCGCCGCGAAGCCGGGCTTGGCGTCGGTGAGCGGCGTTGTCCGGTCGATGAGCGGCCTGGTCCCGGTTTGCTCGCAGAAGGTCAGCAGCCTGGCCAGCTCGCCTCGGGTACCCATCGTCGAGCCGATCACCGATAGCTGCAGGAAGAACACCCGGCTCAGGTCCGCCGGTGGCACGCTGCCGCTGGTGGCGCCGCAGATGACGATCACGCCGCCGGGCTTGAGCGCCCGCAGCGAATGTGCCCAGGTTGCCTCGCCCACGGTTTCCATGACCGCGTCGACGCGCTCCGGCAGCCGCGCTCCGGACTCGAATGTCTGGTCGGCGCCGAGTTGCAGCGCTCGCTCGCGCTTGTGCGCAGCGCGGCTGGTGACCCACATCCGGTAGCCGGCCGCGCGGCCGAGCTGGATCAGCGCGGTCGAGACCCCGCCGCCTGCGCCCTGCACCAGCACCGTCGCGCCAGGCCCGATCGGCGCGCGGTCGAACAGCATCCGGAACGCAGTCAGATACGCGGTCGGCAGGCACGCTGCCTCCTCGAACGACAGCGCCCTGGGCTTGGGCACGAGGTTTCGTCGCGGCACCGCGAGGCGCTCGGCGAACGTGCCGTCGTACCGCTCCGACAGCAGTGACCGCGACGGATCGAGCGTCTCGTCGCCGCCGGCCGCGGCGGGATCGCCGATGACCGCGTGCACGACGACGTCGTTGCCGTCGGCGTCGACCCCAGCGGCGTCGCAGCCGAGAATCATCGGCAGCCGGTCGGCGGGCAGCCCGACACCGCGCAGCGACCAGACGTCATGGTGGTTGAGGGAGGCCGCCTTGACGGTGACCGTGGTCCAGCCGTCTGGCGCCGCTGGCTCGGCGTGCTCTCCGAATTCCAGGCCGGCGATGGGATTCTCGGCGTCGAAGCGCGCGGCAGTGACAGCGAACATGAACTGGACCCTAGCGCCACTGCGGTTCGGCGACCCCGCGAGGTGCCCGGCCGCGTCGCCTGTCGGCCGGCGCCGCGCCCAGCAGGGGCGCAGCGCCGGCGTAGGGCAGCCTCGGCCTATGTCGGGGCGACTGTGCGCCACCTAATCGTTACCGGGACTGGCCAGGTGAAAAAGGACGCCGCCACAGCAGCAGCGTCTGTGCCATACTCAATCTCGGGGAAGCGGCCTCCTGGTTTCCAACGCAGGTTAGGACCGTTTGTGAATCTCTCGTCGTACGCGGCATTGGCGGTTCGGCTCGCCAACACCGCTGTCCTTGCACCGGGTGAGCCTGATCCGCTCAGCTCGCCCGCTGCTTGCGCGAGCGCCCTCGGTGACTGCCTGGCTGGTCCGGTCACCCGGCGCGACCTTGACGTGCTCAGGCACGTTCGGGCCGAGTTCAACGCCATCTTCGAGGCCGCGGCCAAGGGCGAGGATCAGAAGGCCATGGCGCGGCTCAACGCGCTGCTAGTCCAGTTCCCCATCCAGCCCGAGATGACCAGTCATGACCAGCAGCGCTGGCACGTGCATCTTGCCTCGCAGGGTTCGGTGGGGGATCGATTCGTGGCCGGCGCGATCATCGGCGTCGCGCTCAGCGTGTCCGGCCTCGGCGTCAGCAGGCTGGGCATCTGCGCGATCGCGTCGTGTCCGCAGGTGTTCATCGACGCGAGCCCGGGCAAGTCGCGGCGGTACTGCAAGGAGCACGCCGCTGCGCGCGGCAACGTGAGCACCCTGCACAGGCAGCCAGCCGGGCTGGCACAGCCCGGGAAGCCGGGCGCGGCGGACACGAGCGACGAGGAGAGCGGCCGGGTCGCGGCAACCCCCGCCGCGAGCTAGCGTCACCCCTCTCGCAACGCGGCACCCGGGCGACGGCCGATACAGCCCGGTCCGGGTCGCCTTGCCCCCGTCCGGCCCGTTGTACCGGGCTAACTGCCCTAAACCAGGCAAACGTGCCCTGACCTGGCGTTATATCCCTAAAATCGCTGTCGATCTGTCCGGTTCATGACACTTCAGTAACTCGCGTTACCAAAACGAAGCCAAGGGACTTCTAGCCACGAACCAAGTCGATCATTACCATGAGCAGCACTCAAGGGCCGTATGGCCTACGCATGCGGACCGGAAAGAAGGTTCGAATCATGGCAGCTGAGTCTGCTCCCGTTGCCACCAGACCGGCCGATGTAGGCCTCAAGCGAGAGATGGGGTTGATCGGCGCCATGTGGGCGTCCGAGACCTCGCTCATCGGCTCAGGCTGGCTATTCGGCTCGTTGTATGCAGTGTCGGTGGCGGGCAACGCCGCGATCCTCTCGTGGATCATCGCCGGCGTCATCGTCGTCGTGCTCTCCCTCGTGCACTCTGAGCTCGGCGGGATGTATCCGGTCGCGGGCGGCACCGCGAGGTTCCCGCACTTCGCATTCGGCAGCATCACCGGCGCGTCGTTCGGGTTCTTCTCCTGGCTGCAAGCGGTCTGCGTGGCGCCCATCGAGTGCTTCGCGGTCATGCAGTACGGCCAGTACTGGCTAGGCCCCAACAGCATCTGGAACGTGCAGATCTACGACGCGACCAAGAAGGTCACGACCGGGGCTGGCTTCGGCCTGACGATCGCGCTGATGGCCATCTTCACGATCATCAACTTCCTGGCGATGCGCCTGTTCAACAAGGTCAACGCGGCGATCACCTGGTGGAAGGTCGCCATCCCCGTGCTGGCCATCATCATCCTGTTCACCAAGTTCAAGAGCGGCAACTGGAGCGCGGCTGGCGGTTTCATGCCGTACGGCTGGAAATCCGTGTTCAGCGCGATGCCGGTGGCTGGAGTTGTGTTCGCCTATCTCGGGTTCGAACAGGCGGATCAGCTCGCCGGTGAGATCAAGAACCCGCAGCGGAATCTGCCGCTCGCGATCATCGGCGCGATGTTGATCGCGGTCGCCATCTACTGCCTACTCCAGGTGGTGTTCATCGGCGGCGTCCCGACTAGCCTCATCTCGGGTTCCAAGGGCTGGCTCGGGCTATCCTCGACGAGCCCGATCGTGGTCGGACCGTTTGCGGGGCTGGCTGGGGTCGTCGGATTCGCCTGGCTGGCGAACCTGCTGCGGGTGGACGCGTTCATCTCCCCGTTCGGCACCGGCATGATGTACCAGACGTCCACCTCGCGCGTCGGCTACGGCCTCGCCAGGAACCGGTACTACCCGCCGGTTTTCCGGTGGACCGACAAGAACGGCGTGCCGTGGTTCAGCCTGCTCGTCGCGTTCGCACTCGGCCTGCTCTTCCTGCTGCCGTTCCCGAGCTGGAAGTCGCTGGTCGGCCTCGTCACCAGCGCCAGCGTGCTGATGTACGCGGGTGCGCCGCTGTCCCTCAGCGCGTTCCGCAAGCAGGTGCCGGACGCGGCCAGGCCGTACCGGATGCCGGGGGCAGCCTGGCTGTCACCCATCGCGTTCATCTTCGCGTGCGAGATCATTTACTTCTCCGGGTTCGACACCGTGTGGAAGCTCGGCATCGCGATCGTGGCGGGCTACATCCTGATCGGCACGTGGATGGCATTCGACAGCAAGCGGCCGCCGCTGGACTGGAAGCAGGCTCAGTGGCTGCCGGTCTTCTTGCTCGGCATGGGCATCATCTCGTGGATGGGCCGCTACTGCAGCTCCGGTCCGGCCGGACCCGGGGCGAGCTGCAGCGCCACCCAGCGGATCCCGTTCTGGTACGACATGGGAATCGTCGCCGTCTTCGCCTTGATCATCTTCTTCTGGGCGCAGGCAGTCCGGCTGCCCAGGGAGGGCATGCTGGACATGGTCGAGCGGCAGTCCCTGGACGAGCACGACCCAGACGCAGCGGCAGCAGCGGCGGCATCAGCCGGCTGACCCGTCTGCAACACTCGACGGATCTGGCCCGTCCCACCTTGGGGCGGGCCAGATCCGTCTTCAGTCCCGGCCCGCTGACCAGTACCGCAGCAGCACGCGACCGTAGACCAGACCGGTGGGAACGGGGCCGAACGACACGCTGTCCACCGCACCGGCGCCTGGGTTGTCGGACACGAGCCACCAGCCGCCGGGCAGCAGCCGCTCGGCCCGCTTCACCAGCAGCATGTTGGCCTGCCCTGGATGGCGCGCGATCACCACCTGGCCCGGGCGGATCCGCGGTGGCCGGCCGGAGCGCAGCCCGCGCCATGCGAGCAGCCAGTCACCCGGCTGCAACTTGGGTTCCATCGAGCGCTCCACTACGGCGACTCGCCACAGTGGCCAGCGCATGCGTCCCTCCCCCGCGGGCAGAAGGCACCGGAGTTGTACTGTCGGACCCAAGCCAACGATCTGAATGAGAGAGGCGATCTATGAGGCTGCTCGCACGTCTCCTCGCGCCGAAGGTTACCGTGCATGCGCACTGTGACCTCCCGTGCGGCGTCTACGACCCCGCGCAGGCGCGCATCGAGGCCGAGTCCGTGAAGGCCATCAGCCAGAAGTACCAGGACAACACCGACCCCGAGTTCCGTACCCGTGCGCTGATCATCAAGGAGCAGCGATCCGAGCTCGTCAAGCACCACCTGTGGGTGCTGTGGACCGACTACTTCAAGCCGCCGCACTTCGAGAAGTACCCGCAGCTCCACCAGCTGTTCAACGAGGCCACCAAGCTGGCCGGCGCGGCTGGTACCAAGGGCAGCGTGAGCGTCGCCACCGCCGACGAACTGCTCGGCAAGATCGAGGAGATCAGCAAGATCTTCTGGGAGACCAAGCAAGCCTGACAGCACACCTGCGCACTGCAGAACCCGGCGGGCCGTTCGCGGCCCGCCGTTCTCAGTGTCGGCCGCGGCTCTCAGTATCGGCCGCGGCATTGACCCCGGCAAGCCGCGCGGGCCACGGCCGGCCGGCGCGAGAGCACTCTGATGGTCACTGTAAGTTGCTAGTGAACCACCCTGGGCGCAACGACGCGGCTCCATTGGAAGGACATCGTAGTGACGGAGGAAACCACGGCATCCGCCATCGCACCGCCCTCACCTGCGAGTACGCAGCCGACGGAGCCGGTGTCGGTTGGCCAGGAGTCGGTCAGCACTGGGCCGGACGGCAACTCGCGGCCCGCTAGCGCGAGGTCCGCATCGGCGGCGCAAACTGCCCAGGCCGACTCGCTGGCCACCACACCCGAAACAGGCACGGGGGCGGACCGGGTCACGGTGCGAATGCCTGCAGACGGTGCATATCTCTCTGTGCTGCGAACGGCGACCGCCGGCCTCGCGGCCCGGCTTGACTTCACCCTGGACGACATTGAGGACATGCGCATCGCCGTGGATGAGGCCTGCGCCATGCTGCTCAGCCAGACCGTGCCGGGCAGCAGCCTCGAGTGCACGTTCACGCTGAGCGCCGACGACATGACGATCGCTGTCTCGGTCCAGAGCCTCAGTCCCCGCCCCCCGTCGGCGGACACGTTCGCCTGGACCGTGCTGTCGGCTCTGGCTGGGTCGGTGCACGCAGAGGTGGGGCCGGCCGATCGGCTGGCCGTCGTGATGCGCAAGGGCCGCCCGCACTCGGGGTCGGCGAGCCGGGAAACCAGAGACTGAGGTCAGCTTGACCGAGGAGTCGAGGATCATGTCAGCAGCACCGGCCAGGGGGCGATCCGGCGCTGATGACGGCGAGGGCGCGCTGCCCGCCGTACTGCACCTAGCTGAGGCCGAAGATCTGGCCGAGCCTGGCGATCTGACCGAGCCTGGCGATCTGGCCGAGCCCGAGGAGCTGGCTGACGCCGGGGACCTGGCTGAGCCGGGTGAGCTGAGTGAGCCCGGCGACCTGGCCGAGGGTGGGGACCTAGCCGAGCCGCCGCCGCGGATGCAGCACGGCCCGCGGGAGCGCAACCGGGCGCGAGACCTGTTCGAGCAGTTGTCGCGGTTGCCGGCCGACGACGCCGATCGGCTTCGCATCCGCAGCGAACTGGTGGAGCTGCACCTCCCGCTCGTCGAGTACCTGGCGCGCCGGTTCCGTAACCGCGGCGAGTGGCTGGATGACCTCACTCAGGTCGCGACGATCGGCCTGATCAAGTCCATCGACAGGTTCGACCTTGACCGGGGCGTCGAGTTCTCTACGTATGCGACCCCGACCATCGTGGGCGAGATCAAGCGGCACTTCCGCGACAAGGGGTGGGCTGTTCGGGTGCCGCGCAGGCTCCAGGAGCTCAAGCTGGCGCTGGCGAAGGCGATCAGCGAACTGGCCCAGAACCTCGGCCGCGCCCCCACGGTCGCCGAGCTAGCTGAGCACCTGCAGATGAGCGAGGAGGAGGTGCTCGAGGGCCTGGAGTCGGCCAACGCCTACTCAACGGTGTCGCTCGACGCACCGGACTCCGGCGACGAAGACGCGCCTGCGGTCTCGGAGTCGCTCGGCATGGTCGATGACGCGCTCGAGGGCGTGGAATACCGGGAGTCGCTCAAGCCGCTGCTCGAGCAGCTGCCACCCAGGGAGAAGCGCATCCTGCTGCTTCGGTTCTTCGGCAACATGACGCAGTCGCAGATCGCGACGGAGCTGGGAATCTCGCAGATGCACGTGTCCCGCCTGCTGGCGAGGACACTCGCTCAGCTCCGCGACGGGCTGACCACCGACGACTAGCGTCGGGTTGCGGTAGCGCTGTCAGCTCTTCTGGACGCGGCCAGGCGTGAGCACGCGGACGCTGGCGGGTGCCAGCAACGCGCCCAGGCCGACGACCGCCAGCACGATCGTCGGAATGCCCCAGTCGAGGCGCCCGGACTCCAGCAGAGCCACGGCGACGATGCCGGCGAAGAGCTGGGTGAGCACCGCAGGGGTACGCGACCAGCGCCGGGCACCGCGCAGGCCGCGGGCCACGAGAGCGACGACGACCGCCGTGCCGACGGCAATCAGCGTGATGGCCACGCCGCTGGCGGTCTGGTAAGCATTGCCGGAAGCGGTCTCGATCCCCGCGAAGATGGCCGCCACCAGCAGGCCGACCGCCTCGAGGGCCTCGATGATGGCGGCGGCCAGCACCGTGCCAGGCAGCTGGCGGGACTCGGCCTCAGCCGGCGTCGAGAGCGCGGGTGGCGCAGCTGACTGGTGGATCGCGGATGACGGCCGAGATGAAGGCTGGCTAGCCTGGGCCCGTGCGCGCGCTCTTGATCGTGAACCCAAACGCCACCTCCACCACCAGCGGCCGACGGGACCTCATCGTCCGGGCCCTGAAGTCTGCAGTCGACCTCGAAGTCGTGCAAACACGTTACCGGGGCGAGGCCACCAGGCTGGCAGCGACCGCGACGGCGGAGAAGTTTGGGCTCGTCATAACCCTCGGCGGCGATGGCACCGTCAACGAGGCTGTGAACGGGTTGCTTGACGGCTCGGGCGGTTCGGCCGGCCCCGCGGACGCGGATCACATCCCCGCGCTGGCCGCACTGCCCGGCGGGAACGCGAACGTCTTCGTGCGGTCCCTGAATCTGCCCGATGACCCGGTGGACGCCGCCGCAAAGCTGATCGAGGACCTCGCGAGCGGAAGGGAGCGGCGCATCGGCCTCGGCTGCGCGAGCGGCCGATACTTTACGTTCAACGCCGGCCTGGGGCTGGATGCGGAGGTGGTGCGCGCAATCGAGGGCATGCGCGCGTACGGCCGGACCGTCACACCAGCATTTTTCGCACGCACCGCACTGCGGCAGTACTTCCGGGTCACGGACCGGAGCCATCCCGCCATCACCATCGTCGAGCCGGCCGACCTGTGCCCGGATGCCGTGTTCTTGTGTGTGGTGTCGAACTCCGCGCCGTGGACGTACCTCGGTCGCAGGCCAGTGCAGGCCAACCCCGATGCGAGCTTCGACACCGGCCTTGATCTGCTTGCCTTCCGCAGCCTCAGAACCGTGTCGACGCTGCGCACGTTGCGTCAGATGCTGGCCGAGCGGACCGAGCCGCCCCGCGGCCGAACCGTGGTGACCGCCCATGACCTGCCGACTCTGCGCCTGGCCGCGGCCCGCCCGCTCGCTTTTCAGCTCGACGGCGAGTACATGGGCGAGGTCGAGGACATCAGCTTCCGGTCGGTGCCCGGCGCGCTGCGGGTGGTCGGGTTAGGCGCGCCAATAGCCGCCAACGACCGCCATCCGGGCGCAGCGGCCTACGGCGGGCACCGCGCTCATGCCTGCCATGTGACTGATCCGACACCGAAATCCTTACGAACCTTTGCCGAAGACTCTTGCGGTTGATAGCCGATCTTGAGAGGGTTGTAACGCTCCTGGTGAACGGCGCGCCACGCGCCGTGCTGGGCTGGCGCCGCCAACGCGGCGCGGGTCGGGCAGGGGACACCAGAGAGCGGGGCGATGACCGCTTGGTCGGCTGTCACCGCACCAGCAGTTAAATCTCAGCGCACCCGGATAAGTACGGGGACGCCGGGTAAGCACAGCAGCACCGATTCAGACCACCACCAAGATCCGAATCGTACGTAGCTCGCATAGAGCCTAGCTCGTGAAATCGTTCACAAGCTAGACCGAGCAGCTCAGGCCCCATGCAGCCGGGCCGGGCAAAGGAGGAGTGGACTCATGGACTGGCGTCACCATGCCGCCTGCCGTGATGTGGATCCGGAGCTTTTCTTTCCGATCGGCAACACCGGGCCTGCGCTGCTCCAGATCGAGGAGGCCAAGCAGGTATGCCAGCGCTGCAAGGTCAGCGAGCCATGCCTGCAGTGGGCACTCGAGAGCGGCCAGGACGCAGGCGTCTGGGGTGGCCTCAGCGAGGATGAACGGCGCTCAGTCAAGCGCCGCAACCGCATAGCCGCCCGCACAGGCGCCTGACGTATCGACAGGCTGCGCCCCGGCATGAGCCGCGGCGCAGCTTTCGCTGTCGGCGGCCGTCAGCGGCGACCCGCTGGGGGCGCAGCTAATCCGGTTTCGCCGGGGTCATCGCCACGCGGCTGGCTTCAGCGGTCCAGGAGTCGCCGACATCCCCCGGACCGGCCCCGGTCGCCGGAGTCTCCCCGAGCGGCAGCACCACCACTACCTGAGTGCCCCCGCCTGGCCTCGCCGTAATCTCCAGGGTGCCACCCAGCTCGGTCAGCACCAGCGTCCGGACGATCTGCAGGCCGAGGCTCGTCGTCGAGTCCAGATCGAATTCCGCCGGCAGGCCAACGCCGTTGTCCGAGACCGTGACGCTGAGCGACCCCGGTTCCCGGACGGCGATCACCTGCAGGCTGCCCGTCGCAGCCTGGCCGGGGTCGGAGAGCCCGTGCTGCAGGGCATTCTGGAGCAGCTCGGTCAGGACCAGGGCCAGCGGACTAGCGATCAGCGCTGGTAGCTGGCCGAACTGTCCCCGCAAGACGGGCGTCACCCGAACCTCGGGAGCGGACAGCTCGCCCGCCATCATCGCCACCCGGCCAGCGATGTCGTCGAAGTCCACAGTCTCGTCCGGCATCCGCGACAGCGTCTCGTGCACCATCGCGATGGAGCCAACCCTCCGCACTGCCTCCTCGAGAGCGTCTCGTGCCTCCGGCACCTGCAGGCGCCGCGCCTGCAGGCGCAGCAGCGCGGCCACAGTCTGCAGGTTGTTCTTCACCCGGTGGTGGATTTCCCTGATGGTGGCGTCTTTGGTCAGCAGCTCCCGCTCCCGGTGCCGCAGCTCGGTCACGTCCCTGAGCAACACCAGCGCGCCTGACCGGTCACCGTCGACCACAAGCGGGATGGCACGCAGCTGGACGACGGCACCATTCGCCTCGACCTCGGTCTCGGCCGGCGCACGGCCGCTGGCCGCGAGCATCAGCGAGTCGTCGCGCGGCTCCCGGTTGACGTTCAGCCGCGCGGTCAGCGGGCCGAGCTGCTTGCCGACGAGGTCGGCGGCGAGGCCCAGCCGGCGATACGCCGACAGTCCGTTCGGGCTCGCGTAGGTCACCTGACCGGTCCGGTTCAGCCGGATAAGCCCATCCCCGACGCGCGGAGACCTGACCAGCGTGGGCTCGGCACCCAGCACCGGGAACATGCCCGCCGCGACCATCTGGGTCAGGTCGTCCGCCGCCTTCAGGTACGCCAGCTCCAGGCGGCTTGGGGTTCGCGCGAAACTCAGGTTGGTCGACCGCTCGACCACCGCGATGACGTAGTCGTTGCGCGTGACCGGGATCGTCTCATGCCGGACCGGCACTCCCCGCGTCCACTCCGGGTCGCCTTCCCGGCACACCCTCCGGTCGACGTACGCGGCCGCGAGGTACTGCTGCTCAGCGCCCGGCCGCACAGAGCCGACGATGTCGTCGGGCAACGCGGTCGGCCCGGTGGTCGGCCGCATCTGCGCCAGCACTATCCAGCTGGCGCCATCCGGCCAGCGCCCGCCACCGCTGGTGGACTCGGGGGGTCGTCCGCCAGCATCAGCATCGCCGTTCTGGCCGGCCGGCAACGGGGCCCACAGCACCAGGTCGGCGAACGACAAGTCGGCGAGCAGCTGCCAGTCAGATATCAGCGCGTGCAGCCAGTCCAGGTCCGCCCCGCGAATCCCGGCCCGCCGGGCGAGGTCGGTCAGCGTCGGCATCCTGCCATCATCGCAGCCGGATCGACATGGTCTGTACCGGCGGCGGTGCGCGCGACAGCACCCGCCGGGGCCGCCGCTAGACCCTCCTACCAGCTGGTAACGTCGCCCGCATGAGCTCGCAACGGCCAGCGCACGGCGGCGCCCAGGCGGTAGCGGCGGCTCGCCGGCACGGCGTCGCCACGATGTTCACGCTGTCGGGCGGGCACGTGTTCCCGCTGTACGACGGCGCCGTGACCGCGGACCCGCCGATGCCGATCATCGACGTCCGGCACGAGCAGACCGCGGTGTTCGCCGCCGAGGCGACCGCCCGGCTGACGCGAGGACCCGGCCTGGCGGTGCTGACCGCGGGTCCCGGCGTGACAAACGGGATCAGCGGCGTGACCACCGCTCACTTCAACGGAACGCCGGTCGTGGTCCTGGCCGGACGGGCACCTGACGGCCGCTGGGGCTCGGGGAGCCTGCAGGAGCTCGATCATCCGCCGCTGCTGGCACCGGTGACCAAGCGGTCCTGGACCGTGCACGACCCGGGCCAGGTCGGAGCGGCCGTCGACCAGGCGTTCACGCTGGCCAGCTCCCGGCACCGAGGCCCAGTATTCCTCGACGCGAGTCTGGAGGCACTGTTCGGAGCCAGCGCCCCGGCTCCCGCTGCTGCGGCGGCCGCCGAAATGCCACGCGGCGATATGCCGTCCGCGGCCGACGTCACCGCCGTCGCGAAGCTGCTCAGCGCCGCGCGCCGACCCGTGCTGGTGCTCGGCTCGGACGTGTGGGCCGACGGCGCGGAGCAGGCCGCTCGCGCCGCGGCCGAGCGGATCAACCTGCCGGTCGTCGCGAACGGCCAGGGCCGGGGCATCCTTCCGGCCGGGCATTCGCAGCTGGTCACCAGGGCGCGCGCGCTGGCGTTCGGCGAGGCGGACCTGGTCATCGTGGCAGGCACGCCGCTGGACTTCCGGCTCGGTTACGGCCGCTTCGGCGGCCGTGGCGACACTCCCCCGGCCTTGGTTGTGCACCTCGCCGACGCCGCCGATCAGGTGGCCACCCACTGCGCACTGGCGGGCTCGGCCGCCGGGGACCTGACCGGGATCTTCACCGCGCTGGCGGACGAGGCGAGCGTCGGCGACTGGCCCACTGGATGGCTGCCACGGCTGCGCCAGGTGTGTGCTGACCAATCGGCGGCCGACGCGGCGCTGCTGCACAGCTCGGCCAGTCCGATCCACCCGCTGCGGATCTATGGCGAGCTCGCGGGCCTGCTGGAACCGGACGCCGTGGTGATCGGCGACGGTGGCGACTTCGTCAGCTACGCAGGCAAGTATGTCGAGCCGCAGCAGCCGGGCGGCTGGCTCGATCCTGGCCCTTACGGCTGTCTGGGTACCGGGCTCGGGTATGCCATCGGCGCCAGGGTGGCGCGCCCGGCGTCCCAGGTCGTGCTGCTCCTCGGCGATGGTGCCGCCGGGTTCTCGCTGATGGACGTCGACACCCTGGTCCGCCATGGCCTGCCGGTCGTCATGATCTGCGGCAACAACGGCATCTGGGGCCTGGAGAAACACCCCATGCGAGCGCTCTACGGCTACGACGTCGCGGCTGACTTGCAGCGGGGCTGCCGGTACGACCAGGTGGTGACGGCGCTTGGCGGCGGCGGCGAGCTGGTCACCGACCCGGCCGACATCGGCCCGGCGCTGCGGCGCGCGTTCGATTCAGGTCAGCCGTACCTGGTCAACATCGTCACCGACCCAGCCGACGCCTACCCGCGGTCAACCACCGGCGTGTGACGCTCGGGAGAGCGCAGGCTTGACGTGCGGCGGCGGCCTGGCGTGCGCGGAGCACGCCACGCCTTTTTTCTGATTCAGCAGGCGCGATCCATAGTCGGGGTGCGGGCTGGCTGCTCGTTTACTCGATGACGGCGATGAGGTCGCCCTCCTGAACCACGTCTCCCTCGGCGACGGCGAGCCTCGCGAGTGTGCCCGGGCTCTCGGCCAGCACGGGGATCTCCATCTTCATCGACTCCAGGATCACCAGGATGTCCCCGTCAGCCACCGTGTCGCCTTCGGCGGCCACGACCTTCCACACGTTGGCCACCATCTCAGCCCGGACTTCACTCACGCGTGCTCCCCTTCATCTGACCACCGCCGGGCACAGCCGCCGGTTGCGCTCCATCATCGCCGCCCGGCGGCCGGCACCGGGCGCAGTCGGCTCACCAGCGACGTGTCGTAGTCGCCGCTGCGAAACTCGGCAGACTCGAGCAGGTCCGCGTGAAACTGCAAGTTGGTCTTGAGCCCGGTGATGCGGAAGTCGCTGACCGCGGCGGTCGCTCGGGCGATCGCCTCCGCCCGGTCGGTCCCGTGCACGCAGAGCTTCGCCAGCAACGGGTCATAGAACGGCGTCACTGTGTTGCCCGCGGCGTACCCGGCATCCACGCGTACGCCGGGACCCGCGGGCGCGGACCACTCCACGATGGTCCCCGGGCTCGGCAGGAACCGCTGGCTGTCTTCGGCGTACACGCGCAACTCCAGGGCGTGCCCGGACACCTGCAGGTCGGCGGGCGCGAAGCTGGCGGCATCTCCCGCGGCGATTCGGAACTGCTGCTCGACCAAGTCGATGCCCGTCACGAGCTCGGTCACCGGGTGCTCGACCTGAAGCCGGGTGTTCATCTCCAGGAACATGAACTCCCCGGTCGTCACGTCCACGAGAAACTCGACGGTTCCGGCGCCGCGGTAATCAACGGCCGCACCTGCCCGGACCCCGGCGGCGAGCATGCGGCGCCGCAGGTCCGCGCCGACGCCTGGCGACGGGGTTTCCTCGGCCACTTTCTGATGGCGCCGCTGCACCGAGCAGTCCCGCTCGCCGAGCGCCAGGACCGAGCCGTCGGCCAGGCCGAGGATCTGCACCTCGACATGGCGGGCGCGCTCGACGTACCGCTCGAGCAGGATTGCCGGGCTGCCGAAGAACCGCTCGGCTCGCGAACGTGCGGTCTCCAGGCCAGTGGTGAGTTGCTCGGGGTCGGCTGCCACGCTCATGCCGATGCCGCCACCGCCCGCCGCGGCCTTGATCATAACCGGGTACCCGATTTCACTGGCCGCCGCGAGCGCAGCGGGAGCGTCCACGACGGGCTCCCTGGTTCCTGCCGCCACCGGCACGCCGGCCTGCTCCATCAGGTTCCGCGCGTTGATCTTGTCGCCCATCTGGGCCATGGACGCCGGCGACGGGCCAACCCACACCAGCCCGGCCTCGATCACGCTGGTGGCGAAGGACGGGTTCTCCGACAAGAAGCCGTAGCCCGGATGCACCGCCTGCGCCCCGGTCTGCCGCGCGGCGGCGAGGATCGCCTGGCCATTCAGGTAGCTCGCGGCCAGCTGGGCCGGGCCGATCTGCACCGCCGCGTCAGCCGCCGCCACGAACGGCAGGTCCGCGTCGGCCGCCGAGTACACGGCCACCGAGCGCACCCCGAGCCGCCGCGCAGTAGCGATCACGCGGCCCGCGATCTCACCACGATTGGCGACAAGCACCGATTCGAGCACGCCCGGCAGCCTACAGCCGGGATGCCACCCGTCGGCTTGCAACCTCGCTGAGCGCCGTCACGACGCCGACGTCGTAGCCGACCGGGTCCAGCCGCATCCGGTCCAGCGCGGCCACCGACCGGTCCCGGTCCGTCGAGCTGCCCACCATGTCGTCGAACGCGTTCGCCGCTCTGATGATCATGCTGCCGAGCGGCGGGGCCGGGTCGTGACCGCGCGCAGGCCACGCCTGGCACCGGACGAGCCTCGCGACCTCGTCCAGCACGCCCGCCTCGCTGATGACTTCGGCGCCGAATTCGGCGATGCGCTCCTGGTCGGCCCGCGAGACCAGCACGGTCGCGCCGCCGGGGATCGGGTCGCGCAGCGAGAGTTGCCCGATGTCGTGCATCAGCGCCGCGTACTCGAGCGCGAGCAGCTCAGGTTCGGCCATGCCGAGCCCGCGACCGATAGCCACCGAAAGCCTGCTGACCCGACGGGAGTGTCCCGCCTCGACGTAGCCGGCCACCTCGGTCACCCGCGCGAGCGAGCGCACGGTCTGCAGGTAGGTGTTCCTGATGCCGGCGTAGCGGCGGAAGGCGACCTGCGTCACGAGCAGCGGCCCGATGAAGGCGATGAGCACCGGCAGGCCAAGCGACTCGACACTGAACACGGTGATGATCACCGATGCGCCCACGGCCAAGCCCAGTCGCCACTGCACCCGTACCTCGTCCACCAGGGCAACCGAGAACCTCGCGCCCACGTCATCAGCCCGGATCAGCGCGCTGACCACAGTGTCGATGAGCCAGCCGAAGAAGATCAGCACCGCCATCACGGCCACGATCAGCGGCCACATCTTGGCGTGCAGGTAGGCAACGACGATTGACCGGAAGATGAACGCCACGCCGGCCACGGCCACCAGCCGGGTACACATGCCGGCAATTCCGGCCGGGCGGCCGGCCGCGATGTGCGGCAGCGCGCCCACCATCATGCCGACCGCGCACACGGCGACGACGAGTTCCGGTGGCAGCTTTACGCCTGCCTTATCCCCGGCCACCATCAGCAACAGTGCGTAGGACATGGCCCCGACCATCGCGATCGGCGCCGCTTCCCGACCGCCAGGCAGCGCGAGCCGGAGCAGCTCGCCGAACGCGACGAGCCCGCCGAACGCCAGCGCGGCGTGCCAGTTGATCGGGGGACGGCTCTGCAAGAGGACGGCCGTGCTCGCGAAGGACGCCGTCACCAGCATCGCCGCGGCGGCGATCAGAAGCAGCCTGCCGGAGTCCACCGCCTGCCAGTACACCAGCCGGTCCGGGCCGGGGCGGCGAGGCATGGCGCTCGTCATGGCACGACCACCTCGAGCGGCGCCGTCGGGTCGTCGTGATCCTGCACGGTCACGGTGGCGAGGTCAGCGGGGGCGCCAGCCGGCCGGGGCAGCTCCCAGCCGAATCGGCCGAGGGCACCGATGAACGCCTCGACCATGACGGGGTCAAACTGGCTGCCAGCCCCGCTCCGCAGCTCGGCGACCGCCTGGTCGATGCTCTGGGCTTCTCGGTAGGAGCGCGTCGTGGTCATCGAGTCGAACGCGTCGGCCACGGCGATGACGCGGGCGAATTCCGGGATCTCGTGGCCAGCGAGGCCCATCGGATAACCCTGGCCGTCGATCCGCTCGTGATGGTGCATGATGCCGTTCAGCGCCTCGAACAGGAAGCCGATCTCACGGACGATCTCCAGGCCGCGCATCGGGTGCAGCTGGATCGCGGCGAATTCGTCCTCGGTGAGCGGTCCGGTCTTCTGCAGCACCTGCGTGGGCACGCCGAGCTTGCCCACGTCGTGCAGCATCCCGGCGAACCTGATCGCCTCGGTCCTGGCCGAGTTCATGCCGATCTGCCTGGCGATCATGACCGAGCCCCTGGACACCCGGTCGCCGTGCCCGCGGGTGTAGTAGTCCTTCGTCTCGACCGCCTGGCAGAGCGCGTTCATCGTCGCCGCGTAGGCCCGCTGCTCTTCGGTGAACTGCGCCATCGCCCAGCCGGCCACAAACAACGGCACGAGCACGATGACGGCCGAGAACCAGTCCAGCTTCCCCCACAGCGACGCGATGACCAGGCCAAGGCTGGCGTAGCCGAGGTCGGAGGCCAGCAGCAAGGTCAGGCTGGCCTCGCCCGCCTCGCTGCGCTGCGGCCTGTTTCCCCGGTTGAGCCGGTTGATCAGCCAGATCATGCCGTGGTTAGCGGCCACGTGCACGACCGCGGCCACGGCGAAAGCCAGTAGGATGCGGACGAACGGCGAGTTATCCGCAGACCCGGCCGCCGAGCTTTCCGGATACCCGACGGTGCCGTTGATCGCCAGGTAGGCGCTGCCCGCGGCGAGCCCGGACAGCGCGTGCATGGCGCCGTTGAACAGCCGCTCCCCTAGCAGCGGCTGCGGGCGCAAGCTGAGCAGCGATACGGCGCCGACGAACGCCGCCGGTGCGGGACCGAGCAGCACGGCGGCGGCGAGCGTCGCGGCCGAACTGGGCGACCACATGGTCTGCCGCGCAGTCAGCGGCGCCCGGGCGGACTCGCAGACGAGATACAGGACCTGCAGCACGACCAGGTCAAGCCACGGGTGGTCGACCTTGGCCGGCTCATGTATTGGTGTGAGGAACACGAGCACCGCGGCCGCCGTCACGACCAAGCCGATGTACACCCAGGCAGCCGGCGTGATGCGGGCCTCTCGCGCAGTGCCGTCCACTGGCCGGCCGACGCCGAGCTGGCCTGAGGTCATCCGTCACCCGCCCTGCGGTCGCGCGCGTGGCCGGCGCATCGGACACGCGTCGCGACTTAGCGTAACGCGGCGGGACGATCCTCGCCGGAGTCCGGCGCTACTCCGCCTAGGCCTCGCTCGTTTCGATTTCCGCTCGGACCGCTGCAATCCGGGTCAGCACTTTCACCCGTAGCTCGCCCGGTACCGGTTCGTGCCCGCAGCACTTGTGCACGAGCTTCTTCACGAGTTCATCGAGGCCGTACTCGCGCAGGCACGGCCCGCACTCGTCGAGGTGCTGGCGGATGTCGGCGTAGCTGCCGTCATCCATCTCGCCGTCGATGTAGGAGTAGACCATGGCGAGTACTTCGGTACACGGGACGTCGTGAGGCTTGCCGCAGCTCATGGCGTGTCCCTCCGTGGCGCGTCGCCACCTTGGGCCGCGGGCGTGGTCGCGTACAAGCCTTGGTCAGCGGCGTAGTCCTGCAGCAGCTCGCGGAGCTGGCGACGGCCGCGATGCAAGCGCGACATGACGGTCCCGATCGGAGTGCCCATGATGTCGGCGATCTCCTTGTAGGCAAAGCCCTCGACGTCGGCGAGGTAGACAGCGAGCCGGAAATCCTCGGGCAGAGCCTGCAGCGCCCGTTTGATGTCGGAATCCGGGAGTCGCTCCAGCGCCTCGGTCTCGGCCGACTTCAGGCCGCTCGAGGTGTGCGACGCGGCCCTAGCGAGCTGCCAGTCTTCGATCTCCTCGGTGCCCGACCGCTGTGGCTCGCGCTGGCGCTTGCGATAGCTGTTGATGAAGGTGTTGGTCAGGATCCGGAACAGCCAGGCCTTGAGGTTCGTGCCCTCCTGGAACTGGTGAAAAGAGGCGTAAGCCTTGGCAAACGTCTCCTGTACCAGATCCTCAGCGTCGGCGGGATTGCGGGTCATCCGCATAGCCGCCGCATAGAGCTGATCCAGGTATGGCAGCACGTCAGCTTCGAAGCGCTTGCTCCGCTGCTCAAGTGTCTCGGGGACCGGACGACCCACCCCTACCCCTTCCGGGCTCGAGGGCTGCAGCGCACCAGACTGCCAGCCTCCTCGCCGGGAGGATACAACGCCGAGGTTGATCACGCCGTGCGCGACCGCCCGGCTGGGTCCCGGCCCGGTCTCACGGGTGGCAAGAGACATGTACAGCCAAACATTGGTCCTGGTGCCTTCATTCCTGGTCCCGCCTAGCGGCGCAGCCGATCCAGCTTCCCCTGACATGCGACGCACCTGGCCGCCTCCGGCTTCGCCTCCAGGCGACCCGCCGGCACCATGCCGCCGCAGTCCACGCAGGTGCCGTAAACCCCCAGGTCGATCCGGTGCAGGGCGGCGAGGACGTCGGACCGCTGTCGTCGAGCTGCGGCAATCACGGCCTGCGATCGCTCGCTCTCCGAGAGGTTCGCCCCGGCGTCGGCGGGGTCCTGCGGATAGTCACCCGCCCACCGGGCATGTTCGCCGGCTCCGTTCAGAACGCCGATCGATCTGTCCAGCTCGTCGCATATCTTCTCGAGCCGCTGACGGGCTGCGGTGACATCCATCCGATCCCCGCCTCCTTCCTGGGAACTGGCGACGGCACCGTGGGGGGATCATGCGAGCGCCGCCTGCCTGCGGTGGGAACTAGAACAGCGGCTGCGCGCCGTCGTCCCCGTTGCTGGCTTTGCCAGCGAATCGAGGCCGCGCCCCGGCGGCGGCCGGTGCGGCGGCAGGGCCGGCTAACGGGCCGGCAAGCGGCCTGATGAGCTGCGGTCCGTTGTTGCGGACGGCGTTGACCAGTGTGGACACCGGGTACACCTGCAGGCCGCTCGCCGCTGCCGGCAGCAGCAGCGTGCGCAGGTCTGCCGGATCACCGCTGACCGGATCCAGCCAGTCGGCCCACCGGTCCGGATCGATGATCATCGGCATGCGGTCATGGATGACGCCAAGCTCGTCCGGCGCGCTCGTCGTGATGACGGTGGTCGTCCAGAGCCACGCGTCCGGATCGTCGCTGGCCACGACGGGGTCTCGCCAGAGCTCGTAGAGGCCAGCGAATGCCAGCGACCGTCCATCGAGCGGGCTGATGTAGACGGGCTGCTTGGCCGCGCCGGGCTGCGCCTGCCACTCGTAGTAGCCGTCGGCGGGCAGCAAGCAGCGCCGCTTCGCGAACGCGCGGCGGAAAGCTGGCTTGTCTGCCACGGTCTCGGCCCTCGCGTTGATCATCCGGCTGCCGATCTTCGGGTCCTTGGCCCAGAACGGCACCAGCCCCCAGCGCATCACCCGGAGCTCGCGCAGCACCGGCTCGTGGTCGGCTACCGGGCCTGGCTGCTCCGGATCAGCCGACGCGGCGCGCTCGACCACCGCGTAGACCGGCTTGGTGGGGGCGACGTTGTAGTCAGGCTGAAGTGACTCGGTGACCGCGTCGCGTTGCACGCTGAACTCCTCCAGGAGCTCAATGCGCTTACGCGCCGACGCATACCGACCGCACATGGTTCACCTGACAGCACCAAACAGGACCGCAAACCGAGAATGTGCCGTTTCATAGCCAAGATTCGGCTATGCCAAACCTTGCCGAGAAGTCCGGATCCTTCCAAGCTCGCAGCATCGCGGTGTCTGATTGTCGCTCCACGCGGCCGGCCACGTCCAGACGCTGCGATGCCAGTAACCTTCGAGACGTGCAGCTGCGAGGCAACGATCCGGCCGACTGGGCCGCCCCGACGGCGGGCGGGCCTGTCGGCGGGACAATCCGGCTGCCCGGCTCGAAATCCATGACCAACAGGGCTCTCATCCTGGCCGCGCTCGCGGACGGCACCACGACGATCACCGGTCCGCTCGAGGCTCGTGATACCGCCCTGATGACGGCCGCGGTCGCCGCCCTCGGGGCGACGGTCGATACCGGAGCCCAGGCTACCGAAACCGACTCTGCTGCGCCGGGCTCAGCCGCGCCCGGTAGCCCATCAGCTGGCGGCGCGCCCACCTGGACTGTGACGCCTGGCTGGCGGTCTGGACACGCCAGCGTCGACGTCGGCAACGCCGGCACCGTGCTTCGGTTCGCCCCGCCGGCCGCGGCACTGGCCCGGGCTGACGTCGACTTCGACGGCGACCCGCGGATGCGGGAGCGACCGGTGTTTCCGCTGCTGGCGGCCCTCAGGCAGGCCGGTGTGGACATCAGCGACGGCGGCCGCGGCGCGGTGCCGTTTACCGTGCACGGACGCGGGCGGGTCCGCGGCGGCGCGGTGACGCTTGATGCCTCCACGTCCTCGCAGCTGGTGTCGGGTCTCATGCTCGCCGCGCCGCGCTACGAGCGCGGGCTGCTGATCTCGCACCAAGGCGACCGCGTCCCGTCGGCGCAACACATCGCCATGACCGCCGCGATGCTGACCATGGCGGGCGCCACTGTCGAGGCGACTTCCAGCCGGCCCGAAGACGGCGTACCGGACCGCTGGCTGATCCGGCCAGGCCGGCTCGCACCCGGCACGATCGCGATCGAGCCAGATCTGTCCAATGCGGGCCCGTTCCTTGCCGCCGCGCTGGTCACGGGCGGACACCTCGTGCTGGCTGGCTGGCCAGCGGTCAGCCTGCAGCCGACCGGCCCGATCATCGACGTGCTGACGCAGCTCGGTGCCATCTGCTGGCACGACGCGGACGGCTTGCACGTCGAGGGCACGGGCAAGGTGCGCGGGATTACCGCCGACCTCCGGGACTTCAACGAGCTCGCCCCCGTGCTGACCGCGGTCGCCGCGCTAGCGGACTCGCCGTCGGAGTTCACCGGCATTGGGCACATGCGGTTTCATGAGACCGACCGGCTCGCCGCCCTCGCTGCCGAGATCGGCGCTCTCGGCGGTGACGTCACCGAGCTGCCTGACGGTCTCGCGATCCGGCCACGTCCGCTGCGCGCGGCGGCTGAGCCGTTCGACAGTCACGACGACCACCGCCTGGTGATGACGGCTGCTGTGCTTGGTCTCGCGGTGCCTGGCTTGCGCGTGCGCAACGCTGCGACCGTGGGCAAGACCTTTCCCGACTTCATCACGCGGTGGCGGCAGATGCTGGGGCAGGCGCCCTGAGCGGGGCGGGCAGCCACGCGCGGCTGGACGAAGACGACGTGCGGATCAGGCCGGGCAGAGGCTCGCGGCCCCGCACCCGGCGGCGCCCCGCGCACGAGGACGCGGTCGACGCGTTCGTCACGGGCGTCGACCGCGGCCGCTACCGCTGCTGGCTAGGCGACCGGTCGGTCACCGCGATGAAGGCCAGGGAGCTCGGCCGGCGCGGCATCGTCGTCGGTGACCGGGTCCGGCTCGCCGGCGACGTCTCCGGGCAGCCCGGCTCACTGGCCAGGGTGGTGCGCGTGCAGCCCCGGTCCTCGGTGCTGCGGCGATCGCCCGAGGATGACGACCCGACCGAGCGGATCATCGTCGCCAACGCCGACCAGCTCGTCATCGTTACGGCGCTGGCCGCACCGCCGCCGCGGCCGCGGCTCATCGACAGATTCCTGGTGGCCGCGTTCGACGCGGGCATCGAGCCGCTGCTGTGCCTCACCAAGGCCGACCTCGCGTCGCCGGACGACCTGCTCGCCGCCTACGAGCCGCTCGGGGTGCGCGCGATTGCGCTCAGCCGTCCGTTCAATGGCCAGCTGGACCTGCTCCGGGCGCTGCTGGCCGGGCGGATCAGCGTGCTCGTCGGCCATTCGGGGGTGGGCAAGTCGACACTCGTCAACGCCTTGCTGCCAGCCGCCGCCCGAGCGGTCGGCGCGGTGAGCCCGGTGACGGGGCGAGGTCGGCACACGTCCTCTTCGGCAGTCGCGCTGCCGCTGCCGCCCTGGCGCGCCGACCGCGAGCCCGACGGCCGCCGGGCGGCCGACGGAGCCGCCGATGAGCCGGGCACCACCGTGCCCGGAGCGGCCGACAGCGGCTGGATCATCGATACGCCAGGGCTCCGCAGCTTCGGCCTCGGCCACGTCGCCGCCAACCGGGTCGTGTCGGCGTTTCCCGAATTCGCCGACGCCATCGCGCAGTGCCCGCAAGGGTGCAGCCACCTGGCGGCAGGCTGCGCACTGGACGCGTGGGCCGCAGAGCACGGCGGCCCCGCCGTGGCCGCCAGGCTCGACTCCCTGCGGCGGTTGCTGCACAGCCGCGAGGGCGCGGATCGGACCGACCCGGACGAGGCGGAGCGAGCCGGACCGGCCAGGTAGGACGTCGCCGGCGACCCGCCGCGCCGAACACCGCTGAGCGATGGCCTGACGCGCTGGCACGCGCTAGCTTTGCCGACATGGCTGGTTTCGCTGGCGACCTCGGGTTCGCGCATGTCCTGGCGGACGCGGCGGACGACATCACGATGCGCCGGTTCAGGTCTCAGGACTTGCGCGTGGAAGCCAAGCCAGACCTGACCCCGGTCAGCGACGCCGACCTGGCCGTCGAGGAGTCGCTGCGGAACCTGCTAGGCCGCGCCCGGCCACGCGACGCGGTGCTCGGCGAGGAATCCGGGCACACCGGGTCGAGCCAGCGTTGCTGGGTGATAGACCCGATTGACGCGACGAAGAACTTCGTCCGCGGCGTGCCGGTGTGGGCGACTCTCATCGGGCTGATGGATGAGGGCGAGGTCATCGTCGGTGTCGTCACCGCTCCGGCACTGGGCCGACGGTGGTGGGCAGCGCGCGATGGTGGTTCGTGGACTGGCCGGAGCCTGACGAAGGCCACGGCCTGCCGGGTCTCGGACGTCGCCAGCCTCTCCGATGCCTCGCTGTCGTACTCGGGGCTGTCCACCTGGGACGCTGGCGGGAGGCTGAACGAGTTCGTCGGACTTGCGCGGAAGGTCTGGCGTACCCGAGCCTATGGCGACTTCTGGTCCCATGTCCTGGTTGCCGAGGGCGCCGTCGACATTTCCGCGGAGCTGGACGTTAGCTTGTGGGACCTCGCCGCGCTGCAGATCATCGTCGAAGAAGCGGGCGGCGCCTTTACCGATCTCGCAGGCAGGCCCAGGCCAGACGGCGGTAGCGCGCTGTGCACCAACGGATTGCTGCACTCCGAAGTACTCAGCCTGCTCGGCGCCGTCATCTAGGGGTTGATCAGCGGCCCCGTCAGGCGGATGCTGGACAACACCGGCAATCACAAGCGCACAATCATGCGCGAGGCGGTTCCGCGGCAGCGTCACACAACGCAGTGTCGCAGCAGCCGGTCAGGGCCGCCGTCTCGATCGGGCACGCTTCGGCACTGCGAGAGGAGCAATGGAGCATGAACGTACGAGACGGGATGACCAAGGTCGTCCTCAGCGTGGGGCCCGCGCACACGCTGCGCGAGGCGGCCCGGCTGATGTCAGGACAGCGCGTGGGCGCAGCCGTCGTGGTTGACCCCTCGCATCCCGCCGTCGGCATCCTGACAGAACGGGACATCCTCGACTCGGTTGGTGCCGGTCAGGACCCGGATCGCGAACTGGTCGCTGACCACCGGACGGCCGACGTGGTGTTCGCCTCGCCTGACTGGTCGCTGGAACAGGCCGCCAACGCGATGGCTGCCGGGAATTTCCGGCATCTGGTAGTCATCGACGGGCACGAGGTGACCGGCCTGCTGTCGATGCGGGACATCGTGCGATGCTGGACGCGCGCCCAGGTCCCGGCGTCGACCTGAACCCTGGTCCTGGCGCAGCTAGCGGTCGGGGTGCTGTGAGGTCTTTACTGCGGGGTGGGGTGAGTGCGCGATGCGGTTAGTCGATGCCGTCGCCCTGGTGACGGGCGCATCCTCCGGCATCGGGGCAGCGACCGCCATCCGGCTCGCCGCGGCCGGCGCACGGCTCATCGTCACCGGGCGGAACGAAGAGCGGCTCAGCGCTATCGCGTTGCGGTCTGGCGCCACGCCGCTGCCGGCCGACCTCGCTGAGCCAGGCGGCGCCGAGTTGCTGGTCGAGAAGGCGCTAGCCGTCGAGAACCGGGTTGATTTGCTCGTCTGCAACGCGGGTGCCGGCTGGTTCGGGCCGATCGGCGAGTTGTCCGGCAGCAAGGCGAGCGAACTGGTGAGCCTGAACCTGCTAGCGCCGGTGCAGCTAGCCAGGCTGCTAGCGCCCGGCATGGCCGAACGTGGCTCGGGCAGGCTGGTGTTCGTCTCCTCCATCGCGGGCGCCACCGGCGTGCGCAACGAGGCCGTGTACGCGGCGACCAAGGCTGGCCTGAACTATCTCGCGGAAAGCCTCTCGTACGAGCTCGCCGGCACTGGAGTCGGTATCTCGCTCGTCCTGCCCGGAGTGGTGGACACGCCGTTCTTCGGCCGCCGGGGCCGGCCCTACGAGCGGCGCAGGCCAGTGCCGATCCCGGCCGAGCGGGTGGCCCGCGCCATTACCCGGGCCGCCGCGCGCGACCTAGACGTGGTGTATGTGCCCGGCTGGCTGCGCTTCCCGGCCTGGCTGCACGGCGCAGCGCCGCGCACCTTCCGCCGGATGGCGGCCAGGTTCGGCTGACGCCGATACCGGGGACGACCCCCAGCACCGACGCGCCGGGCGCTAGCTCCCTGCGAGCGCGGCCACCGTCTCCGCCAGCCGGGTCGAGTACCCGTACTCGTTGTCGTACCAGGCCGCGACCGTGACGAGATCGCCATCGCTCACCGAGGTCAGCGGCAGGTCGACGATCGACGATCGGGTGTCGCCGACGATCCTCGCTGACGCCCACTCGTCGTGCAGCACGCCGAGAATGCCCGCCAGCGAGCCGTTCTCGGACGCCGCGACGAAGGCGTCGTTGAGCTCGGCGGCCGAAATCTCGGCGTTGACCCTGGCGGTCAGCTCGACGATGCTGCCAGTCCGCACGGGCACCCGGTACGCCTTACCGGTCACTCGCAGGTCCGGCCAGATGAACTTGAGCGCCTTCGCCGCTCCCGACGACGACGGGATGATGTTCTCCGTCGCCGCCCAGGAGTCGCGGCGCTCCTTCATCGGCTGATCGGTCAGCGACTGCGTGTTGGTGTAGGCGTGCACCGTAGTGAAGAAGCCGTCCCGGATGCCGACGGTCTCGCGGAGCACTTTGACCACCGGGGCGAGCGCGTTGGTGGTGCAACTCGCCATGCTCACGATGTGATGCCGGGCCGGATCGTAGGAGTCCATGTTGATGCCAGGCAGCAGTACAGCGTCGCAGTCGTCAAGCGTCTTACTCGGAGCGCTGACCAGCACACGCTTTGCGCCCGAGTCCAGGTGCGCCTGGGCGCCCGCGCGGGTCGTGGCGCGCCCGGTGCAATCGAGGACCAGATCGACGCCAAGAGCCTTCCAGTCCGGCGCGCCGTTCCTGGCATCGATCCAGGTGATCGTCGCGTCCCCGATCACCAGCCCGTCGGTCTCGACCCGGACCGGGTCCCGCCAGCGCCCGTAGTTGCTGTCGAACTCGAACAGCGGGGCCATCGATTCGGCGGCGGCGATATCGACGATGATCGACGGCGCGAACAGCTTGCTGCTCAGGCCCGCCTTCACCGTGGACCGGCCGATCCGCCCGAAACCGACGACCGCAATCTTGGACATCTGGCTCCCCTTCCCGCTCAGGTCATGTGCCTCCATCGTACTGAGCGGCGGCGAGCCGCCCGCAGGCCCGGCTCAGGGCCGCCGGTAGCGGATCACCGCCACCGGCGCGAGGACCACCACCAGCAGGACGGACCAGGCGAGGGCGAGGCCGACATCGCTGGTCGAGCCCGTTAGTAGCGAGCGCACTGCGTCAACCATCGGCGTGATCGGCTGATATTTCGCAAACGGCTGCAGCCAGCCTGGCATGGACGTGGCCGGCACGTAGGCGCTGGAGATGAACGCGAACACGAACGCGATGAGGGACATCCCCTGGGCCGCCTGCGCGTTCGGCGCGTACAGGCCCATCACCAGGAATACGACGGTGAAGACCACCGCGTAAGCGACGCACAGGCCTAGCGCGGCTACTCCGTCCTCCCAGCTGCCGGGCAGCCGGAAGCCGAACAGGAAGCCAAAGGCCGCGGTGCTCGCGATCGCCCACACATTGGTTGCCGAATCGGCGATGGTGCGACCGACCACCAGGGCGTAGCGCGACACCGGCAGGGATAGCAGCCGGTCGGTGAAGCCCTCGGCTCTGTCGGTGGCGACCGCCACCGCGATGCCACCGCCGGTGAACAGCACGATCGAGGCCGTGTAGGCCGGCACTAGGTAGTCGACGTACGCAGTGGCGCCCGCGTGGATCGCACCGCCGAAAACGTAGCGGAAGCTGAAGAGGAACATCGCGGACTGGACGATCCCCATGATGGACAGACCCGGCGTCCGGAGGAATTTCCGCAGCGCGCGGAGCGCGACCTGGCCCGCGGCACTGATCAGACCCGGTGCGCGAGCAGGCCGGACTGGTAGCTGGAGAGTGGTCATGACGTCCTCCCTGTGACTAGCTGCCCCGCCGTCGCCGGCGGTGTCGGGTCACCGGCGCCGTCGCTGGCGCTGGTCAGCACGAGAAACACTTCGTCGAGGCTCGGGCGGCGCAATCCGATCTCCTCGACCGCGATCGCGGCCTGCTGCAACCTGCCAATCACGGCTGCGAGCTGAGCAGGCCCACCTGGCGCCAGGGCGGTGACGTGCTGCCCGGCCGGCTGGCGCCGGGCTGGCGTCGCGGTCACTCGCGTCAGTATGTCGGCGACCGCAGGCAGGGTCGCCGCGTCACTCACCGCGATGTCGATCACGTCCTGCCCGATGCTTGCCTTGAGCTCGCCGAGCGGGCCGGCCGCAATGACCTGGCCGTGGTCGATCACGACAACGTGATCGGCCAGCTCGTCAGCCTCCTCGAGATAGTGCGTGGTCAGCAGGATGTCGGTGCCGGTCGCCGCGAGGTCGCGCACAGCGGCCCAGACCTCACTGCGGCCGACCGGGTCCAAGCCGGTCGTGGGCTCGTCGAGAAGCAGCAACCGCGGGCTGCCGACAAGGCTGGCGCCGAGGTCGAGGCGGCGCCGCTGGCCGCCTGAGTAGCCGCCGGTGCGCCGGTCGGCGACGTCGCCGAGCCCGAGCTGGTCGATGACGCTCGCGGCGGCGAGCCTCGCCGCGGTCCGGCCGTGGCCGAACAGTCGCGCCGTCATCTCCAGGTTCTCTCGCCCCGTCATCGTCGGCTCGACGGCCGCGAACTGGCCGGCCAGGCCGATGTCGCGGCGGACGCTCGACGCCTCGCGTACGACGTCCTGCCCGCGCACCAGGAGCCGACCGGCGTCGGGCCGGACCAGCGTCGCGATGCAGCGGACGAAAGTCGTCTTCCCGGCTCCGTTTGGCCCGAGGACGGCCAGAACCTTTCCGGCCTGCGCCGTCAGCTCGAGCCCGTCGAGGGCCGTCACCTTGCCGAACCTGACCGTCAGGTCCTGGGCTTCGATCAGCGGAACGCCGGCCGCGCCGGCGATCGGGGTGGTCATCGTGGTCTCCCGTGGTCGGTTCTGCTCGTCGCGCCAGGCAGATCGCCCGCCAACGAGTTATGTCGCGAGTTATAGTATCCAGATAACTAGTTTGCTTGCAACCTGTCGCCCAGGAGACTAGTGTAATCAGCGCTATTAGTGCCGTCAGAACTAGTAAGCTGGGTGGGTGGAGACCGAGTTCCGACCGTCCCCGCTGGCGCTGGCGGTGCTCAGCCTGCTGCACGCGGCGCCGCTGCACCCGTACGCCATGCAGCGCCTGCTGATCGAGTGGGGCAAGGACACCGTCGTCAACGTCGGCCAGCGGGCCAACCTGTACAAGACCATCCGCCGGCTGCTCGATGCTGGCCTCATCGCGGTTCGTCAGACCGAGCGCGACCAGCAGTACCCAGAGCGGACGGTCTACGAGCTCACCGACGCCGGCAGCCAGGCCACCCTCGACTGGCTCACCGAAATGCTTTCCCGGCCGCGCAACGAGTTCCCGCAGTTCCCCGCCGCGCTGTCGTTCCTGATGCTGCTCACGCCACCCGACGCCGCGACCGTGCTCGCAGACCGCGGCGCCATGCTCCGCGGTCAGCTCGCGGCCGCCGACGCGAGCCTGGCTGCCAGCAGCGGCCTGCCGCGCGTGGTGGCGATGGATGACGAATACTTGCGCGCGATGGCGGTGGCCGAACTGGCATGGCTCGACGGCGTCGTCGCCGATCTGCGCAGCGGCGCGCTGACCTGGAGCGAGGACGAGCTCAGGCCGATGGCTCAAATGTCAGTGCCGGGCGGCGAACTCGCACTCCGGCTGCCGGGCTGACCGTCGCCGGAGTCAGCCGGGCGGTCCGGCCCCTGACGCGATCTCGCGCCGGACCGGGCGCCGCGCGCGGTTCCACCACAGCGACAACGCGATCGCTGCACCGGCGAGCAGGCCACCGATGCCCGCGAACAACGGGGCCAGATCCACTTGCTTGTGCACGATCGTGAAGGCACCGGACAGGTGGCTGAGCGCCTTCTGGAGCTCATCGGCGTTCCGGGCCCGGTAGAACGTGCCGCCCGTCGTTCTTGCTATCTGCTGGAGGGCACCGTAGTCGGCGACGAGTGGGTTATGGCCACCGCCGAAACCGCCACCGCCGAAGCCGCCACCACTGCCGAAGCCGCCGGGCCCGCCGCCGAAGCCGCCACCGAATTGCGAGTTGTTGCACACGAGCGGCGCGGGGTGGGTGGTGCCGAAGCCGATCGTGAAGACCCGCACCCGGCGCTGGGCCGCCTGCCGCGCGGCGGTCTGCGGACTCACGCCCTGGTTGTTCGCACCGTCGGTGAGCACAACGATCACGTCGGGGGCGTAGCCCGCGCCCCGGACGGCGGTGCTGGGCCGGGCACTGGTTGACGCCACCGTCGGGTCGACCTGCGCGATGGCGTCGAGCCCGGTCAGGATCGCCTCACCGATGGCGGTGCCGTTCGAGGTGCTGAGACCGTGCAGCGTCGTCAGCAGCTTCTGCGTGTCCGTGGTCGGCGGCACGAGCAGGCCTGCTGTGCCGGCGAAAGCGATCAGGCCGATGCGCGGCCCGCCTGCCTCGGATTTGATGAAGCTGCTGGCGGCGTTCTCGGCCGCGGTGATGCGGTTCGGGCTCACGTCGGTGGAGCACATGGAGCCGGAGACGTCGATGGCCAGCATGATCGTGGCCGAGGATGTCGGAACTGGCACCGTCGCCTCCGGTCGCGCTGCACCGACCGCGAGTACGGCGAGCCCAGCCGCGAGCAGGGCGGGCGGAATGCGCCGCCGCCAGTGTGAGCGGCCCGGAATGGCCGCGCGGACCAGCGCGATCGACGTCACGCGGACCGCGAAGCGCCGCCGCTGATTCCTGCTCCACCACCAGATCCAGCCGATGAGCGGGAGGATTAGCAGCGTCACAAGCACCCAGGGCCAGGTCAGCGACATTCAGACCACCCGGCCCGACCGGACCACGGTGATCACGGCACCGGCGGCGAGCAGCGCGAGCGCCAGGGCGATCAGCGGAGCGGCGAGCGGAACCCGCCGGTTCGCCACCGTCAGCCGAAGGTCGATGGTGGCCGCGACACGATTGAGCTTGCTCGCGTCTGAGGCTGGGTAGTAAACGCCACCGGTCGTCTTCGCTATCGAGGTGAGGGTGGCCGAGTTGAGCGCGGTGAACAGGCGGTACCCGCCCGCGAGCACGGTGGTGCCCGTCGTAGTGCCGACGCCGACCGTGTCGATGCGAACACCCGCCTTCTCCGCGACGGTGGCAGCGGTGTTCCAGTTGACGCCCTCGCCCTCGTCCTGGCCGTCGGTGAACATGACGATGGTGGCTGAGGGCCAGTAGCCGATGTTCGGCACGGCGCCGCCGGGCTTGACGACGACGGTCTTGTGCGTGATAGCGGTGAGCGCGGCGATGATCGCGGAGCCCAGCGAGGTTCCTCCGGCCACTCGCAGCCGCCCGATCGCCGCCTCAGCCACGGTGTGATCGGAGCTCGGCAGAGCCGTCGTCAGCGCGCCCTCCTCGAAGGCGACGACGCCGATGTTGATGCTGCCGGGCTGAGCCTGGATGAAGGAGTCTGCGGCGCGGCGCGCGGCAGCCAGCCGGCTGGGTGCGACGTCGGTGGCGGCCATGCTGCCGGACACGTCCATGGCGAGGATGACCGTCCCGGCGGACCGCGGCACGGGGACCGACGCAGCGGGATCAGCGACAGCGACAGCGAGCACGGCAATGCCCGCGACGCTGAGCCAGGCGCCGGTCTGCCGGACCGGGCGCGTCGTGGTGAGACCCGCGGCTGCCAGCGCGGCCACCCGCCGCCGCGCGGCGACCACGATGCTCCTGGCCAGGACTATCGCGAGGATTAGCCCGAGGGCGAGCAGAAGCGGGGAGGACAGGCTCATGCGCGCCTGCGCTGGGTGCTGACGACAACATCGATCAGGACCTGCGTCAGGTCAGCCGTGGTGTCCACGCGGTGGATCGGCACGTCGGCGCGGCGCATGCCAGCGCCCAGCCGGGCCTCGCGCTCGTCCGCGCCCGTCTGGAATCGCGCGCGCAGCAGTGGGTCACTGGAGTCGATGACCAGTTGCTCGCCGGTCTCGGTGTCCTCGACCACGATCAGGCCGGCATCTGGCAGGTCGTCGTCCGCGGCATCCACGACGCGCAGCGCGACCACCTCGTGCCGCCGCGCCAGCTGCAGCAGCGAGCGTTCCCAGTCGCCGACGCCGATGAAGTCCGAGATCACGATGACGAGTGCCCGGCGCCTGGCCAGCCGCACTATTGCCTCGAGCATGGCCGCCAGATCCGTCGTTCCGTGCCGCTGGCTGGCGGTGCCGCGGCCAAGCTCTGCGCCGATGCGCAGCGCGTGCCGACGGCCCGTGCCCGGGCGGACGACCCGCATCGTCGCGGAGTCGTAGAGCAGCGCGCCGATCCGGTTCCCGCCGCGGTTGAACAGCCGGGCGAGCACGATGGCGAGCTCGGTGAGCACGTCGTGCTTCCCGCGGCCGGGAGCGCCGACGGTCATGGAGGCGGAACGGTCGAGCACCAGCCACACGGTGAGCTCGCGGTCTTCCGTGAACATGCGTAGATACGGCTGGTTCAGCCGGGCCGTGACGTTCCAGTCGATGTACCGCGCGTCGTCGCCTTCGATGTACTCGCGCAGGCCGCTGAAATCGATGCCAGACCCGCGGTAGACCGTGCGGTGGCCACCCTGGATCTGCCCGTCAAGGCGGCGGACAACCCGCCATTCCAGGCGGAGCAGGAGTCGTTCGGGGGCGGTGCGCATGGCGTCAGCGGTTCTGCAGGACAACTTCGGGTGCGGGCACGACGAGAAGCAGTTGGTTCACAACGTCCTCGGCGGCGATGTCGTCGGCAAGTGCCTGATAAGACAGCACAATCCGGTGCCGCAGCACATCGAGGCCCAGCTCCGTGACGTCGTGCGGCAGCACGTAGTCCCGGCCGCGCAGGAACGCCAGTGCCCGGCCGCCGGTGACCAGCGCGATGGACGCCCGCGGACTGGCGCCGTAGCTCACATACCGCTCTAGTTCGCCGAGCCCGACCATGCCGGGCGTCCGGGTGGCGGCGACGAGGCGCACGGCATAGTCGACGATCGACGGGTCCACGTAGAGGTCCTGGACCTGCTGCTGCATCCGTATCAGGTCGTCCGGCGTGAGCATGGCGCGGCCCGCTTCGGGCGACCGCAGGGCGCGGTCGACGATAGCGTGCTCCTCGGCCGCGCTTGGATAGCCGACGACGACCTTCATCATGAACCGGTCGACCTGCGCCTCGGGCAGCGGATAGGTGCCCTCCGACTCGATCGGGTTCTGGGTGGCCATCACCAGGAACGGCTCCGGCACGTGGAACGTCTCGCGGCCGATCGTGACCTGGTGCTCCTGCATGACCTCGAGCAGCGCGCTCTGCACCTTGGCGGGGGCGCGGTTGATCTCGTCTGCCAGCACGAGGTTGGCGAAGACCGGGCCGAGCTGGGTCTGGAACTCGCTCGTGTGCTGGTGGTACACGCGGGTTCCGACCAGGTCGGCGGGAACGAGGTCCGGCGTGAACTGGATGCGCTGGAACTGTCCGCCGATCGCTGCGGCCACCGACTTCACCGCGAGGGTCTTGGCCAGTCCGGGGACGCCCTCCACGAGCAGGTGCCCGCCAGAAAGCAGCGCGACCGCCATCCGCTCCAGCAGCATGTCCTGCCCGACGATGGTGCGCTTGACCTCGAACAGCACGGGTTCGAGTGGGTTCGCGGGCTGGGCCGAGGCCGTCGTCATGGGCATCCCTCCGGGTGGTGTCCGCTCAGATCTGAGGTCGGCGCGCGGATCCGCCTAGCGCCGCGCCGATGGGCTCCGCGAAGCCGATGCCAGCGAACGCGTCGTCGTGCCCGGGATCAGCGATGGAGACCACGATCCCGACGACGTAACCCTGGGCGTTCAGCAGGGGTCCGCCGGAACTGCCCGGGTTTACCGAGGCGTCGAACTGAATGAGCCCGGAGAACGTGCCGTCGCTCGTCGTTGCCGTGCGGTCCAGGCCCGAGACCACGCCCGCCGACACACTGTCCTCAAGGCCAAGCGGATTGCCGATCGCCACGACCGGGGTTCCGACTCCGGCGCCGCCGCCCAGGGCGGCCGGCACCAGGACGGTGGGCAGCGTCGCCGGGGCGAGCATCGCGGTATCGTCCGCCGGGTCAGCCGAAATGACAGTCGCCTTGGCCTCAGTGCCGTCGAAGTACACCACGGTGATCGAGCTGGCGCCGGCGACGACGTGATCGGCGGTGAGGATCGTGCCGGTGTTCGAGACGATCACGCCAGAGCCGAAATCATGGCCGGTGCTGACTACAACCACCGACGGTCGCAGGCGCTGGTAGATAGTCGCTACGGTCGGGTTCGCCGACGTGCTCGGTCTCGGCGTCGCGGCCAGCCCACTCGCGGTGCCTGGCGCGGCGCCCAGCCGGGTCGCGAGGACGACGATGACCGCGACCAGGGCGAGCACAACCACCACTACTGCGGCGAGCAGGCTGCGCGAGACCGCTGGCCCGCGGCGCACGTCCTCGGCCCCGGCAGGTTCGCGGTCCACAAACGCAGAGTAGAACGGATTGCTGAATGTCAGCTGAATTCAGCGGAGACGACGCGGGGTGACTTTCTCTGGTAATCGGAGAATCACGCCAGGCCGGATTGGCTCATCGAGGATGGCCATCGAAGGAATCAGCCGGGCGGTCCGGCTGCTGACTCCTGGCCTGCGCCATCGCGCGCGGTCAGGAACGCCAGCGCACGCCGGTGCTCACCGCGGCCGCTCTCCACGAGCGGCCGCACGTGCGCGGTAAACGCGGCTAGCTCGGCGCCAGAAAGTGCAGCCGCGAGCACGTCGCCAATCGGTGGCACCTTCGGGTTCGGCGACGACCGCAAGAACCGGTCCCACGGCACCGGCGGCCGGGAGGAGGTCACCGTCACCCGCAGGTCGAGCCGCACATCGCCAAACCCGGCCTGCTCGGCATGCCGCACGAGATCACGGTCGTCGAAGTCCACCATCGGATCCGTCGCCGGCGGCTGGACGGCGTCGAATCGCGCGTCGAGTTTCGCGGCGATCTCTGCGACTGGCCTGATGTCGTACCCCATGAACAGCGCCGGGTTGCCGTGCATGAGCGTGTTGATCGGCTCGAAGAGGCTGACCCGGCCGCCCGGCCTGAGCACCCGGCGGAACTCCGCGAACGCCGCTGCCTTGTCGGCCACATAGATCAGCACGGATCGCGTGGTCACGACGTCCACCGACGCGTCGGCGATCCCGGCCAGCCGGTCCGCGGACGCACGCACGAACTGGCAGCGGTCGAGCTGACCGTCGGCTGCAGCCACCGCACGACAGTGGTCAAGGAGGTCGGCTGAGATGTCGGAGAAGATGACCGTTCCAGCTGGGCCGAGCCGGCCGAGCGCACCGAACGCGATCAGCCCGTCGCCGGTGCCGACGTCGAGCAGCGTGTCAGCTGGCCGAAGGTCAGCACGATCCAGTACCTCGTCCCTGACCGGCAGCAGAGCGCGCCGCACCTCGGCCTCGTAGTCAGGGTCGCCAGCGTGCCGGAGCTCGGTGAGCCACCGGTGCCACTTGTCGGTTGTCTGCGCCACAGCATCTCATCCTGCGTCCGGCCGCGCGAGACGGCAAGGCCTCGGTTGGCCGCTAGCCGGGTGCGTCCCAGCCGTCGCCCCAAGCCGACTTCCTGGCCACGCGGTAGGTCTCTCCCGCGCTCTTGCCGACCGGCTGGCGACCGGCGGCGCCGTCCCTGCGGCACAGCTCGAGCGTGACGAGCCCCTTGCGCTGCTGCGGCCGCCGCACGATCCGCGCTGCGGGCGGGACCGGGCCAGGCGGCGCGCCTGGCCCGGCGACGTCAGGCCGGACCGCCGCGACGTAGCTGAACTTCTCGTCCTCGTACCCGAGCTCCGCGCCTTTGGCCTGGCGGTGCGTCGCAGAACGCGGCAGCCGCGCAACGAAGTGGCACCAGTCGCCGACGGTCGCGAGCGGGCACGCGCTCGCGTGCGGGCACGGCGCCGCCAGCAGGTAGCCAGCCGCGAGCAGCCGGTCGCGAGCAGCGAGGATCCGGCGGTGGCCGGCGGGCGTGCCGGGCTCAACGAGCACGACCGCGGCAGCAGCGCGGGCCGCGTGAGCCACCAGCGTGGCCTGCTGCCCGTCGGTCAGCTCTCCGAGCACGTAGCTGACCGTCGCGAGGTCGGCCGCTGGCAGGGCCGCGGGCACGGACGGCGAACCGTCGCCTGGGAGCTGCCAGGCCCGCCACGTCGCCCGTTGAAGCACGGGCAGCGTGGTCGCGCCGAGTATCGCCCGGCCGAGCCTGGCCGCCTCGGCCGACTGCTCAAGCAGGGTCACCGCCACGACACTGGGCAGCTCGGTAGCAACCGCCCAGGCCATGCCGCCCGTTCCGGCCCCGAAATCGAGCAGCGTCGCCGGCCGCCAGGCTGGCAGGGACAGCCGGGTCTGCCGCAGGGCCAGCGCCGCCGCTGCCGCCGTGGCCGGCATGCGGTACGCGGCGTACGCCGCCGCGTCGGTCCTGGTCGCGAGCACGGGTGTGGCGGGATTCGCACCCGATCGGTAGGCAGCCATGAGCCGCTGCGTGCCCGACGCGAGCGCCGGGACGTGCTCCCCGGCCAGGCCGGCCTGGATGGCGGCCGCCAGCGCTGCGGCAGTTCCAGGGCTGCTACCGGGTCCGCTCACCCGCCCAACGCTAGCGGCGCTCGCGCGATCACCCGCCTGACCGTCGACCCACCGGCCATGGAGGTTCTGAGTTGAGCCGGGTGCCGCCGGTCACAGACTCGCGCGAATCAGGCCAGCCAGGCCGGGTGGCCATATCTGCTCGCGGGTGCGGTCGAGCTCGGTCAGCGTCCACCATCGCCAGGCCGCGATGCCGTCCGCCACGTGCACGGCGGCGACGTCCCCGACCATTCGCTCGCGCCGATCCGTCCGAGCCAGGTAGAGCCGCTCGTCCTGAGACACCATCCGGCCCGCGTAGTCCATGTCGAACCGGCGCCTGAGGACCTCACCGAGCAGCGCGATGTCGGTCCAGCCGGTCTCTTCCGCCAGTTCTCGCAGCGCTGCCGCCTGGTAGTCCTCGCCATCATCAGCACCGCCGCCAGGTGTGGCCCAGTGCCTGCCATTGGGCGGTCCCTGGTCGTACCGCATCAGCAGCACCCGATTGTCCGGGTCGAGCAAGATGACCCGCGCGGCCCGGCGGACCGGGAGGCTCTCAGTGCACGCGCCGCCGTCAGTCACTCCGTAAGGATGCCCGACGGCCGTTGGTGGTGTGCACGGCCGCCGCCCGGTTAGCGTGAACCGGTGCGGCTGCGACGGAAGTGGGTGCGCCCGCCGTGGTGGGCGCGCTGCGCACTCGTCGGCTATGTGATCGGCTTTGCCGACGGCACAGGCGATCACATTCGCTGGATGCTGCACGGCGGCATCCACGCCTACGCGTCCGCCTACCCGGCGGTGCCGATCCAGGTTGTGTTCGTCTGCCTGGTGGTCCTGGACCCGCTCGCGGCCGTGCTCGCCGGGATCGCGCGGCGCGAGGGCGTCTGGCTGGCGTGCGGGATCATGATGGCCGACATGGTCGCCAACTGGGTTGGCAACTGGGCCCGGATCACGAACCCGCAGGGCCGGCTCCTGGACACCGTGCCGTGGCTAGTCACGGTGTTCGGACTCTTCGTGTTCGCCACGGCCGGCCCCTTGCTGCGAGCGCTGCGGCGAGAACCCGCTCCTGGCGCTACCAGCCCCGTGCAGGCGGCATCATAGACGCGTGCAGCCGCCCCCCGACCGCCTCTGCGCGCATGCCGACGGCCGACGGCTCGCGCCGTGAAGACGATCTTGGTTGCGGCGTTCGTCGCCCTCGCGCTCTCCCTCCTCGGCACACCGCTCGCGATCCGGGCGTTCCGCCGCCGGGGCTGGGGTCAGCAGATCCGCGATGACGGACCGCAGGGGCACCAGGTGAAGCGGGGCACCCCCACCATGGGCGGAACGGTGATCGTCTTGGCCTCCGTGACCGGCTACTTCGCGGCCCACTGGCTGACTGGCGACCCGGCCTCCGCCGCCGGTCTGCTCGTGCTGCTGCTGATGAGCGGGCTCGGACTGGTCGGTTTCGCCGACGACTTCATCAAGATCTACAAGCACCGGAGCCTCGGCCTGCGCAGCCGCGCCAAGCTGGCGGGCCAGATTGTGGTCGGTGCGGTGTTCGGCTATCTGGTGCTCCGCTTTCCGAACAAGTTCGACCTCACGCCGGCCGATCCGTCGCTGTCCCTGCTCCGCGACATCGGGCCGACACTAGGCACTATCCCGTTCGTGGTCTGGATCGTGATCATGGTCGCGGCGTCCTCGAACAGCGTGAACCTGACCGATGGGCTAGACGGGCTGGCCACCGGCGCGGCGATCCTCGTGCTCGCGGCCTACGTGCTGATCGCCAACTGGCAGCTGCGCAACGACTGCACGAGCGCGCCGATCGCCGCGCACTGTTACGCGATCGCCAGTCCGCTAGATCTCGCGGTGGTTGCGGCCGCCGCGCTCGGCGCGTGCCTGGGATTCCTCTGGTGGAACGCGCCGCCGGCCAAGATCTTTATGGGTGACACCGGCTCGCTCGCGCTGGGCGGTGTCCTCGCCGGGCTGGCAGTCACAACCAAGACCCAGCTGCTGCTGTTCGTGCTCGGCGGGCTCTTCGTGATCATCGCGGCCTCGGTGATCATTCAGGTCGGGTCGTTCAAGATGACGGGCCGGCGGGTGTTCCGGATAGCTCCGCTGCAGCATCACTTCGAGCAGCTGGGCTGGGCCGAGACCACCATCGTGATCAGGTTCTGGCTGATCTGCAGCCTGTGCATCGCGCTCGGCCTGGCCATTTTCTACATTGAGTGGCTGCCCGGCTGATCTGGCGCGGGCCGTGATGCCCCAGCCCGGTGACCGGGCGGTGGCGAAGGAGGGCGACGTGAAGGCACTGGTGTTCCGGCACAGCCTGGCCCGTGAGGCGGCTGCCACGGTGGGCGGCCGGGTCAGCCGGCGCGCATTCGTGTCGCGGCTGGCGCCGGTGCGGCTCGCTGACGTCGCCGAGCCGCCGCTTCCGGCGCCCGACTGGGTGCGGGTGACGACGACCTTTTCCGGTCTGTGCGGCTCGGACGTGAAGCAGATCATGCTCAATGGCGCGCGCGACAACCCGCTGACGGCGCTCGTGTCGTTCCCCCACGTTCTCGGCCACGAGGTGGTTGGCCACCGCGTGGACACCGGCGAGCGAGTGGTGCTGAACCCGTGGCTGTCATGCGGACCCCGTGGCATCCAGCCGCCGTGCCCGGCCTGCCAGGACGGCCGCTACCCGTGGTGCCGCATGTTCCGGTCCGGAAGCCTGCCGGTTTCCATCCACCTCGGCAACTGCGCGGCGGCCTTCGGCGCGCACGCGGAACGGTTCGCCGCGCACCCCTCGCAGCTGTTCACCATTCCGGCGGAGGTGCGGGATGAGGCGGCGGTGCTGGCCGACCCCGTTTCGGTCTCGCTGCGCTCGATCCTGCTCGCTCCTCCGCCGCCGGACGGCCGTCCGGTCCTCGTGTACGGCTCGGGCACGCTCGCGTTCGCGGCCATCGCGCTGCTGCGCCACCTCTATCCGGGAACGGAGGTCTGGGCGTCCACCCGGCCCGGCGCCCGGTCCGCGCTAGCTGAGCGGCTGGGCGCGCAGGCGGTGCTCTCCTCGGCGCCCGAGACACTCGTCGCGCAGGTCGCGAACCGGTCCGGCGGCACCCCGCTGCAGCCCTGGAGCGGCCGGGACTGGCTGCAGGACGGACCTGCGGTCGTGTACGACACCATCGGGTCGGTGCAGACCGTCGAGACCTCGCTCCGGCTGATCGCGACCGGCGGCAGCCTGGTGATCTCCGGGGTCGAGCCACCAAAGCGGTTCGAGTGGACCCCGCTGTATTTCAAGGAGGTACGCGTAGTGGGCTCCAATGGCTTCGGCATCGAGGATGTCGGGGGCGTTGCGAAGCACGCCATGGAGCACTACTTCGACTTCGTGGCCGCCGGCCTCGACCTGACGGCGGTGATCACTCACCGGTTCCCGCTGGAACGCTGGCCCGAGGCCGTGCTCACGGTGAAGAACTCGCGGCGCACCGGCGCGGTCAAGGTCCTGCTGGAGCCAACAGGCGGATGAGCCGCCGACTCTTGCGCTAAGCCCGGCGGGCCAGGTCGCGGCCGGGCGAAGCCGGGACCGCCGGTGCGGGTGAATCGTGCAGAATAAGTCGACATGGGCGAGCTGCGGTTCCCGAATGAATCAGCCGAGTACCGGGCAGCTCGGGATGCGCTGACGCAAGCCGAGACGGAGCTCACCGCCAGATCGAAGACGTGGCTGCGCAGCGGCGCGCGGCGCAGCCCTGTCAGATGTGCACGTCGCTGCTCGACGGCCTCGACGGTGCAGCACCCGATGTTGCGCCTCAGGCCAGCTTCGCGGTGGTGGCCAAGGCGCCGATCGCCGAGCCGCCCTGGAACCTGCTCGACCTCACCCCGAGCGGTCGTGGCGGCCACAGCAGGTCGATGTGCCGGTCGCCCCAGCTAGGCCGCTGGGCGACCTGCTCCGTGGCGCAGAAGTGGCGGATCTGGCCGTCGGTGCGGACGAACACATTCATCCGGGAGCGCTGCTCGGCTCCGGTCTGACGGGTGTCCGATGAGGCGAGGGACCGCGACCAGGAGCGCGCGAAGCTGGCAGGTCCGATGGCCGGTTCTCCGCTACTGGCACGAGTCCCTCATCCGGCTTCGCTGGCCGCTGCGAATCGTGGGCTGGCTCATCACCGGCGGCCTCGCCATCCTGGCAGGCTGGCAGTACATTCCACTTGGCCCGGTTCTGTTTGAGGTAGCAGTCACGTTCTTGTTCGCGCGGGACGAGCGGCGCGTTAAGGGCCTGCGCGCACCGGTCGCGCGCGACCCCTCGGATCCGGGCGCCGCGGCGCTCCGGGCCGAAGCACTCCGCATCGCGACGCTGCCGCGAGTGCCATCGCCTGGCGGGTGGGCTGCGCCGGCGGGCGTCCGCCCGGCGTGGGACTGGACTCCCGCCGGCTCGGGCGTCACGCTGCGGCTGGACAGAGTTCCGCGCTGGGCCGGACTTTGGTACCGAACCCCGCTGCTCGACCGGTACGCGCACGCCTGGCTGTGGTACCACGGGGGCTGGGACGTGATCCCGCCCGAATCCTGCCCGCCAGCTTCGTAATCTCGGTTCCGAGGCTCGGCTGGCCGGCCTGGGCACCCTTTGTCGATGAGGAGAGGTGAAGTGACGGACGACGTGACAGCAGAAGTGCTCGCCGCCGAGGAACGTCGCTGCGCGGCAATTGCAGCGGAGGACTGGGCGGTACTGGGCGAGATCGTCGCCGACGACTTCCAGTACACGCACTCCAACGGCAAGACCGAGAACAAGCAGTCGTGGATCGCAGGCATCAAGCCCCGGCGGCGGGCCGTGGAACACGACAACCTCGCCGTCCGCGGCTTCGGCGATGTCGCGCTCCTGTCAGGCAGCTCGGTCAACCATTACGCTGAGCCGTTTCGCGGCGACTCCCACTACGGCTCGATCCTTGACGTGCTGCAGGTCTGGGTCCGCCGGCCCGAGGGCTGGCAGATTGTCGCCCAGCACGGTGTCAAGATCGCCGACCGGAGTTAACTCTCCTTTCGCTGCGCAGAAGCCGGACCGTCCCGGAGTGACTCCGGGACGGTCCGGCGCCGCGTGTCCGCGGCCTAGCGCAGCGCTGACCTACCGCTGGGCGAGGTCACGGGCGAACTTGGCCAGGTCCGGGACGCCCAAGCCAGTCGCCGCGTTGTACAGCTGGCCAGGGTTACCCGTGTAGAAGAGGTTGTCGTTGCCGGTGCCCACCTGGTTGAGGGGCGTGACCGGGCTGTTCGGCCCCGCGGCCAGGGCGTACAGGCTCGGGTTCCACAGCCCGATCCGGTGGCCGAGGTAGGAGTCGATGACCGCCGTCGAGCCGTTGAACTGCGGACCGATGAAGCTGGTCCCGCCCCAGTCGCCCTGCAGCGCTGGCTGGCCGATGGCCACGAACGAAGGCTCGTAGAGCAGGTAACCGCTCACCGGGTCTGCATCCGCCGACACGTCGGGCACCGCCCGGCCGGATCCGCCGCCCGAGACGAGCGGCGGCGTGGAGGTGACGTTCCACTCGGTCGGCTCGATGAAGTTCGGATCGACCTCCTGGTAGTCGGTCGGCGTCAGATACCGGACTCCGTGGTAGTCCGACGTGCCCGACACCAGCCGCTGGTAGGACGGCTCGGGCTCGAAGACGCTGAACCCGCCGCCACCACCACCGATGTTGGCCTCGGCCGACTGCGCGTAGGTCTGCCCGTTGACGGCCGCCAGAGCTGACCACAGGTAGTCCCAACCCCAGGCGCGCTGGTTCGCGACAGTGACGGTCGCGGACCCGTCGGGCCCGGTGAACGTCGCGATCAGCGGTGTGGTCGTACCACCGGACGCGGTGGCGTACGGGCTGTCAGCCGGGGTGTCGACAGCCAGGTTGGTGGTGCCGATGTCGTCAGAGGCGTCATAAGCCCCTGCGTCTCCAGCAGCGTCGAAGACCGACTGGCCTTGGGCGTCCAGCTCAAGGAACGCCTCGTCGAACGCGGCCTCGTACGCGGCCGTCTCCGTGCCCGCTGCGACCGACCCGCTCACGTAGGTCTCCGACTCGCCCCAGCTTGTCGACAGCGTGTCCACGGTGTTGCGACTCGCCGCGCTGAAGAACGCGTCGATGAAACCCGGGTCGGTATTGGGCGCCTGGTAGACGATCACGTTCGCGCCCGGCGCCAGCCCGCCTGACTGCTCCACGTCCAGGTCCGTCTCGCCGGAACCGGAGGCGTCGCTCGGGGCACCGGGACCGCCGTCGACGTTGTCGACGGTCACCGTCCGGCCGGTGTTCGGCACGTTCGCGACGTTCTGCCAGAAGTACTGCGGCGCACCGGGGTCGAGCGCGGCGAGCGTCACGATGCCGATCGTCTCCCCGGCACCGTCAGCGCTCTTGTACAGCGGGTCGAGCCCGTACTGCGCGGCGAAGTCGGACGGCAGGTAGTCGCCCGGCTGGTCCCCCGAAGACGACGACGACGCGTGCACCGCGCCATTGACGTGCTCCGCGTGGCTGACAAAGGGCGCATAGTTCGTGAGGCCGAGGACGGCGAGCACGTACTGCGCGATGCTGGACGGCAGTTCCGGCGCTCCGGTGGCGCTGTAGACGGTCTGCGCCCGGACCGCGTAGCCGTTGGAGCCATGCTGCGCCGGCACGTGGTAGTTCTTCTGCGTGACGGCGAGTGCCTTGTCGAACTGCTTGGCCGTGCCGGACGCCGACACATCAACGTTGCCGGGGTACACGGTCGTGGTGATGCCGAAGGACCCCAGGTAACTCCGCAGCGCGGAGACGACCGTGGAGGTCTGGCCGTAGGTGCCAGCGAACTGGCTCACGGAGTCGAAGTGTGTGAGGCCGCCGGTGACGGCCGACTCGAGCTGCGAGAGATTCCGCTCCTTCAGGATGAAGGAGACCTGCTCGGGTGTGCTCGACGGGGTGGTGCCGAACGCGGACGCGCCGCGCAGCGCTGGCGCGAGCGTCCCGGTGGGTACCTTTTCCAGGGACCCGGGGTTGGATGCGGCCTGTGCAGAGCCGGCGATGGCCGCCAGGGAGGTGCCGACCACCAGCACTCCCGAAGCCAGTCCCGCCCAGAGGCGCGTGCGAACAGAGATGGACATGCGAGGGAGGTCTCCTGACGTGTCGGCTGCCTGCGGGTAGACATACGAAACCATGACCTAAGGGAAATAGCCACCCTTAAGTCCATTGGCGTGAAGAGCACATCGATTATCCCACGAACTGGCCTTCTGGCAGCAGCTTCTCTCCGTCTCCCCCGGAAACTAGCGGTTTTTTTCGAGCGCTCACCCGAATTGTCGGCGGACCTGTGTGCCCGCCTGCCCCTTCGATCGCGCCCCTGCCGGCCGCCACCACCCGGCCTCGGCCTTCCGCTCGTTCGCAGATCTCGGCCTTCTGCTCATTCACTCGCGGCTGTGTCAGCCTCAGCGGACGCGATAGCCTCGGCTCTGCTGGTCGCCGTCGCACGAAGTGGTCCGGACGCCATGAGCAAACCGCTGCTAGCCAACGTGGTCACGGGAAGTCCCGCCCGCAATCACGACTTTGACTTTGCCCGTCGCGCTCTGCTCGACGGGTTGTATACAGCTGGTGACATCCGCACCGACGTCTACAACAACTACGACGCCGGTGCGGACCTGGAGGCTGGCGACCTGCTCGTGACCTACACCTCACAGGTGCCGGTGGCCGATGCGCAGTGCGAGGCCCTCAGCCGCTATCTCGAGCGCGGCGGGCGCTGGTTCGCCATCCACTCCAGCAACTCAGTGCGCGACAACCCGCACCTGCCCAAGATTCTCGGCAGCCGGTTCCTCGCTCATCCGCCGTACATGCGCTATTCAGTGACTGTGTCGCGGCCCGCCGATCCGCTGATGGCCGGGCTTGACGGGACGTTCGACGTCGATGATGAGCTCTACGTCATCGAACAGCACGCCGACGTCGAGGTACTGCTCGAGACCAGGTGGGGCGGCGACGCGATGTCTCAGTCGTTTCCCGAGGCGGTGCGGCCGCTGATGTATCGCCACCGAGTCGGCGACGGCGGCGTGCTCTACCTGGCGCTCGGCCACTGCAATCGACCATTCGACGTCCCGCGGCCGGGCATGCCTGACGCCGCTGACCGACGTGGCCCATGGGCAATGCCCCTGTATCAAGAGCTCATCCGCCGGGGCATCGACTGGGCAGCCGGGCGCCGCCCGCTCTAGGCTCGACCGCGGCAGACATGCGCAGAATGGCTGGTCAGCTACCGCAGAGGCCGGACGCAGCGAGGTGACCCGGATGCGAATGCCGTGGCAGCCGAAGGAGTACGAGCGGCGCTGCGCACAGTGCGGGTACACCTGGCTCGTGCCCCGGTCAGCTGCGCGTCGGCACATCGGCTCGATTTCGATGTTCACGGTTGCCAGGCCGACGAGCGTGGACCGAGCCGAACTGCGCCGGGAGGTGAGCTCGATCGAGGCAGCCAATCACCCAGCGGAAGCGTTCCGGCATTGCCCTCAGTGCGGGTCTGCTGACTTCACGCAGCGGGCAGCTGATTCCGCTAAGCATGGACGGGCCGCTCCGTGACGGCCGCGGCGTGCGGTAACCCCGGTCACCAGGCCGACCATCCCGCGCGATCCGCCCGCTAGCCGGTACCAGCATCGACGGACGCACGGGCGAGCTGGTCTGCGCGCCGCAGCGCGTCCGGGATCCGGAACCGGCCAGCCATGCCCAGTACCAGCTCCGCCGCCTCGGTGCGGGGCATCCCGACGGCGGTAACCAGCACGGGCCGGCCAGAGCTTCCCCGCGGCACCGGCACAGCGTGCGTGGCACCGTGAAAGGCGGTCTTGGCCACGCCGATGACCGCGACGCCGAACTCCGCGTGCGCGTGGGCACCTAGCCCTGGCCGGCCAGGCGGATCAAGGTCGACGTACCCGTCGATGACCAGCAGTCCGAGCCCGTCAAGTCCGCGCAAGACCGCGCGCAGCGCAGGCAGCTCCCGGCGGTAGAACTCACCGGGCCGGTACGGAGCCACGTCCTGCATGACGGCGGTGCGTTCCGCCAAGACCTGGTTGAACGCGCGGGCGATCGCGCGACCGGCCCGCGGCTAGCCGAAGGTGAAGTCGTAGGCCTGCACGCCGGGCGAGACTCGCAGCAGCAACGTGCCGGTGCCCGTGGCGCTGGCACGATACAGCGTGTACAGCCGTGGCACGCCGCTGACCATGACCGTGGTGCTCTCCCGGCCGTTGATGCTCTCCTCGATGGTTCCGCTGCCGCCGAGCACGAGGTATACGTCCTTGGCGAGGAAGCCGAGCTCCATCTCCGCGCCCTGACCGGCCGTGGCCTCCTGCGAGTGCTCGGTCCACGTGCCTGACAATCCCAGACCGCCCAGCGGAAGCGTGGCCGGGAAGTGGTAGGCAGCGGGCGCGTTCTCCACGACGGTGTTCGCCGGCACGAGGTACTGCAACCTGTCGTAGCCGACGTAGGTCTCCGGGTTCATTTCGCCGACTGGCGTGAGGTTGGGCACGTTCGTCGGTGCCGGGAGGCGCAGACCCGGATGCGCATCCGCGAGCAGCTCGCGGATCAGCTGCTCGGTTGTCGAGTAGTCGCCCTCGCCGAAGTGCACGTGCCGCACGTCGCCCTGGGCGTCGATCAGGTAGTCAGCAGGCCAGTACTCGTTGTCGTACGCATTCCAGGTGTCGTAACTGTCGTCGATCGCGACCGGGTAGCGCACGCCAAAGTCCGCCGCCTCGGTCCGGACGTTCGACACCACGTGCTCGAACGCGAACTCCGGAGTGTGCACGCCGACCACCACGAATCCGTCCTTGGCGTAATCGCGGTACCAGGCCTCGACGTGCGGCAGCGTGCGCTGGCAGTTGATGCAGGAGTAGGTCCAGAAGTCTACGAGCACGACCTTGCCCCGCAGCTGGGACATGGTCAGCGGCTTACCGCCAGGAGTGTTGAGCCAGGCCGTGATGCCCTTGAACTGCGGCGCGGGCCCGCATTCCACCAGGGCAGTGGAATTCGGGTTGCACTTGGTCAGCGACGTCGCTCGCACTCCGGTGAGCGCATTGAGCTGGCTGCGCACCTTCGCCGACCCCTGCAGCGCGGTCGAGTAGCTTGGCACATCCCGCTGCAGGCCCTGGAAGGCGTTGAACGCGATCGCCATCGCCATCACGATCAGCACGGCTCCGCCCGCGAGCCGGACTTGCGGCGCACGGCGGCGCAGCGCGCCGACCCTCCGGGATAGCTGATCGCCGGCCAGCGCGACCGCGAGCAGCGGTATCGCGGTGCCGACCGCGAACGCGGCGGTGACGAAGACGGCTGTCAGCCCGACGCGGTGCGTCGCGCCGACTACGGTAATGGCTGCGAGGACCGGTCCGGCGCACGGCACGTACAGGACCCCGAGCGCAAGACCGAGCACGAAACCACCGCCGCGGCCGCTCGGCCGGCGGGCCCTGATCCTGGCGAACGGACGCTCGAGCAGGGCACCGAGCGGCGGGATCAAGAACCCGAGGCCGACCAGGATCAACAGCGCGATACCCGCGTCCCGGAGCGAGTCTTGCGGCAGATGCAGCAGCGAGATGAGCTCCGAACCTGCCAGGATCAGCAGGCTAAAGCTGAGGGCCAGGCCCACGACAACGGCCACGGGACGGGCTATGCCAGCTCTCGGCGGAGCCGTGTCCGCTGCTTGCCCGGTGCTGGCGCTCGAGCCGGTCGCGCCGGCGACCAGCACCACCGGGAGGACTGGCAGGATGCACGGCGATATGCCGGCTAGCAAGCCAGCGACCACCGCAACGAGCACGAGGCCGATCACGCCGCAATCCTCGCTTTCCCGCCACCGGCTGGCACGTCAGTAATTCGTAGCCGATGGCGGCCCTGGCTTGGTTAAGCGCAGCGCTAGCGGGCCCGACCCGTTAGCAGAGCGCGGCCCGCCATGGGCAAACCGCCGACGGCGCGGCTGCAGAATTCCCCCATTTCCGCTGGCTGGCCGGCTACGTCCTGCCGCAGCATGGAACATAGCGCTCACCGCAGCCGGTGAATCGTGAGGCCGCATCTCGACGGAGGTAAGCATGGAACTAACCGCAGGGAAAGTCGCCGTGGTCACCGGAGCGGCAAGCGGCATCGGTTTCGCGCTGGCCAGCCGGTTCGCCCGCGCTGGACTCGACGTGGTACTGGCCGACATCGAGCAGTCGGCGCTGGCTGAGGCCAGTCAGAAGATCGCCGACATGGGCGCCAGAACGCTTGCCGTGGCTACGGACGTGAGCGACGAGGCGGCGGTGCAAGCACTGGCCGCCGCGGCCATCGAGCGCTTCGGCGCTGTGCATCTCGTCTGTAACAACGCCGGCGTCGAGAGTGACGCTGACCCGTGGCTCGGCCCGATCTCGGCCTGGAAATGGGTTCTCGGCGTCAACCTCTGGGGCGTCATCCACGGGATCAGGGCGTTCCTGCCGCACATGCTCGGGCAGGGCGGCCACTTCGTGAACACGGCCAGCATCGCTGGGCTGTACCCCGGATTCGCGCCCTCCTACGACGCGTCCAAGCACGCGGTCGTCGCCATCTCCGAAGACCTCTACAACTCGATGTCGCTGGCCGGACTTCCGGTCGGCGTCAGTGTCGTGTGCCCCGGCTGGGTACGCACCAACATCATGGACGCGTCGCGCAACTGGCCAGCCAGCCTGGGGGATCAGCCGCCACCGTCGTTCGGCGCCGAAGTGGTCTCCAAGCACGTGCGGCACGCGATCGACGAGGCGATACTGCCCGCTGACGTCGCTGACCTAGTGGCGGACGCGGTTACTGAAGGCCGGTTCTGGGTCTTTACCGAGCAGCCCTTTGTCGACCTGGCGATCCGGCGCTGGCACACCATCGCCGAGCGGGCCAACCCCGACCGGAACGTCGACGTTCCCGGTATGCCGCCGGCTGAGCAGCTGCGCGAGGAAGTGATGCGCCTAATCGGATAGTGAGCCTTAGGCGGGCACATTCGTCAGGTCCCGGTCCTCCAGCTCCCAGGCGTGGTCCAGCATGTGCCAGGTACAGCGTCGGATCAGGAACTGGAGCGGCCAGGACCGAGCCGGCTCGCCGCGGGCATGGTGATCTCGGATCCCTTCGACGAAGGCATCGCGGTAGACGCGAAGCGCCTCGGGGTCATCCCTGGTTTCCAGCGGCACCTTCACGCCGACCTTCGGCGCGAACTCGTCGATCTCTGCGCCGTTCACGTGCCGGATGATCCGAGCCTTCTCCCAGCCGCCGCCCCGCGGGCCTTTGCGGAGCTCGGCCGAGACGCGTGCGGCCATGTCGTCGAAGGTGTTCCACGAGGCTCGCAGCAGCGCGATCTTCCGCTCGCACTCGGCGTTGGTCATTGCTCCGTGCTCAGGCTCAGCCGCGCGTCCCGAGACGCCGTAGAAGTCGGTCATGCCGATGCCCGCGACCTGCTCAACAACCTCGAGCTCGCCGGCCGCGCCGAACTCGGCCGCGAAGCCGGCCAGGTCGGCAACCTTGGCGTAACGGGGTCGGTACGCCTCGAGGACCGCGAGCGCGTCCCCGCCGATCTTGGTGCTCCGATCCCAGCCCGGCCAGTCGAAAGCGCAGGCCACCACCCGCTTTTTCTTGCCGTGCTCGAGCATCACACGAACCGGGGCTGCCATAGCGTTCAACGTACGGCAGTCGTCCGCGGGGCGCGAGAGGTCCGGCCGCCCCGCGCCTACCCTGCGCGGCGCCTCGATGCGGCACAGCCAGGCGGCCCGGCGTTGCCGCGTACGAACAAGGGTCTGCCGGTCAGCCGGCTAGCCGACCGCTGCACGAGTTAGCTCGAAGAGGTCGAGCGTGAGGCCGTAATACTGATCGGTCTGGCCCAGGTGCCGCATGCTCAGGCGTCGGCACACACTCGCCGACCTGACGTTGTCTGGATCTACCAGAGCCAGGACACTGTCAAGCACTGGCCTCGCGGGTCGGCTGGCCGGGGCGGGCCCGACGCGCTCAGCGCCGACGCTGTCCAGGCCAAATGCCAGCGCGACCACGCCACGGCCCGCTTCCGTGGCATAACCGGCGCCCCAGCAGTCAGGATTTAGATGCCAGCCGATCTCCACGACGACCTCGTCTCCCGGTAGCGGCGACAACAGCACCGCGCCTACGACCTGGCCCGTGGCCCGGAGCTCTACCGGCCACAGACCGTAGTTCGGCTCCTCATGATTGCTCGCGATCCGCCGGTCGAGAACCTGCTGCATCTGCGCCAGCGTCGCGACTGGCCGCCTGGGCTGCGGGCCGAGCCAGCGAGTCACTTCGTCTCGGCCGTAAATCGCGAACGCGGCCTCCGCGTCGTCGGGAGTCCAGTCCCTCGCGATAAGCCTGGACGTGGTGAAGTGCTCCATCGATGCATTCTGCTGGAGTGAACCCGCTCCGGCGAGCGTTCAGGGCAAGGCATTTTGCCGTCGCCGACGCGGTTGCCAACTGGTGCCGAGGGGCACCCATGGTGTCGCCCGGCCGCGGATCTATAAACTGCTTGCCCCGGTATGAGGCGGCATTGGAGCAGCGGAGCTCTACCCGAGCTGAGGATCCGTACCGAGGTTGCAGGGTGTACGCGCTCGGCTACTGCGGCACGTCGTCGGGCTAGCTGACGGGAGATACTGTGCTGGCAGGGCCCGTGGCGGGGGCTGGAGGTGGTGCAGCGTCATGGTCCGGGTGATCATGCTGTCGCCACCGGGCGCCGGGAAGGGCACGCACAGCAAATGGCTGACCCAGCGGACGGGCGCCACGCACATATCCTCTGGGGACCTGCTGCGCGCGGAAGTTGAGTGCGGGTCCGACCTGGGTCGCCAAGTGGCCTCCTATACCGAGCGCGGTGACCTTGTCCCAGACGAACTGATCTTCAGCATTCTGGCGCCAGCCGTCGTTGCCGCGGCCCGCCACACCGGCGGTTACGTACTCGACGGGTTCCCGCGAACCATGCCGCAAGCGCTGCGCGCCGCGCAGTTCGGCGCCGACCTCGCGCTGACCGCCAACGCCGTGATCTACCTCACGGCGCCGGAAGAAGAACTCATCAGCCGACTGCTCGACCGGGCGCAACGCGACGGCCGGTCCGATGACACGCTCGGCGTGATCCGGCACCGGCTCGCCGTCTTTACCAAGCAAACCGCGCCACTGGTCGACTACTACCGCGGCCGCGGCATCCTGATAGAGCTGAGTACTGACCGCCCCGAGGCGGAGGTGCAAGCGGACCTGCTAGACGGGCTCCAAGCCCGCGGACTGATGCCACCCCTGACGGCGCCCTCCCGTCCGGACCACGCACCATCAGCAGGAGCGAACGCCGCCGAAGACCGGTGAGTACCGGCTGTACATCCGCGTCCGCGTGCCACGAGCGGGTTCTGCTTGAAGCGCCACGGAGTTTGGCTAGCTAATCGGCGTCCGGGAGGATCGCCCGCAGGGCCTCTCCGTGGAGGCCGACCTGACGAAGCACGCTGCGCGTCCGGGCCGCGAAGTCCTCGACCTCGACGGGCCTGACTATCAGCTGCGAACAGTCAGCCGCCCGCAGCCGGCTCCGGTACTCGACCAGGCAGGCCTGCGCCCTGTCGATGTCACCGATGATCTGATCGAAGTTCGCGACCGTGCCTGCTTGCCGCGGGGCCGCACGGGTGTCGGTATCTAGTGACATTGCCTTGTTCCTTTTCGGCGTCTCGGTCATCGAACGGGTCAAACCGCGCGGTGTGCACTGCGAAACTCGCCTGTACAACGCCGTCGGAGAGAAGCTCCGCGGCGAGCATGGGATCGTCACGGCCCAGTTTGAAATCATGCGCTACCTCCGCGACCACCCGAGATCACGTGTCGGCGAGGTCGCCGCGGCCTTCGCCGCCGGGATCGGCGCGATTAGCAAAGGCGTTGATCGACTCGAAGCCCGCGGATGGGTGACGCGGCTCCCGAACCCCGCCGACGGGCGCTCGTCGCTGATCAGCCTCACCGCCAGCGGAGCCGCGCTGGTCCTTGAGGCCGAACGAACCTTCAACAACCGGCTCGATGAGCTGCTCGCTCCGATCGGCCCCGACGAAGTCGGCGCTGCGAGGACGACACTCGCCGCCCTTCGTCGGGCGCTCGAGCACGCGCGGGCTGGCCTCCCCGCCGGATGACGACACCCGCCCCTCTCCATCCGGCACTCGAGCATGCGCGGGTTGGCCTCCCCGCGGCTAGAGCCCGCCGAGGTGCGCGACGCTCAAGGGGTCGCTCATGGATTCCATGCCTTATGGACGAACTCCAGTCGATTGCCGTCGAAGTCGGCGACGTTGGCGGCGTAATAACCAGGGCCGAAGTATGTACGCTCGGCTGGCTCGCCCTCGTCGATTCCGCCCGCATTGATCGCGGCAGCGTACGCCGCATCGACAGCCTGGTTAGTGCCGCAGACGACGCCAAGGTAGAGCCCTGTCTCACCCGGTTGGCTACGCCGAAGCCAGATGCTCGATCCGACACCCTTGCCAGTGCCGTAGATGTCGTCGCAGAGCCCGAACAGGTCCGGGACGCCCTCGGGACCGGATGCCGAGTTGTAGCGGCCGCACTCGTGCCAGCCGAGCGGTTTCAAGGTTTCGGAGTAGAAGGCAAGCGAGTTCTCGATATTGGTCACAGAGATATAGACATGGTCAATCATGATGTCGTGCTTCCAGCTAGTCCCGTTCATGTGATCGAAATGGCCCAGCCCGCTAATCGGCCCTTCAGACATCGGCCCCGCAGCCGCGCGGATGGATCCTGGCGCTGGGAGCCGACTGGACAGCCGGACCAGCCAAGCTCAACGCTAACCGCGTTCGCTGCGTCGCATGCGGTCGGCTTCGCCGACCCGGCATGCGACGGCTCACGTGGAACCCGCGCCGGTGCGAACGCTGTGCGGGAGAGCACGGATTCGAAGTGGCGCGGCATGAGCGTGCCAGACTGAGCACGGGCGCAAGGGCAGCGCGGCGGCTGGAATCGCCACGATGTTGTGTCGGCGCCCTGGCCTGATTGGATGCCGCGGGAGGACCGGTGGACGGACCCGCCGATGCCGCGAATGTGGCTGAGGCTGTAGCCCGTGCTGATGAGGGCGACAGACTGAGACGGCAGCACCAGTATGCCGACGCCGAGACTGCCTTCCGGGCCGCCATCGGCCTTGATCCCCGGCTGTCTCGCGCCCACTGCGGTCTTGGCCTGGTTCTGGGGAGGGGGATTCGGTATGAGGAGGCCGAGGCTGCCTGCCGGGAGGCGATCCGCCTCAACCCCGCCTTGGCCCCAGCGCACAGCGCGCTCGGCTTCGTCCTGGTGAAGGCGAGGCGGTACGCGGAGGCGGAGGCTGCCTGCCGGGAGGCGATCCGCCTCGACCCCGTCCTTGCGCGCGCGCACAACAACCTCGGCTTAGTTCTGCGCAGTACTGGGCGGTTGCAGGAAGCTGAGGCTGCCTTCCTGGATGCAATCCGCCTCGATCCGGGCCTGGCCGCCCCCCACAGCAACCTCGCCGGCGTGCTGTGCGGGACGCAGCGGTATGCGGAGGCCGAGGCTGCCTGCCGGGAGGCAATCCGCATCGACCCGAGAGACTTTATCCCGCACGTCGCACTCGGCATCGTCCTACGCGAAACTAAGCAGTACGCCGATGCCGAGGCCGCCTTCCGGGAGGCAATCCGCATCGACCCCGCTTCTGCCGGCGCGCACGTCAACCTCGGCGGTGTCCTCACGGACAGTAAGAGGTACGCGGAGGCTGAGGGAGCCGAGAGGGAAGCGATCCGCCTCGACCCCGGCCACAGCGCCGCCTACAGCTACCTCGGCGCGATCCTCTTTACCACTCAGCGGTATGCGGAGGCAGAGGCCGCCTGCCGGGAAGCCATCCGCCTCGAACCAGGCAGGGTCGCCGCGCACGTCACCCTCGCCGCGGCCCTGAACGGGACACGGCGCTATGCAGAAGGCGAGGCCGCGTGCCGGGAAGCGATCCGCCTCGACCCCGGCAAAGCCCGCGCGTATGTCAATCTCGCCGTAGCCCTGAACGCGACTCAGCGGTATGCAGAAGGCGAGGCCGCCTGCCGGGAAGCCATCCGCCTCGACTCCGACGACCCCCTCGCGTACATCAACCTGGGCATAGTTCTGGGCGCTACTCAGCGCTACGCCGAGGCGGAGGCTGCTTGCCAGGAAGCGATCCGCATCGACCCCGGCAACGCCAGCGCGCACAGCCACCTCGGCCGGATCCTGCACGCTAGCCCCCGATTCGCAGAGGCCGAAAGCCCCTACCGGGAGGCGATCCGCCTCGACCCCGGCGACGCCAGCACGCACGTCAATCTTGGCCGGATCCTGCGTGCTAGTCAGCGGTTCGAAGAGGCCGAGGCTGCTTTGAGAGAGGCGATGCGCCTCGACCCCAGAAACGCCAGCAGCCACAACGACCTCGGCCTGGTTCTGATCGACACTAAGCGGTACGTGGAGGCTGAGGCCGCACTAAGAGAGACGATCCGCCTCGACCCCAGCAACGCCCAGGCGCACGTCAACCTCGGCTGGCTCCTGATCGACGGCAAGCGGTACGCGGAGGCCGAGGCAGCCACCTGGGAGGCAATCCGCCTCGACCCCGGCAACGCCAAGGCGCACGCCAACCTCGGCTGGCTCCTGATCGACACCAAGCGGTACGCAGAGGCCGAGGCCCCCTGCCGGGAGGCAATCCGCCTCGACCCCGGCAACGCCAAGGCGCACGCCAATCTCGGCTGGGTCCTGATCGACAGCAAGCGGTACGCAGAGGCCGAGGCCCCCTGGCGCGAGGCACTCCGCCTCGACCCCAGCAACGCCAGGGCGCACGTATACCTCGGCCAGGTCCTGGTCGACAGCAAGCGGTACGCGGAAGCGGAGACTGCCTTCCGGGAGGCAATCCGCCTCGACCCCAGCAAAGCCTGGGCACATATCAACCTCGGCGCGGCCCTGCGCGGTGCCGGACGGTTGCGGCAGGCCGAGGCTGCCATCAGGGAGGCAATCCGCCTCGAGCCCGCCCACACCGCCGCGTTCAACCACCTCGGCGTGGTCCTGTCCGATAGGGGGCACTGGCGGCAGGCCGAGGCCGCCTTTCAGGAGGCGATCCGCCGCCAACCGAGCGACGGCAGCGCCCACTACAACCTCGGACTGGTCCTGCGTCAGACCTTCCGGTTCGACAAGGCCGAGGCCGCAGTCCGGGAGGCGATCCGCCTCGAACCGAGCGACAGCAACGCCTACTACAACCTCGGCGTGGTCTTGCGCGATACCAGGCGCTGGGCGGAGGCCGAGGCCGCCTTCCGGGAGGCGATCCGCCTGAATCCCGCCCTGGCACCGGCGCACGGCAGCATCGCCGATCTTGCGCGGCCACGCAGGTTGCGCTCCTGGCCCAGGAATCTGCGGGCGCCGCGCCGCCCACACCCCTGAAGGCCCGCCCCGGGTTCGGCACAGACGGCACAGGAAGTCAGCTTCGCGAACCGAAGGACCGCATTGGCCACAGCACAAGGAAGCCGCGCTGATCTACCTGCATCGCGCTCGCGAACAACACGCCGTCGCGGCAGCGGATGCCAACCGGCGCGTCCCGTCACAGGCTGTCTGACCAGCGGATTTGCTTACTGCCGGAGCGCCCCGAGCAGGACTCGAACCTGCGGCCTACTGCTTAGGAGGCAGTCGCTCTATCCGCCTGAGCTATCGGGGCCCGACTGTCCCATCGCTGCCGCAACAGGTGAACTTCTGATGGGACCGCACCAAGCCTAGCCGCTCTCCGTTTCGGCAGGGGAGCGCCAGCGGGCGCTGTACCAACGCTGATTAGCTGCCAGA